>JAICYR010000140.1 GCA_025934135.1 Acidobacteriaceae bacterium | reverse complement strand
GCGCGTTGGAGACTTGATCTGGGCCTTCGCCGACTCGCGCGGCAAGGGCTTCCTCATGGCCGGGACCGCGGGCCGCACCACCATGCTCGGCGAGGGTCTTCAGCACCAGGACGGCCACAGCCACGTGCTCGCCTCCACCGTGCCCACCTGCGTCAGCTACGATCCCGCCTACGTTTACGAGCTCGCCGCCATTGTGCAGGACGGCCTCCGCCGTATGTATCAGGAGAACGAGCCGGTCTTCTACTACATCACCATGTACAACGAGGACTACGCCATGCCGGCCATGCCGGAGGGCGTGCAGGAAGGCATTGTTCGTGGCATCTACAAGCTCAAGCCCGCCGCCAAAGGCAAGGCCACGGCGCAGCTTTTCGGCAGCGGGACCATCCTGAATGAGGTGCTCCGCGCGCAGGACATTCTGGCCGAAAAATACAGCGTGCAGGCCGACGTATGGAGCGTGACCAGCTACAACGAGCTGCGCCGCGACGCACTGGCCATCGAGCGGTGGAACCGTCTGCATCCGGCGGAAGCGGAGAAGACCCCTTATATTGTCACGGCGCTGAACGGCAGCAAGGGACCGATCATTGCCGCCAGTGATTACATGAAGGTGGTCCCGGACCAGCTTGCTCCCTGGCTGCTCAACCGGCTGGTTTCGCTCGGAACTGATGGCTTTGGACGCAGCGACAACCGCGAGCACCTACGCCGCCACTTCGAGGTGAATGCCGAATCCATCGTCGCCGCCACTCTCTCCAAGCTGGCCCGCGACGGCAAGTTCGACGCGGCCAAGGCCCAGAAAGCCATGGCCGAGCTCGGCATCGACACGGAACGCGGCGACCCGGCGAAAGCGTAATATCGATACCGCAGGGGGTGGCGGATGAGCAGTTCTCCTGGGCGAAGATTACGTTTCGGAATAGCGATTCTGGCGCTTGCTTCCGTCGTTGGCGCGTTCGCATCGGCGCAGCGTCAGAGGGATGCCGGGCTCGAAAAAGTGGCCGACATCCCCATGCCCGGCCCGGCTGTTCGGTTCGACTATCAGAGCCGCGATTCTGAGCACCATCGCCTATACATCTCCCACATGGGCGCTGACCACCTGATTGTCTTTGACACCCAATCGAAAAAGGTCATAGCCAATCTCAGCGGCTTTTCCGGCGTGCATGGCGTTATCGCGGCTCCTCAGATCGGGCGCGTATACGCTTCAGCGACGGGCAAGCATCAGGTCGTTGTCGTCGATATGGCGAATCTGAAGACGATCGCTGAAGCCGGCCCCATCGACTACCCGGATGGTCTTGCCTATGCGCCTTCCGTAAAGCGGGTATTCGTTTCCGACGAACACGGCGCAGTTGACGCCGTAATCGACGCCACAACCAATAAGCTCATCAAGTCCATACCTCTGGGTGGCGGCGCTGGGAACACCGTCTACGATCCCGGTTCAGGGCAAATTCTGGTGGCGGTGCATAGGATGAACCAGTTGGTGGCGATTGATCCTGCGAAGATGAAGATTATCGACAGGTATCCGCTGCCGGGCTTGGAAAACCCGCACGGCATCGCTCTGGATCAAGAGGATCGGCTTGCATTTATCGCTGGAGAGGAAAATCATTCCCTTGCGGTTTTTGATCTGAAGACGAAAAAATTGTTGTCCATCCACCAGGTCGGCGACGACCCGGATGTCCTCGCCTTTGACCCTGGCCTCAAGCGTCTTTATGTCTCAGCGGAATCGGGAACCGTCACGGTCTTTCACCTGACCGGCCAGACATTGCACCGGCTCGGACAATTCCAAACGCCGCACGCGCACTCGGTCGCAGTTGATCCCGCGACCCATCTCGTCTACTTTCCGCTCCAGAACATCGACGGCCATCCGCTCCTCAGGATCATGCGGCCCACCGATTAACGACCTGGCCAGCTTATTTCGTTCCGGGATTCGTTCGGGATCGGGGTTGCGCGTGAGGTTCGTCCGCCTATCGAAAGCCACATCGTTTGGCGCGCTCACGCCGTATGATGTTCACAACACCGACTTAAAAACCGCCACTCCGGAGGAAGTTTGCTCTACTGGCTTCTCTATCAAAAGCTGTTCCCCTACTTCAGACCCTTCCGCATCTTCCGGTATCTGACGTTCCGCACCGCCTTCGCCACGCTCACCGCGCTTCTCATCGCGCTCTTCGTCGGCCCTTACGTTATCCAGAAGCTCCGTGAATTTCAGATCGGCCAGTACATTCGCGAGGAAGGTCCGCAGGCGCACCAGAAAAAAGCCGGAACTCCCACCATGGGCGGCGTCCTCATCTGCATCGCCATCCTGCTGCCGACTCTCCTTTGGTCTGATCTCTCCAACCCCTTCGTCTGGCTGGTCATGGGATCAACCCTCGCTTTCGGCGCCATCGGATTCGCCGACGACTACATCAAGGTCGTCCATCGCCGCAACCTGGGACTCACCGGACGAGCCAAGCTCGGCGCGCAATTCCTCGTCTCCGCCGCGATCGCTGTTGCGCTGATCGCCATGCAGATGCAGGGGAACTACTCCACCCAGCTCAGCGTGCCGTTCCTCAAGCACCTGCACCCGCACCTCACGCTGGGATTCCTCCGCCACATCCCGCATTGGGGCCTTATCGCGTTCGTTCCTTTCATCATTCTTGTGGTGCTGGTCATCGTCGGTTCCAGCAACGCCGTCAACCTTACCGATGGTCTCGACGGCCTCGCCATCGGCTGCACCATCATTGCTGCCGGAGCACTCACCGTCCTTACTTACGTCAGCGGGCACGCCGTTTTTGCCGACTACCTCGAACTCCAGCGCATGCCCATGGTCGGCGAAGTCACCATCTTCTGCGGCTCCATGGTCGGCGCCAGCATTGGATTCCTCTGGTACAACGCCCACCCGGCCGAGGTCTTCATGGGCGACGTCGGTTCGCTCGCTCTTGGCGGGGCCATCGGCACTGTCGCCGTTGTCATCCGCCAGGAGCTGCTGCTGCCCTTCATTGGCGGAATCTTCGTCATCGAGGCCCTCTCCGTCATCCTCCAGGTCGGCAGCTACAAGCTCCGCAAAAAGCGCATCTTCAAAATGGCCCCGCTGCATCATCATTTCGAGCTGCTCGGATGGTCCGAGTCCAAAGTCATCACCCGCTTCTGGATCGGCGCGCTCGTGTTTGCACTTTTTGCACTCACCACCCTCAAGCTCCGATAATCACAGCGCCGGACATGCAACAATGGCGTTTGCGGAGCGATTCGCCGCCGGTTCACAGCGGCCTCTAAACTCGGAATGATGGAATTGAAAGGCAAAAAGGTACTGGTCGTCGGCCTCGGCAAGTCCGGGCTGGCCGCCTCGCTGTTCCTCCGCCATCGCGGAGCGCAGGTCACTGTCTCCGATGTCCGCCCCGCCGAGGCGCTCGCCCACGACATTCCCGGCCTTCTCGAAGAAGGCATTATGGTCGAGACCGGCGGCCACGGCCTGCTTACATTCCGCCGTCAGGACCTCATCATCGTTAGTCCCGGCGTTCCGCTCGACACGCCCGAACTTGCGCAGGTGCGGAAATTCGGCCGCCCCGTCATGGGAGAGCTGGAACTGGCCTCGCGCTTCCTCAAAGGGAAGTCCCTCGCCATTACCGGCTCTAACGGCAAGACCACCACCACCAGCCTCTGCGGAGAAATCCTCATCGCCGGCGGCCTCCCCACCCAAGTGGGCGGCAACATCGGCCTCCCCGTCATCGCCCTCGTCGAGGGCTCCCGTGACGACGGCTGGTCCGTCCTTGAAGTCTCCAGCTTCCAGTTGGAGACCACCGAGCAGTTCCATCCGGAAATCGCCGTCATCCTCAACATCACGCCCGACCACCTCGATCGCCACGGCAGCTTCGAGAACTATGTCGCCGCCAAGGAGCGGATTTTCGCCAACCAGACGGCAGATGACGCCCTCGTCCTCAATGCCGATGATGATGTAGCCATGCGCGCGGCTGCGCGCGCCCACTCGCGCGTTTTCTGGTTCAGTCGCACGCGCATTGTGCGCCAGGGTGCCTTCGTCCATGAGGGCGCAATCCTCTTCCGCGCCACCGAGCAGTCCGCTCCCGAATTCATCATGCGCGTCGAATCCGTTCCGCTCAAAGGTACGCACAATGTAGAGAACGTGTTGGCCGCAGTCTGCGCCGCACGCCTCGCCGGAGTCGCCCCCGAGGCTATTCGCAGCGCCGTCGAGCGCTTCCAGGCCGTCGAGCACCGGCTCGAATTCGTGGCCGCCATCGACGGAGTTGAGTACTACAACGACTCCAAGGCCACCAACGTCGATGCCTCGCTGAAGGCCATCGCGGCATTCCCCGGCGGCATTCACCTCATCCTCGGAGGCAAGGACAAACACTCCGACTACCGCCTCATGCGTCCGCTGCTCAAGGAGCGCGTCAAGGCCGTCTACGCCATCGGAGCCGCCGCCGAAAAAATCCTCTCACAAATCGAGGACGCCTCGCCGGCCCGCAACTACGGCACGCTCGACGCCGCCCTGTCCGCCGCCGCCGAAGCCGCCTTGCCGGGAGAAACTATTCTGCTGGCACCCGCCTGCTCCAGCTTCGACCAGTTTGATAATTACGAGCATCGCGGCCGCACGTTCAAAGAACTCGTAATGGCACGCCGCGCATCTGGCGCATGGCAAGGTGTGTAGACACAAATGGCGAAGCGCGTCGGCGTAGACAAGTGGCTTTTCGGAGTCACGCTCCTTCTGGTGGTTATCGGACTGCTCATGGTCTTCAGCGCCTCCGCTGTCATGGCCAAGGCGCGCGACGGCTCGCCCTATCACTTCGTCATCCTGCAATCCATTTGGGCGGCCATGGGGCTCATCGCCATGATGCTGCTCATGAAGGTCAACTATCGCCGTTACAACGGGCCCAACGTAGTCTTTCCCGCTGTGGCCATCACCACGCTGCTGCTGCTCATCGCCTTCCTCATGCGCGACTCGCACGGCGCCAGCCGCTGGATTCGCGTAGGGTCCCTCTCCTTCCAGCCGTCGGAAATCGCCAAACCCGTGCTGGTCCTTTTCCTCGCCTGGTTCCTGCAAAACCGCATGGGAGCCATTGAGGGTTTCCGCGCCACCATCCTGCCCGCCGCCTTGCCCAGCCTCATCTTCATTGCCCTCATCCTCAAGGAGCCGGACTTCGGGACCGCGCTGGTCTGCGCCACCGTCACCGCGCTCATGTTGTATCTGGCCGGAATGAACTGGCGCTATCTCGCCTATGCTGCTTTGCTTTCCAGCCCCGTTATTTATTACATGCTCTTTTGGGTGAAGTGGCGGCGCGAGCGCATCTTCGCCTTTCTCAATCCTGAATCCGACCCCCTCGGCAAGGGGTTCCACATTATTCAGTCGCTCATCGCCGTCGGCACCGGAGGCATCCACGGACTCGGCTACATGGAAGGCCGCCAGAAGCTCTTCTACCTGCCCGAGCCGCATACCGACTACATCTTCGCCAACATCGCCGAGGAGTGGGGACTCATCGGCACCATCCTGGTCGTCGGCCTCTTCGTCACCATCGGTTATCGCGGAATGCGCGCCGCCTTTCTCAGCAAAGACCCCTTCGCGCGCTTCCTCGCCTTCGGAATCACCGCCACTCTGCTCATCCAGGCCTTCTTCAACATCAGCGTGGTGCTGGCGCTCGTGCCCACCAAAGGCATCACGCTGCCGCTGGTCTCCTATGGCGGAACGTCGCTCTTCATTGTGCTGGCGTCTCTCGGAGTGCTGCTCAACATTACCCGCGAGGTCGATTAGCCCGTGCGCATCGCCATTGCCGGAGGCGGCACCGGAGGCCACATCATCCCCGCCCTGGCCATCGCCCGCGAGCTGGTGTCGGCCCACAGTGCGGAAATCCTCTTCATCGGAACGCCACGCGGACTCGAATCGCGCCTCGTTCCGCAGGCAGGTTTCCGGCTGGAATTGATCGAAGTTGGCCAGCTTAAGAACGTCTCGCTAGCCACTAAGGCCCGAACCCTGCTGGATCTGCCCCTCAGCCTCATCCGCTGCCGCAGGCTGCTCCGTCAGTTCCGGCCCGACGCCGTCATCGGTGTCGGCGGATACGCCTCCGGCCCCGCCATGGCCGCCGCCATCCTCTCCGGAACCCCGACCCTGGCCTTCGAGCCGAACGCCATTCCGGGACTCGCCAATCGCCTCATAGGGAAGCGTGTCAGCGCCGCCGCCGTCAACTTCGCCCCTGCGGCAAAGTATTTTCGGAACGCCCACGTCACCGGAATTCCTGTCCGGCCTGAATTCTTCCAGCTTCAGCCGCCCCCGCCGGGCGCGCCTCCCCACCTGCTCGTCTTTGGAGGCAGCCAGGGCGCGCGGGCACTCAATACCCTCATGCCGAAGATTGCCGCCGGGCTTCTCGCCGCCGTCCCCAACCTCACCATTCTGCATCAGGCCGGGGCGCGTCACGCCGAGTCCACCCTCGCCGCTTACCAGGCCAGCGACGCCCCGCCCAACCGCTGGCAGGTCCACGCCTTCCTCGACGACATGCCCCGCCGCTTCGAGGCCGCAAATCTGGTTTTGGCTCGCAGCGGAGCCAGCACCGTCGCCGAGCTCGCCGCCGCCGGAAAGCCTTCGCTCCTCGTTCCATTTCCGCAGGCCGCCGACGACCACCAGCGCAAAAATGCCGAGGTTCTCGCCCACGCCGGAGCGGCGCAGGTCATTCTGGAAAAAGAACTTACGCCGGCTCGGCTTCAGGAGTCGCTCATCCGCCTGCTTCGGGACCAAGCGGCGTTAGAACAAATGTCCGAACACGTCCGCAAGCTCGCCCACCCGGACGCCGCCACCCGGATCGCAGCGCTCGTCCAATCCATCCTCAAAAATTGATGTCAAGCCCCCTCACCTCCTAACATCTCCCAATTCAGCAATTTACCCCATGCCTGATATTTCTCTGGAATTGATAAAATGAATATAGAGGCTTATTCGCCGCAGGATGTCATTCTGAGGAGCGGAGCGACGAAGAATCTGCGGTCAAAAACACCAACCGGGTGGCGCACTCAAGCCCGCCTCTGGCTTAGTGGGGAACAAATGATTCCGCAGGAGTGCGGTGTAACTTGTTTCTTTTCTAGATTAAACAGTTTGTTGTGGGATCAAATTCGATAAGTCATTTGTTTTCAAGATCAAGATTCGGTTTTTCGATCAAATTTCAGTCGACAGCCGGACATTGGTCGCAGAGATGTGGGCTTCGGTGCCTCTAATCCCAGCGCGAATCCCTGTGCGCTGAACGCTGATTGCTTTCCCTGTACCTAGCACCTGTACCCTAAGTCATTGAGCAGGGATGACTTACTGCTAAGTCCTTTGTTTTGTCGGAACTACAGACGGATACCACCCGTAAGCCAATGAAAATAAAGGAGAGCGGGAGAAATTTTATCGTTGACAACTCCGCTCTTCCGGTAGCACTCTGATACGTTTCACCGAGTAGTACGCCTCCCTATCGCCGGGCGGATGGAATGGCCTTTTCCGCCGGGCACTTTTTTCCCCCGCCGCGCCCATCTATAGAAGAGTTATGGACAAGAATGAGCGACCGCTGGAACCCGGCATCGTAACGGACTTCTCCGACCGCATGAGCTATGCGGGCTATCTGCGCCTGCCGGAGTTGCTCGACCAGCAGCGCCCACTCTCCAGCCCCGAGCACCACGACGAGATGCTGTTCATCATCCAGCATCAGGTCTCCGAGCTTTGGATCAAGCTGCTGATTCATGAACTTACGGCGGCCATCCGGTTCGTCCAGCGCGACCAGCTTGACCCATGCTTCAAGATTCTGTCTCGCGCCAAGCTCATCCAGATGCAGCTCTTCAACCAATGGGCGGTGCTGGAGACGCTCACGCCCTCGGAATACATGGAGTTTCGCGGCGTGCTGGGCCATGCCTCGGGCTTCCAGTCGTATCAGTACCGCAAGCTGGAGTTCCTGCTCGGCAACAAGAACCGGGGCGCGATTCAGGTCTTCGCGCACGACCCGGCCATCCACGCCGACCTGCTGGCCGCGCTCGAAGCTCCGAGCCTTTATGATGAGTTTCTCCGCCATCTGGCGCGGCGCGGTCTACCCGTCCCAAAGGAGTGCGTCGAGCGGGACTGGAGCGAACCTCATCAGCAGAACGAGGCCTTGGTCGAGGTCTTCCGCGCCATCTACGAGAATCCTCGCGACCATTGGGACGCCTACGAGATGTGCGAGAAACTGGTGGATGTGGAAGAGTATTTCCAGCTTTGGCGATTCCGGCACGTGAAGACGGTGGAGCGTATTATCGGCTTCCGCCCCGGCACGGGAGGATCGTCCGGTGTGGGCTTTCTGCGGAAGGCGCTCGACCTGACCTTCTTTCCGGAACTGCTGGCCGTGCGAACAGGGTTGAAACAGCGATGAGCATGACGAATGCGATTGCGGCTTTGGGTGACGGCCCTCTACAGGACAAGGCGATTGCGGAACACGTCGCCCCGCTGTTCTCGCGCGTGATCGCTACCGACCGGATCTATCTGGCGAACCACTCGCTGGGGCGTCCGCTGGACAGAATGGCCGGCGACGTAGGCGAGGCCACGGCGCTCTGGTACAGCAAGCTGGGCGATGCCTGGGACGAATGGCTGGCCGAGCGCGAGGCCTTCAGAAACCGAATTGCGCGGATCATTGGAGCCGAGCGCCCGGACTGCATTGTTCCCAAAACCTCGGCAGGGCAGGCGCTTCGGGCCGTGCTGAACGCACTGCCGGGCCGTCCGCGCGTGGTCAGCACGCGAGGCGAGTTCGATTCCGTGGATCTGATCCTGAAGCAGTACGCGGCTCTGGGCCGGATCGAAGTCCGCTGGGTTGCCCCGAACGAACGGGGCGAGTTCAGCGCCGAGGACCTGGCCCATGAAGTGGAGCGCGGCGGCGCGGACCTGGTCGTGGTCTCGCTCGTGATGTTCATGTCCGGCCAGCTTGTTGCCGGACTCGATCATCTGGCCGAGGTTTGCCACGCCCACGGCGCGCGGTTGCTGGTCGATGTCTATCACGCGGTCGGGACCGTCCCTGTCGATGTTCGAGCGATGGGCGCGGATTTTGCCATTGGCGGCAGCTATAAGTATCTGCGCGGCGGGCCGGGTGGAGGCTATCTCTATCTATCGCCGCAGGTTCTGGAGAGCGGCTTGCGCCCGCTCGATACCGGATGGTTCGCCAACGACGATACATTCAGCTTTCAGCGGCCCGACCCTCCCGTGCTGAAGAAGGGCGGCGACGCCTTTCTGGAAGGCACACCGGCGGTGCTGCCTTGGTATCAGGCCCGCAGCGGAGCCGAGTTCGCGCTGGAGGTGGGCGTGCCTCGGCTGCGGGAGTAT
>JAICYR010000154.1 GCA_025934135.1 Acidobacteriaceae bacterium | reverse complement strand
GCTTCCGTCAGCTCGCGCCCCAGCGCCGCCTGAATCTCTGCCGCCGTCCGCGCCTCGCCGTCGTTCAGCAGCGTCCAAATTTCCGGCATCAGCGGAGAAGCCTTCGTCCCCGGCCCGCTCTTCCAGTTCCGCCCGCCAATCAGGCTAAAGACATACGGAACCGTCGCCCGCGACGCCAGAAAATCCGGCTGGTCTGATCCGGAATTTCCAAACAAATTCAGCGGAACCACCGCCGCATCCGCCGCCAGCCGCCGCATCAGAGACGTGGCAGTCTCTATCGCCTCGCGCCCCGGAACCTCGCTCGGAGCGCCCATCGCAGCCTCTATAAACGACGGCGCGGCCGCAAGAAAATTCCCCCGCCGCGGCAAAAACAAACAAAGACCAATGTCCTCAATCCACGCCTTCGCGTCCTCGGCCGTAAGCGCCGGATTAGATTTCTGACGCCACCGCTCGGCGCGCGCATTCTGGAGCTGTTCCGTTGTCAAAGAAACTCATTTCTGCCCATATCGGGCGCGGAAAACCGCTCCTTTAAGTATAAGGTGCAATGCCAAACGGCTCTCCGTCGCCTCGAACTATCACTCGCCACCAAACAACACATCATCCCGAGCGAACGAACCCGGAACCAACGGGCTGATCCTTTGCCCCTTGCATTCCCCAGCTACTGCCCTGCTCGCTGGCCCGTGGACTTCCCCGACCTCGACGCAACCAGCGGCCCTTCCCTTACGATCACCGTCCCTTTCATCCCGCTCGTTTCATGCAGCACGCAGACGTAGTGGTAGACGCCCGGCTTGTCGAACACGTGCGCGAAGACAGTATTGGGAGCCATCGAGCGCGAGGCGAACGGCGTCGTGCCCAGCGGCAGGCTCACGTCCATCACACTCACGGCCCTGGCCGGATCATCAACCACGTCATGGAAGAGGTCCGAGGTGTTCTTCCAGACCACCTGCTCGCCGGCGTTAATGGTGATCGTCGCCGGTACAAACGACATGTGCCCCATGTTCACCACGCCGCCCATCGGGGCGGTCGGCGGGGCCAGTTGCTCCCGGATCGACGCGGCGGAAACCGGCGTCACGCAATTGGGAGCCAGCACGTCCATTTCATCCACCGCAAAGCTCGGCACCGTGGCGTCTTCCACAGCAAGCACGCTGCCGCGATAGCCACTCACATGCACCAGACGGTTGGCGTTGGCGGAAAACAACAGCGGCCGAGCCTCAAGCCGATATACCTTCTGCGAATGGAAGACCTTCAGCATCACCCTCCCATCGCCCAGCACCGTCATGCATCCCACTAGGCTGTGGTCTGAATGGATGGCGGCCTTCAGATCAAATTTGGGTGGCGGCACTCCCGTATCCGCAGCCGAGGTGGCGGCCATGGTGGCCATACCCGCCATCTCTCCGGCGCCTGTGGGCGCTCCCGCCACCGTGGGCGCAGCCTCGAACTCCATTTTCGTGTCCACCGGAGTTATCCCGCTAAGTTCGGTTTGTCCCGACGGCAGCGGAGTCGGCCCGTCATGCATCAAGGCCGTATTCTGCGGCCCTTTCACATCGAGTACCGCGAGCATCCCTTTCTCCATGCGCGAAATCGCATGGTCCATCATCGCAAACGTGCCCGGCATGGCCGCCTTCAACTCCAGCACAGCAGCGCCTCCGGGAGGCACCGTCACGGTCTGGATTCCCGTCACCGGCGGTGACGTCAGCGATCCCAGCGTATAGACCTTAGTGAAGATTTCGCCGACCATGTGCTCGGAAGCGGTGGCATTCGGCCCGGCGTTCCCAAAGAAGATGCGAACCGTTTCGCCTACGTTCGCATGCATCGGATACTGCTTGCTCGTCGCGTCCACCGAACCATTGAAGACAAAGTACTGCGCGTTCTCCTGCATCAGGTTGGGAGCGCTGAATTGCTGTAGTCCCGGCTTTCCCTTGGGAGCGGCGGTATACATCTCCCCCTGCATCACGTAGTACTCATGGTCCACATGCGGCAGGCCGCCCGCGGGCTCAACCAGAATCAGCCCATACATGCCATTGGCGATGTGCTCGGCCACCATCGCGGTCCCGCAGTGATAGACATAAAGTCCAGGGGTGGTCGCCTGGAACGAAAACGTCTTTGTCTGTCCCGGAGGCACCTGCGAGAGAGCAGACCCTCCTCCCGGTCCAAGCGCCGCGTGCAAATCGATGGAGTGGACCATCATGTCGGTCTTTTCATTCTGCAGGGTGACCTCCACGGTGTCACCCTGCCGCACGCGAATAAACGGCCCCGGAACTTTGCCATTAAAAGTCCAATAGCGATAAATCGTGCCCGTCGCGCCATCCAGTTGGCCGACCACTTCCCGCGCCACCAGCCTCACGCGCACAACAGCCGGAGCCCGGTTCCCTACCGGCGGCGGAAGATCAGAAGGATCGCGCGCGACGTTGGCCGCTGCTGGCGCTTTGGTTGGCTTGGATGAATTCGCGGCGAACGCGGGAGCGCCCACCATGCCTGTAACAGTAATCAATGCTGTAACGGCAAGAAATATGAACCGATGGCTTTTGTTATTTTTGGCTGCCCTCATAGCATACCTCTTCCAGTCGGGAGCATTACTTGCGCCTCGACTATTTAGCGTAGAAGTTCTAAGCGCAGCGGAAAGTGACGATTGTCACTCATGTTCAAGGTCAGGAGTGAGGAAGCGAGTCGAAGAATCCGCGGTTCAACAAAATCAATGAACTACAGCAACTTCGGAATACAAATTTGAAGCAAAAATCGCTCACTACGAAATGTGGGAAACCCGGTAAGCCTGATCGGGTACCATCACCAGAGAGGCCCGTTTTATGACTACCGCCAGTTCCGCCGCCACGCTGGACCCGGCCGAGGCGAACCCGACTCCAGTTCCCGAAATCATTGAAGCGCTGAAGCGCGTCGCTCCGCTGCACGGCATGGAAGAAAGCGAGCTGCGCTGGCTCGCGACTCGCGGCATTGAGCGCAAGGTCGGGGCGGGAGCCACGCTGTTCCACGAGGGTGATGCCGCCGATCGCATGACCATTCTGCTCAAGGGCGAAGTCCACGTCCGGCGCGAGCGCGGCGGACCGGCGGCGCTATTCATCGGGCGAACCGGCCTCATCACCGGACTTCTGCCCTTCTCCCGCATGAAGACCTACGGCGGACACGGCTATGCCGTCACGGACGTGTGGTGGCTGGAGTATCCGCGAGAAATGTTTGCGGAGATGATGGCGGAAGTCCCGTCCATGGCGCAGCGGTGCGTCAGCGTGCTGCTGGACCGCGTCCGCGAGATCACCCGTCTCGAACAGCAGGCCGAGAAGCTCAACGCGCTGGGCAAGCTGGCGGGAAACTTGGCGCACGAGATGAACAACCCCGCCTCGGCGGCGCAGCGGGCCGCCTCCGGGCTGCTGGATGAACTGCGCGTCTACGGGCACGAGAAGTACCGCATGGGTGGGCTATGCCTCGATGAACAGCACCTGCTGAGCATCCGCGACTGGCAGGACTCGGTGCGCGGCCAACGCAAGCTGCTGGCAGCGGACCGGGCTGGCAACGCGGCGCACGAAGACGGCGTGCAGGCCTGGCTGAAAGCGCGTGGTGTCGAGCAGACCTGGAAGATCGCTCCCGAGCTTGCCGAACTGGGCGTGACGTCCAGCCAGCTTGAACCGCTGGGCGAGTTTCTCGATGCAGGCGCTCTGCAAATAGTTCTGGGGCAGTTTGCGTCATCGCTGCGGGCCGAACGCATTGCCGAGGCAATGCTGGACTCGACGGCCCGCATCTTCGACCTCATCCGGGCCATCAAGGACTACTCGTACCTGGACCAGGCGCCGATTCAGGACGTGGATGTGCGCCAGGCGCTGGAGAACACGCTGGCCATGCTGCAATCAAGACTGGCCAACGTCGAGATCGAGCGCGACTACGAGTCCGAGGTGCCGGCCATCGCCGCTTATGGAAGCGAGCTGAACCAGGTCTGGATGGCGCTGCTCGAAAACGCCCTGGACGCCATTGACGACCGGGGCCGCATCAAGCTGGTGGCGCGCCGCTCAGCAGACATGCTGCTCATCGAGGTGTGGGACAACGGCCCGGGAATTCCGAAGGACATCCAGGACCGCATCTTCGAGCCGTTCTTTACAACCAAGCCCACCGGCAGCGCGCTTGGCCTTGGGCTGGACACAGCGCAGCGCATCGTGCGGCGACATCGCGGGTTCATCCACGTACGGTCGGAGCCGGGTTCGACGTGCTTCGAGGTGCGGCTGCCGGTGGATCAGTTGCAGGCGTACTGAGAAACTCCGTCAGTTCGCGCCGCGCCGCGACATTTCAATCTGCCGCTCCGGCCACGTATCGATTAGCCTGTTCAGCCGGGTGATATCGATTGGTTTGCGGCTGCGCAGCCGCATTCGCCCGTCCTCGTCGAGCAGCAGCACCTCAAACCGGTCGCGGGGAACGTGGAACCGCTTCCGGATGACCCGCATCGCGTCCTGCTTCAGCACAATGTATGGCGTGTCCAGCGGCGTTGCGTACTTCTTCGCATCCGGGACCACCGGCGTCAGCATCACAAAGCGGTCCATCATGTCGTCCGCCGCCCGGTCCAGAATCCCGCTCTGTTTCTTCAGCCTCGCGTCCGTCGGCGAAGGGCTAAAGACCAGCAGCGGCCGAAAGCAATGCATCATGGCCTTCAGCGACTGAGGCCGCATCTGGCAATGCAAACTTGCCTGCGCCATCAACAGAGGCGCAGGCGCCACAACGAGAACCAAGGAGAGGAGAAAAACGAGCATAGAAAAGAGCCTTGCGTCTACCGATTTAGACTCGCTCTCTCAAAAAATGAATCGGCTTTTGAAAACGGGCGGAATGAGATCCGCCCGCTCATCTTTAGGCCGTCGCTACTTCCGTCTGCGGCTTGCCATCTTTCACCGTAACGGGATCAAGAAACGGCATGGCCGAGCGCAACCGGCTGCCGACTTCTTCAATCGGGTGCTCTGCTTCGTCCTTGCGCATTTGCGTAAAGTGCTTGCGTCCCGTCTTGTTCTCCTCAATCCACTTCTTGGCGAACGTGCCGTTCTGGATTTCAGTCAGAAGCCTCTTCATCTCGGCACGCGTCTCGTCCGTCACAATGCGCGGACCCGCCGTGTAGTCGCCGTACTCAGCCGTGTCGGAAATCGAATACCGCATGAACGCCAGCCCGCCGCGATACATCAGGTCCACAATCAGCTTCAGTTCGTGCAGGCACTCGAAGTACGCGATCTCCGGCTGGTACCCGGCGTTCACCAGCGTCTCAAATCCGGCCTTCACCAGCGCCGATGTTCCGCCGCAAAGCACCGCCTGCTCGCCGAACAGATCAGTCTCCGTCTCCTCGGCAAACGTCGTCTGAATCACTCCCGCGCGCGTGCAGCCAATGCCCTTCGCATACGAAAGCGCCGTCTCCAGCGCCTTGCCGGATGGGTCCTGATGCACCGCAACCAGGCCCGGCGTGCCGCCGCCCTCGGTAAAGACTTCGCGAACGCGATGGCCCGGCGCCTTGGGCGCAACCATCGAAACGTCCACGTCCTTCGGCGGCTCAATCGCGCCAAACCGGATGCTGAATCCGTGCGCAAACATCAGCGTCTTGCCAGCTTTCAGGTTCGGAGCAATCTCCTTCGCGTAGGTCTCGCCCTGCGAGTGGTCCGGCGTCAGAATCATGATGACGTCGGCCCATGCCACCGCGTCGCTCACCGAGTTCACTTCAAGACCGGCCTTCTTCGCCTTGTCGATGGACTTGCTGGTTGCAGGCAGGCCGACGCGAACTTCAACGCCCGAGTCCTTCAGGTTCAGCGCGTGAGCATGACCCTGCGAACCATAACCAATAATCGCTACTTTCTTCTTCTGGATGATGGACAGGTCCGCATCCTGATCGTGATACGTCTTCGGCATTTCGTTTCCTCTGTGCTTTCTGTTTTTAATTGAATGGCAATTCTGAAATCTAACCCGGCACGTCCCTGGGCCCTGTGCCTAATCCCTAACGGCTAATCCCTATTGGAGGGTGGCCCAACAGAGCCTGCCTTTGGCTTGAATGGGGAACACAGCCCATTGCAAGCTCAAACCTGCTCCTCGGCGGCAATTTCGACAATTTCTTCCTCCGCCTCGTCCTTCGTCTCCACACCGGCCACTCGCATCGCATCCAGCACGCGGCTGGTGTGTTCGCCGCGCCGCATCACCATGCGCCCGGTGCGCGAGACTTCAAGGATCCGGTCTTCGCTCTCGTTCAGCACCTGCAACAGGCCCTCAATCTTGCTCTCGACTCCGGTAATCTCGATCATCAGCGATTCCGGCGCGAGATCCACAATGCGCGCGCGGAACACCTCCGCCAGCTCGAAAATGTGCGAGCGCGTCTGAGGCGTCGCGGCAACCTTAATCAGCGCCAACTCGCGGCTGACGCTCGAATACTGCCCGATATCGTCGACCTGCAAGACGTTCTCAAGCTTATACAGGCTCGCCATAATGCGGTGTCCCGCCGTCGGCGACGCTTCCGAAACAATCGTCATCCGCGACGTACCCTGTTTCTCCGAACGCCCCACAGTGAGCGAAACAATGTTGATGTTCAGCCGCCGAAACAGCGACGCCACCCGCGTCAGAACGCCCGGCTTGTCTTCCACAAGTGCTACAAATGTGTGCAGCATCCTCTAACCCCTAACGCCTTTTCGGCTATTGCCTATTGCCTGCTTCTACGCATCCTGCGCCGTTTCAATCAACGGATTATGCCCCGGCCTGCGAATCATCTCGTGCAGCGCCTTCCCCGCCGGAATCATCGGATAGACCGAATCTTCCTTCTCCACCAGAAAATTAATTACGAATGGCCCCTTGCGTTCCCGCGACGCCTGCACCGCCGGAAGCACCTCGGCCCGCGTCCGCACCGTCGCGCCGGGAATCCCGTGCGCTTCCGCCAACTTCACAAAATCCGGGCTTAGAATCGGTGACGATTCATAATTCTTGTCATAGAAAAACTCCTGCCACTGCCGAACCATGCCCAGATAGCCGTTGTTCACGATCGCGATATTAATGTCCAGATTCTCCTGCGCAATCGTCGATAGCTCCGGCGAAGTCATCTGGAAGCCACCGTCCCCGGCAATCACCCACACTTCTTTCTCCGGACGCGCGACCTTTGCGCCAATGCCCGCGGGCAACGCGAACCCCATGGTCCCCAACCCGCCGGAAGTAATCAGCGTGCGCGGGTCTTCGTGCTTGTAATACTGCGCTTCCCACATCTGATGCTGGCCCACGTCGGTCGCCACAATCGCCTTGCCGTTCGTCGCGCGCCACAGGTCGTGCATCACGTGCGCCGCGTAGAGGTGCCCCGTGTCAGGCAGGTTCTGAATGTCCCGCACCGCGCACTCGCCCTTCATCGCGTTCACTTCTTTCACCCACGCCGAACTTTTGCGCGCCGAAAGATGCGGCAGCACCGATTCCAGAACCTCGGCCAGATCGCCGATCAGCGCCACGTCCACCTTCACGTTCTTGTTGATCTCCGCCGGATCAATCTCGATGTGGATCTTCTTCGCGTTCACCGCGTAGGTCGCCAGCGATCCCGTCACGCGGTCATCGAAGCGCATTCCGCAGGCAATCAGCAGGTCCGCGTTCTGAATCGCATGGTTCACCCACGCCTCACCGTGCATGCCCATCATGCCCAGCGACAGCGGATGCGACGCCGGAAATCCGCCCAGCCCCAGCAGCGTCGAAGCCACGGGAATCTGCATCCTCTCGGCCAAGGCGGTCAACTGCTCGCGTGCGCCCGAGCGGATCACGCCATGTCCCGCCAGAATCACCGGCTTCTTCGCAGCGCGAATCATCTCGGCGGCCTTCAGCACCGACTCGCTCTCCGCCCGCAGCATGGGGTGCGGACGATGCGGTCGCGGCGCGGCGGCGGCAAAATCAAAATCAGCGGAAGCCTGCTGCGCGTCTTTGGTAATGTCCACCAGCACCGGCCCCGGCCTGCCCGCCTTGGCGATCATCAGCGCTTCCCGTATCACCGGAGCGATGTCCTCCGCCCGCGTGACGAGATAGTTGTGCTTGGTAACGGGAAGCGTGATTCCCGTTATGTCCACTTCCTGGAACGCATCCGTTCCCAGCACCTTGCTCGAAACCTGGCCCGTGATGCAAAGCAGCGGGACCGAATCAATCATGGCCGTGGCGATGCCTGTAACCATGTTCGTCGCGCCGGGGCCGGACGTTCCAATCGCCACGCCCACTTTGCCAGAAGCGCGCGCATAGCCGTCGGCCATGTGTGTCGCACCCTGCTCGTGCCGCACCAGAATGTGGCGGATGGGGAATTTCCGCAGAGCGTCATACGCCGGCAGAATGGCCCCGCCGGGATACCCAAAGACTTCGCGCACGCCCTCGCCTTCAAGCGTCGCCCAAAGAATCTCCGAGCCTGTCAATCGCGTACCCGCTGTTTTTGTTTCGCCCATTCCGTCCTCCCTTCCGCTTCTTTTCCTGAACGCTGAACCCTGATCGCTGTCTTTAATGCGTTACCGCGCCCTGCGCCGCCGACGAAACCGAATTCGCGTACTTCGCAAAAACACCGCGCTTGAACTTCGCTTCCGGCTTCTTCCATGTCTTCAGCCGCGCCGCAATCTCTTCATCAGAAATCTCAACCGACAGCTT
>JAICYR010000271.1 GCA_025934135.1 Acidobacteriaceae bacterium | reverse complement strand
GTCCAGGCCCGCCCGCGCTCGGATGGCTCGCTCATCACTCTCCCGACCGTTCGAGCCTCGCCCCGGCAAACCGTTCGGGGCCGGCTCATCATGGCGCACACATCCACGCATGTAACATACGACGGCGTGGTTGTGAAACGGCAAGGGACTATCTCCAGAAGAACCGATATCGCCACCTCGAGCGCCGGCCGCCCAAGACCCGTAGTTCTCCGCCCGTGAACGGAGTTCCGGTCTGGTCGGGTCACGAGCTTCCAGGGTGGGGGCCGGACGGGACATAACGAACCTAATTCTCCCTGACGAGCTACCCTGTTCTCCCCTGATATTCGTAAAAAAACAGGGGAGAAATAGGCCCCTCGTTGGCGGGAAGCCGGTCGCAATTTGCTGCAGCTTGAGCCTTTTAGAAGCAGAATTTGCCACTATATGGCTTTGGAGAAGTGCAAATTCAGATCAGCGTAGGCCAATCCCATAACAGCGTGGCCAATCCCTCATAACAGGGTGGATTTTCAATAACAGGGTAAGAAGTAGATGACCAAAGAGAAGCGCCCGCCTGCCAGCAATTACCGCAAGCCGCCCGTCGAGCACCAATTCAAGAAGAATCAATCCGGCAATCCGCTGGGGCGGCCGAAGAAGAAAAAGGCGCCCCCAGATTTTGGTGCACTGGGCGGCGCCCTCACCGATCCCGTCGGCATCACGCTCATGGAGGAAGCGCGTAGAGTGATCGACGTTCGCGAGGATGGCATTGTTTCCGCCGTCCCTGCGCTACAAGGGCTGTTTCGAGCCATGTTCAGGAATGCCTCGAAGGGAGACACCAAGGCGGGGCTCCAACTCCTTAATGAGATTGCGCGGACGCAACAAGAGCGCTCCGCGGCCACGTTTGAGTTTCTGAAGGAAGCAATAGGGCACAAGAAAGAATACGACGAGATTTTCGAACGGCGCGAACGTCTGGGACTTGAACCTCCCGAGATCTACCCACACCCCGATGACTTCATCTTCGATCAAACGACCGGCATGTTTGTAATCGACGGGCCGATCACGAAGGACCAGGCTGGCGCGCGCAAAGCGTTTCGAGAGCTGGCTATCAAGGCCTTGGGCCGCTACTTCGAGGTAGAGGCGGCCCTTCGGGTGCCGTCCGGAATGCGGTTGGAATTCGGCTTGGCGAATTCTCCGGGAAGCATGAAGTTATCGTTTCAGGCGGCAAGGTCAATTGGCTGATCGGTGGGTTTTGTAGCGAGCGTGTTCCAGCCATCGACCTTGCGCATGCTGATCTGTCCCGAGGCGAGCAGCGCCCAGAACATCATCGCGGCGGTGTCGGCCGACGGCAGTACGGTTTGGGTTTTGATCCGGCGTTTGAACTCCTCGTGCAATCGCTCGATCGCATTGGTCGTGCGTAGGCTGCGCCATTGGCTCGGCGGCATGTGCGCGAAGGTGAACAAGCGGTCGCCTGCTTCCTCCAGGCTGTCAGCAACGGCGCGGTGCTTGAGTCGCCATTTGCGGATGAAGGCCTTGTGGCGAACGGTGATCTCCTCAGGCGTCGTCGCATAGATCATGTCGTTGTAGTCCGCAGTGATCTCCTCGTGCAGGCGCTCCGGAGCGTGCGCGAGCAGGTTTCTGTGCTTGTGGACCGTGCAGCGTTGCACCGGCACGCCGTCCCAGACGACTGCAATGGCCTTGTCGAGCCCTGGTGCGCCGTCGACGATGAGGAATTCGGGACGCCGCAGCCCGCGCTTGATGAGATCGTCCAGCACTGTGCGCCATGCCTCGGCGCTTTCGCCGCCCATGCTCTTGACCGCGAGCAGAACCTTCTGGCCGTCCGCTCGCACGCCCAGCACAACCAGCAGTGAAATCGAAGTCGCCTTGCGGTCGAGGCGCACCCGAACCACGGTGCCGTCGAGGATCAGGCGCACGATCGGCTCCGCGGCCAGCGAGCGGCCGTTCCAGGCGTCCCAGTCGCCCTTCACCTTGCGCCAAGTCCGGCTCACCGTGTCCTTGCAGACCGTCCCGCCGAACAAGGCCGCCAGCGCGCGACGCACCCGCCTGGTATTGGTGCCGGCCAGGTAGCTGCTTGCGATCAGCGCGTCGGCCGCAAGCGTGCGTCGCTGATAGGCCCGCAGCGCCTGGCTCTTCCATTCCGTCGTCTTGCCCTCCGGCGTGGTCAGCCGGGCCCGCGGCACCGCGATCTCGATCGGCCCGAATGTGCCCGTCAGCGAGCGCGTCCGGCTGCCATGACGGTGGCCCGTGACGCAGGCTCCTACTTCATTGCCGGCCATCTTGCTTCGTTCGTAACGCGACCGTGCCAGCGCAGTATCGAGCTCGCCCCGGATCAGTTCTTCGATGAACTGACGCGACCGAGCCCGCACCTCGGCCTCGATCGGGTCAAACCAGTTGTCGAAAAGATCAACAGCCAGCTCTGTCGCAGGCTGCGAGCATTCAGGCTTCGTGGTAGGCTTGTTCATGGCGTAGTCTCCAGTCCGACGCTTCAACGCCGGATGATTCGAGGTTGATCACCCCGGAGACTACGCCAACCTCAATTCCTACCAACTCCGCGACGGCACCGCCCTTCGAAACAATCCCACCGACCGCGAGCTCAAGCGAGAGCTCAAAGAGCTAAAAAAATACAAGGATTTTCTCGAAAGCGACGCCGCCAGAAACGCAAGGCTCGAGGCACTTCGAATAGCGCGGCGCGCCCTGCAGAAAACAGAATCAGAATCAGAAGAGGGCGCCTCAAAAGAGGATGTGTCGGATCAGTAATGGCCAAGGATCATCTGCAACGTGACAGTTTAAGGCAAGGGCTGAAAGCAAAAGGGCGCTCACGCCGGGAGGCGGCCACAAGGCATGCGGAAGCAGAAAGGGGAAGCTTGCGGGGCCGCAACGATATTCTACCGTCGCTTCGGATCGAACCGTGCCCGATCGATCTCCTCACACCGCACGCGCGCAAGCT
>JAICYR010000046.1 GCA_025934135.1 Acidobacteriaceae bacterium | reverse complement strand
CGCGGGCGATCTCCGTCACCAGCTCCTGCATATCGTCGGGCCGTTCATCGTGGCTCATTGCCATATCCCCCTTGAGGCGTGGGTGGTACACTCTCGGGCTCGCGCAATAGTATCAGTAAGACCGCGCGGAAGATAGAGCATTCTCTACCTGTATCGCAAATAATAAGCGAAATCGTCTGCCAAAGAATACGGCGGCGCGAAACGAAGTTTTCCGGGATCAAACAGCGGGTGGTGGGGCGGTGTTTTGCCGGGCCGTCCTAGGCTGCCGCGGACTCAGGCCGCTTGGCCACCAGCTTGGCCACACGGTCGGAAAGCTGCGCTCCCTTGCTGGTCCAGTAGTCGATGCGGTCCTGCTTCAGGTCCACCGAGGCCGGGTTGGTGCGCGGATTGTAGGTGCCGACCACTTCGATCGAACGCCCGTTGCGAGCGCGATCTTTCTCAATCACCACAACGCGATAGTAAGGCTGTTTGCGGGCGCCAAAACGCGCCAGACGAATCATCAACACAGAGGAAATCCTTTCAAAATAGCTCGTTCCAGTATAGCCGAAAAGGCGGCCAGGGCGGCGAAAGCGGCTTGCTTCCAGTTGATGACGGCGAGAAAAGCGGCAAAGACCGAAAATCTAAGAAAGCGACGGATTATCTTCGCAAGTCGCAGAAAATGACCACCTCATTGAACGCTGTCCCTTACCGCCGCCGCAATGTCCGCAATCGCAACGTCCTCGCTCGATGAACTGGAACGTGTCACCAATTCCACTTTTCCCTCGGCGGTCTTCTTGCCCACGTTCACACGGAAGGGAATCCCAACCAGATCGGCGTCCTTGAACTTCACCCCTGCGCGCTCCTCGCGGTCGTCCAGCAGCACGTCGAAACCGGCCTCTTCCAGCAGTTCCGCGATTTGCGTCCCTGCGGCCATCAGGTTCTGGTCCGCGACATTCGTAATGGTCACGACCACGTCAAACGGAGCAATCGACGGAGGCAGCCAGAAGCCGTTCGCATCATTGTTCTGCTCGATGCAGGCCGTCAGGATGCGCTCAATGCCGATGCCGTAGCTGCCCATGATGGGCGTCACTTCCTTGCCGTTGGGGTCGAGCACCCGCGCGCCCATGCTCTCCGAATACTTGTAGCCCAGTTTGAAGATGTGCCCAATCTCGACTGCCTTCGCCACCTTCAGCGGTTCGCCACAGTTCGGGCAGGCCTCGCCCTCCGCCACATCGCGAATGTCCGCCGCTATCGTCCAGGTAAAGTCACGCCCCGGAGTAATGTTCCGGTAGTGGTAGTCCATCTTGTTGGCCCCGCCGACCAGGTTTTCGCGCCCCTCCAGCCCGTGGTCCACAATGACCTTCACGCCGCTGTCTTGGACCGTCTTCGCCGGGACCAGCCCCACCGGTCCAAGATATCCAGCCGGGCCGTGGAAGTACTGCTCCAGTTCCTCGGCGTGCATGGGGCGCAGGTCGGTCGCGCCGACCAGGGCCATCAGCTTCGTCTCGTTCACGAAGTGGTCGCCGCGCAGGAACGCCACCACCGGCTCCCATGTCGCTTCCTTTCCCGCGCGGACTTCGGCCATGTAGGCCACGGTCTTGATGTCCTGCGCCGGGCTGATCTGGAAAAACTCCGCGACATCCGCTATCGCGGCTTTTCCCGGCGTGTAGACAAGCTCAGGCTTGCCGTCGCCGGTCGGCTCCAGTTCCTTAATCGGAGCGAGCCGCGATGTCGCCTTCTCCATGTTGGCCGCATAGCCGCACTTGCCGCAGCTTGCGATCAGGTCCTCGCCCGCCTCGGTGTAGACCATGAACTCCTGCGACTGAGACCCGCCCATCGCGCCCGAGTGCGCCTCGACGGCCACAAAGTCCAGTCCGCATCGCGTGAAGATGGCGCGGTACACCTGATCGTGCAGGTCATAGCTGCGGTCCAGCCCCGCCGCGTCCAGGTCAAAGGAGTAGCTGTCCTTCATAATGAACTGCCGCACCCGCAGCAGCCCCGACTTCGGCCTCGGCTCATCGCGGAACTTGGTCTGGATCTGATACCAGATTTGCGGAAGCTGCTTGTAGCTGCGCAGTTCCTTGCGGGCGATATCGGTCATCACCTCCTCATGCGTCATGCCCAGGCACATCCACGCGCCCTTGCGGTCCTGCAGGCGAAACATGTTCTGGCCCATCGTGGTCCAGCGCCCGCTCTGCTCCCATATTTCCGCGGGCATGATGCCGGGCAGCAGAAACTCCTGCCCGATCTTGTCCATCTCCTCGCGCACCACGCCCATGATCTTGTTGATCGAGCGCTGGCCCATGAACAGATACGAATAGATGCCCGCGCCAAGCTGGCGAACATATCCGGCGCGAAGCAGAAACTTGTGGCTGGCGACTTCGGCGTCCGACGGAGCCTCGCGAAGCGTGGGAACAAAAAGCCTGGACCAACGATGCATTGGGTGTTCTTTCCTGAGTGGAATCGCTTAGGTGTAAAGGTCAATTCTAACTGAACGATGACGCGGCCAGACCAAGGTTGAAGTACGCTTGCTGCATGGTTTCGCTTAAAGAAATCACGATCATCCGCGCCCCGATCCAACGATGCTTCGATTTGTCCCGAAGCATTGATCTGCATCTTCTAAGCACTGCGCGTACCGGGGAGAGCGCAGTTGACGGCGTTACCTCAGGCCTGATCGGAATGGGAGAGCAGGTCACTTGGCGAGCAAAGCACTTCGGCATTTGGCAGGAACTGACAAGCAAGATTACCGCTCTCGATAGGCCGGTCTATTTTCGCGATTCGATGGTGCGAGGCGCCTTTCGCTCACTCCAGCACGACCATTACTTCACCGACCTGGGGAACGGCTCGACCGAAATGAAGGACGTACTCCGCTTCGCCGCCCCTTTCCCATTGCTGGGCCGCATCGCCGAACTGGTCCTGCGACCCTATATGAGCAGGTTCCTTCGGGAGCGCAACGAAGTTCTGAAAAAAGTTGCCGAAAGTGAAGACTTCCAACGCTTCATCTGAACCGGATCACTACGCCTGGTCCCGCGACCAGCGGGAGCGGCGGCCAGTCCTTCAATGCCCGTTGGCCATATGCTTCTTCCAAACAAACAAATGATCATCGTTGCTGGAAGTCGCAATGCGGATCTGGCGTTGATTGGCCGCGCGAGTAAGCGCCGACCGAATGTTTTCCTTCGAATCCGGAAGTTCGGACAGCGGAACCTTCATTGCCATTCCCGGCTTCAGCTCGCCCAGTTCATGCAGCAATCGCTCCACAATTTGTTTGTGCTTGCCGTCGCGAGACTTGGGAACATCCTCCTGAAGAATGGATTCAAAATGCCCATGTCCGTCTTTACCGTCCCTCATACGCTGTCACCTCGTAACCTGTCTGAAGTTAACGTGACGCTAACGTAACGTTATTCTGATGCAAAATTCAAGAGGTCGGTAGCAGTTTTCTTTTCTATTCGCCGCAAAAGGGTAAAAATCTCCTATAACCCACGCAAATCTGTCAGTTTCCCCGAATCTCGGCGTCAGGGATATGTTGGAGGAATTGAGGAAATTATGAGCCTGACCTTTGAACGTGTCCCGATCATTGATATCGCGTCGCCACCTGACGCAGAGGAGCATCGCCCGGTCGTGCTGATCGTGGATGACGAGATCGCGATAGCGGATACGCTGGCCATCATCCTTTCGAATAACGGGTTCGCGACCATCGCTGCCTACGGAGGAAGAAGCGCGCTGGAGATCGCCAGGGTTATTCCTCCCGATCTTCTGCTTTCCGATGTCTCGATGCCCGGAATGACCGGCGTTGAACTGGCGATCGCCATCAGTCAACAAATTGCCGATTGCAGGGTGCTGTTGTTTTCAGGGCAGTCTTTGACCGTGGACATACTTGCCGAGGCGCGCGCAGCAGGATACGATTTCCCGGCATTGACGAAGCCCATTCATCCAAGTGTCCTGTTGAGGCGCATCGCGCATTGTCTGCAGGAATTCAGGCCGGCTGCCGGCATCGCGGATGGTTGGCGCAACAACAGCGATGAAAGCGTTTTGTTTCCACCTCGCGCTGAACTTAGCGTTCAGTAGCGGCAGTCACTCCCATTCAATCGTGCCCGGCGGCTTCGACGTAATGTCGTACACCACACGGTTGATGCCGACGATCTCGTTCACGATCCGGTTGGAGATGGTCTTCAGCACCTCATACGGCAGCGGAACCCAGTCCGCCGTCATGCCGTCTTCCGAATTCACGGCACGAACTGCGCAAGTGTAGGCGTAGGTGCGCTGGTCGCCCATGACGCCTACGCTCTTCACCGGCAGCAGCACGGCGAACGACTGCCATATCTGCTGGTAGAGCCCGGCGCGCTTGATTTCGGAAACCACAATATCGTCGGCCTCCTGCAGCAGCGCCACGCGCTCCGGAGTAATCTCGCCCAGAATCCGCACCGCTAGCCCCGGCCCCGGAAACGGTTGTCGCTCCAGAATATCGGCAGGCATTCCCAGGTCGCGCCCAATGCGCCGCACCTCATCTTTGAACAGGTCGCGCAGCGGTTCGATCAGCTTCAGCTTCATCGTCTCCGGCAGGCCGCCCACATTGTGATGGCTCTTGATGGTCTGCGACGGGCCTTTGACCGACGACGACTCAATCACGTCCGGATACAGCGTCCCCTGCACCAACCAGTCCACTTGGCCCGCCTCTTTCGTAATCCGCTGCGCCTCGTCGTCAAAGACGGCGATAAATTCGTTGCCGATGATCTTCCGTTTCTTCTCCGGATCCGTCACTCCCGCCAGCTTCGATAGAAATCTCCCGCTCGCGTCCACCGCCACAAGATTCAGCCCAAGCTTGTTCCGCAGGTTCTCCTGCACCTTGAAAAACTCGTTCTTGCGGAGCACGCCGTTGTCCACGAACACGCAGGTTAGCCGGTCTCCAATCGCCCGATGCACCAGCACCGCCGCCACCGAAGAATCCACCCCGCCTGACAGCGCACAAATCGCGTGTCCCTCGCCCACCTTCTCGCGAATCGCCGCCACCGTGGACTGAATAAAAAGTTCCGGAGTCCAATCCGGCTTCGCTCCGCAAATGTTGAAGAGAAAATTCCGCAGCAGCGCCGTGCCCTGCTTCGTGTGGTGGACCTCGGGATGGAACTGCACCGCCCACACCTGCCGCTCGGGGTTGGCGATTCCGGCCACCGCGTTCGAAGTCTTCGCCGTTAAATGAAAACCCGGAGGTAGCTCAATCGCCTCGTCACCGTGCGACATCCATGCGGTCAGCGGCCCCGGAATGCCCGCGAACAGTGGCGATTCCGCATCCACAACCGACACCTCCGCGTGGCCATACTCGCGCTTCTCCGCCGAGCGCACCTTGCCGCCCAGATGATGCGCAATGAATTGCAATCCGTAGCAGATGCCCAGCACCGGCACGCCCAGCTCCAGCACCGCCGGATCAGCCGGGGGCGCGTCCGCGTCATACACCGAGCACGGCCCGCCCGACAGGATGATGCCCAGCGGCTTCTGCGCGCGCACTTGCTCAATAGGCGCGGTGCAGGGAAGCACGACGGAGAAAACATTCTGCTCGCGGATGCGGCGCGCAATCAGTTGCGTGTACTGCGAGCCAAAGTCGAGGATGACGATCGAGGAGGTGTCCATAAGGAATCAGTTGCAGTCTGGGTTAAATTCCAGTTTACTTTGCAACCGCAGTCTTCTGGGAAGAATCCGGAAACCCCGGCTGAAACGTCCGCAGCAACTCAATGAACGCCGCCAGCCGCGCCACCTGGAAGAAATCCGAGGCGACGCAGTAAAGAATCGTCCCCACAGCCCACCACGCATAGAGCGAGCTGCCGTGCATCACCCCTTCAAACGGCAGCGGAGTGGCCGACCACACCATGGCCAGCACCGTCAGCGCCAGCTTAATGATGCCCATCGCGAGATTGATTTCGATCAGCTTTCCAGTGAGCGGCCCCAGCCGAAAGCTGCGCACAAGGCTCGACCCCACGCCGCGCCGCTCCACCAGCGCCAGCACCGGAGCAATCAGCGAGACCCAGCTTACCAGCGCCCACAGCGTAAAGATTCCGAGCGAAATAAAAATGACCAGCGCGAAGTAGCCGACCACATTTCCTTCGCCGTTCCACAGCGTCGCGCGCGCCGACCACTGCATGGCCGCAAACCACAGCCAGATGCTCCCGCCGTAGAAGACCACCCGCAGCAGTTGCAGAGCGATCAGCGTGCCCCACCGGCGCGGCAGCGAGCGGTCATAACGCCGCAGCACCGCGCTGCGCCCGATACCGGAAACTACGGCCCACGCCACCACTGCCACCGGAATCAGCCACGCCAGCAGGTGTGTGACCGGCGGCGCCAGAATGCCATAGACATTCGACAGCGCGACCGCCGACTGCATCGGGTAAACCAGGGAAACCTCGGCCACACCTGTCGCGGCCAATTGCGGAGCAGCGGCTGAGTAGATGCGCCAGCCCTGCCAGGCCAGCACCGCCAGCAGTGGAACGCCAAAGGCCCAGCGCCACAGCACTTCCAGGCCCAGCAGCGAAGGCCGCCGCCAGACGTTTCCCATAATGTTCAGGAACGATTGCGTACCGCGAACCGGCGCACGCTCTGCCATCTACTTCACCACCAGGTTCACCAGCTTGCCGGGAACCAGAATTACTTTCACGACTGTTTTTCCCGCCGTGCTCGCCCGGACTTTTTCGTCGGCCAGCGCGGCTTCACGCAGCACGCTCTCGCCGGCCCCGGCCGGCACGCGCAGCACTGAACGCAGCTTGCCGTTCACCTGCACCGGAATCTCAACTTCGTCCTCCCGCGCCAGCGCCTCATCAAACTTGGGCCACGGAGCGCGCAACAGGTCGCCCTCGCCGCCAATCTGTTCCCACAACTCAGCTGCCAGATACGGAGCAAACGGAGCCAGCAGCAGAACCAGATCTCGCAGCGTTGCCGCCAGCACCGCGTCCGGAACCTCTCCAGCCGCGATTGCCGACTCTGCCGCAGTCAACTCGTTCACCAACTCCATAATGGCCGCAATGGAAGTGTTGAAGTGCCAGCGTCCACCAAAGTCCTCGGTAATTTTGCGAATGGTCTGGTGCAGCTTGCGTTGCAGCGCCTGCGAGGTCGCGGTCGCTTCGGTCGCGCCATTCGCCCCTTTCGCGTGCCGCATCGCAAATCGGTACACGCGCCCCAGGAAGCGGCTCACCCCGGCAACCCCGTCCTCCTGCCAGTCGAGGTCGCGGTCGGGCGGAGCGGCGAACAGCGCGTAGGCCCGTGTCGCGTCGGCGCCGTAGCGCTCGATCATGTCGTCGGGTGAAACCACATTGCCCTTGGACTTCGACATCTTCGCGCCGTTCTTAATGACCATGCCCTGCGTGAACAGCCTCTCGGCGGGCTCGTCGTTTTTGATCAGCCCCATATCGCGCATCACCTTCGTCCAGAACCGCGAATAGATGAGGTGCAGAATCGCGTGTTCCACGCCGCCAATGTACTGGTCAATGGGGAACCAGTAGCCGGCGGTCGCGCTGTCGAACGGAGCCTTGTCGTTGCGCGCGCTCGTGTAGCGGTAGAAGTACCAGGACGAGTCGACAAATGTGTCCATCGTGTCCGTCTCGCGCCGCGCCGGGCCGCCGCATTTGGGGCACGTGGCGTTCACGAAATCCGGCAGCCTGCCCAGCGGCGAGCCGCCCTGCTGCGTAATCGCAATGTTCTCCGGCAGCAGCACCGGCAACTGCTCGTCGGGAACCGCAACAATGCCGTCCTTCTCGCAATACAGCATCGGAATCGGCGTGCCCCAGTAGCGCTGCCGGCTGATGCCCCAGTCCTTCAGACGATACGTAACCGTGGCCTTGCCAAATCCATCTTCTTCAGCAAACTGCGCCATCCGCCGCTGTGCTTCTTCGTTGCTCAGCGTGTTGAACTGGCCGGAGTTGATCAGCAAGCTGTCTTCCGTCGTATAAGGAAGCAGCGAGTCGTGGTCCTCTTCACTATGGATGGCATCGGCCCGGCGCGGCAGCACCACAATCCGAATTTCCAGCCCATACTTCTTCGCGAATTCGTAGTCGCGCTCATCATGCGCCGGGACGGACATGATCGCGCCTGTGCCGTAGTCCAGCAGAATGTAATTCGCCACCCAAATCGGCAGCCGCTCGTTGTTGAACGGATTCACCGCGTAGTGCCCAGTGAAGACACCATGCTTCTCAATCGCGCCCACATCTCCGGCTTCCCGCGCCTGCTTCTGCTGGTCGAGCAGAGCGGCCACATCTCCGGCCAGCTTCCGGTTGTTTGCCGCGAACTTCTTTACGAGAGGATGCTCGGGCGCAAGCTGAACACTGGTCGCTCCATAGATGGTGTCAATGCGCGTGGTGAAAACCGCAACCTTATCTCCGGTGAGCTCGACGTCTTCCGTAGCGGCCAGCACCTTTCGCCCCGCCCGAAACTTTTCCAGAGCGTCTTCAATCCGCTCCTCAAGCCGCTCGCGCGCGGTTTCAGGCGGCGGATCCTGGTCCGCTACGGATGCAACGGCGAACTCCACCTCCGCGCCTTCGCTGCGGCCAATCCAGTTGCGCTGCATGGTGCGGACTTTTTCCGGCCAGCCATTGAGCTTCTCAAGACCGTCCAGCAACTCCTGCGCGTAGTTGGTGATGCGCAAAAACCACTGCTCCAGGTCGCGCTGCTCCACCAGCGTGTCCTCGTGCCGCCAGCAGCGGCCATCGATCACCTGTTCGTTGGCCAGCACCGTGGCGCACTCAGGACACCAGTTCACTTTGCTCTTTTTGCGGTAGGCCAGCCCACGCTCAAACATGCGGACAAAAAACCATTGATTCCAGCGGTAATATTCCGGCAGACAGGTAGTCACTTCGTTGCGCCAGTCGTAGGCCAGACCCAGCCGCTGCATCTGCCGCTTCATCGCGGCAATGTTCTTCAGCGTCCACTCGCGCGGAGGCGTGTTGTTCTTAAGCGCGGCGTTTTCCGCCGGAAGCCCGAAGGCGTCCCAGCCCATCGGATGCAGCACGTTGTGGCCCCGCATCCACATGAAGCGCGCCAGTGCATCGCCAATGGAGTAATTGCGCACGTGCCCCATGTGCAGTTGGCCCGAGGGATACGGCAGCATTTCCAGCACGTAGTATTTCGGTTTGCCGCTCGACTGTGGATCGGCGCCGTAAAGGTCGGCCTGCGCAGCCCAGCGCTCGCTCCATCGCGGCTCAATTTCAGACGGCGTGTAGCGCAACTCGGAGGTTGCGGCGGCTGGATCGCTCTGCTTGCTCGTGGACATAGTCAGTTTTGATTGTATCGGGGACTGCGCGTTGAGGCATAAGGGGCCTGCGGTGGCCTCTGATTCTCCGCAGGCTGTAGAAAACCGGCGCAGATATTTAGTTTGTCAATGGAAATCTAAATACCCGCTTCCTCCGATATGTGCATTGAACGATTTCCATCATGGTACGATCAGCGAAACTTACGGGCCGCCTTCCGCGATGCTCCGAACTCATTTATCTTTGGAGGCTTTGGTTTGTTGAAGCGATCTCTTATTGTGCTCATCGCCCTCGCATTTTGCGGTTTCGCGCCATCATCATCTTTCGCGCAGGACTCCCAACCAGCCCAGCCGCCGCAGTACAAATATCCCTTCCAGAACCCCAACCTCGCTCCCGATAAGCGCGTGGACAATGTCCTCTCGCTCATGACCCTCGATGAGAAGATCAACTGCCTGCGCAATTGCGGCGTGCCGCGCCTCGGCATTCTTAACACTGGAAGTTCCGAGGGCATCCATGGATACGTGTCGCACCCCAACCCGGAGCGCGGTCGCACCGCCATCACCACCACGCAATTCCCGCAGCCTCCCGGAATGGGGGCCACATGGGACCCCGCGCTCGTCGAAAAAGCGGGACACGTGGAGGGTTACGAAGCCCGATTTATTTCTCAGACTCCCAAGTACCATCGCCGCAGCCTGATTCTCTGGGGTCCGCAGGTCAACCTTGCCCGCGACGTCCGCTGGGGCCGGCTTGAAGAAGTCTATGGCGAAGACCCCTTCTTCGTCGGGACCATGGGCGTCGCTTTCATTCATGGCCTCCAAGGGCACAATCCGAAATACATCATGACCGCTTCGCTTATGAAGCATTTTGTGGGGTACAGCCGCGAGGACGGCCGCGCCAGCGCCTACGTGAATTTCGATCAGCGCAATTTCTGGGAGTACTATTCCGTTCCGTTCCGCATGGGCTTTCTTGATGGCGGAGCCAAGGGCCTCATGGCTTCCTACAACGCCTATGACGGCAAGCCCATGGACATCAGCCCGATTCTCCGCAACATCGTTATCGACAAATGGGGCGGCAAACTCATTTCGACGGATGGCGGCGCGGTCCACCTTATGGTGCAGCAGTTCAAAATTTTTCCCGACCAGAAGGCGGCTGTCCTAGCTTGCCTCAAGGCCGGCATCAACCAGTTTCTGGACACCTACAAGCCGGAAACGAAAGAACTCATTCAGGAGGGCAAGTTCACCGAGCCCGAGTTTGACGATCTCGTTCGGCCCAAGCTTCTGGTCTCGCTTGAACTCGGCCTGCTCGATCCTCCGGACATGGTTCCTTACTCCAAAATTAAAGATTCACCCGAGCCCTGGAATACCGACGAGAACCGCGCCATCTCCAAGCAGATGGCCCTCGAATCCATCGTGCTGCTCAAGAACGCGCACAACTTCCTGCCGCTCAAAAAAGACTCGCTCAAGTCCATCGCCGTCATCGGCCCGCTTGCCGACGTAGTCCAGTGGGACTGGTACGGCGGCACTCCGCCTTATAAGGTCACGCCGCTCGACGGAATCAAAACCGCTGTTGGCCCCAACGTGAAGGTCAACTACGCCAAGGACAATACCAACGGCGCGGCGGTCGAGGCAGCGAAGGAGTCCGATGTGGCCCTGGTCTTCGTGGGCAATACGGAACCCATGTGCGGCAAGACGAAGGGCGTGTGGCTGCCCAACTCCTCCACCCCGCCCTGCCCGTATCCGAGCGAAGGCCGCGAGGGACGCGACCGCTCAAGCATCACTCTGGAAGAGGAAGCGCTGGTTAAACAGGTCTACGCCGCCAATCCAAAAACGGTGCTGGTGCTCGTCTCCAGCTACCCCTACGCCATCCTCTGGTCGCAGAAGCACGTTAAGGCCATCCTGCACATGGCGGACTCATCCCAGGATGAAGGCACTGCGTTGGCCGAGGTCATCTTTGGCGACTACAATCCCGGCGGACACCTCACCCAAACCTGGCCCGACTCCATCTCGCAGGAGCCGCCCATGGACGACTACAACATCCGCGACGGGCGCACCTACATGTACTTTAAGGGCAAGCCGCTTTATCCATTCGGATACGGCCTCAGCTACACCACCTTCCGCTTTTCGAATATCCGCACCAGTGCGCCGCAGATCGCAAAAGACGGAGCCATCACGGTTAGCGTGGACGTGACCAATACCGGGCAGCGCGAGGGAGACGCGGTCGCCCAGCTTTATGTGAAACACCTGAAGTCGGCCGTGCAGCGCGCCAACAAAAAGCTGGAAGGCTTCCAGCGCGTGAGCCTCAAGCCTGGCGAAACCAAAACCATTCAGATTCCGCTCAAGGCTTCGCAACTTGCCTACTGGAATGAAAAACAAAAGGGCTTTGTAGTCGAAACCGAGCCGGTCAAGCTGATGGTCGGCGACTCCTCGGCTGACATCAAAGCGTCAACCACGATCCCGGTCAGCTAAGCAGAGGAAGCGGTGAATGGGTGCCCCACGTCTCGATTCTGAGACGTGGGAATCGCCTGGTTTCCCAAGCTACTAAGGCCCGCTGCTCTCTTCATACCCGCAGGTCACGCTGGAATTTTGGATATTCCGCCCGCCGGTCAACGTGCCTCCCGGTTGCGCCGTGCGCAGATCGATCTGGTCCTGGCTGCCGCAAATGCTTCTCCAATGCGGATTCACGGTCGTCGCGGCCATTTTCTTGCCGAGCCGATAGGTCTTTCCGTCAATGGTCAGCGAGTCGTAATAGTTGCAGCCCATCCCGCCGCATCCCGTGTCGCCAATAATCCAGTGTCCCTGGTAAATAACGTGGGTGTACTCGCCCTCCGGCAGCGGACAGTGGTCGCGTATCCCGGTGTTCACCCAATAGCCTCCGCCCACGTTGTGGATTTGCCACTGCATGGTGCCCTGTTGCTGGTTGCACTGCAGGCCGAACATACGCTTCCGCAGATCGGTGTGGTCGAACTGGTACATGTCCATTTCATTGTTCGCAATCGCGTTCGGATCGCCCGTAGGCTCAATCCACTTGTCCATCGTGATGGTGGTGCAGTCATCGCATCCGGGCCCGGCGAAAACGTAGAGAATCTGGGTCTCGTTGTGGGTCGCTGTGGTGGAGACATTCTCGTTCATCGTGTCTCCAAAACTCCATGACCAGGAAGAGGGTTGGTTGCTGCCAACCCCGCCGCAGGCCTCGGAGTTAGGGCTGGTTCCATTCGCGTCGCCGCCGTGCGCGGTGCAGATTTTCCATCCTGCGCTCGAAGTCTGGATGTCCCGCGAGACGGATTCGCGAGGTGCGGACGGGCTGGCAGCGGTGGCCAGCAGTAGCAGGGGCAGCGTGAGCAATACGGCCTTCATCATTCGGGACGGATGCTAAATTGCGGGCGCGTGATGCTTGCGATCACCTCAACCCCGCGCTGCAACCCCCTGAATCCAGCCGTCCATCCCATTTCTGTGCCTCGTATGTTGCGGAGCACAGAGGAGACTCGCCCTGGATATGCCCTCCCCCGGCATCCGCAAGATGCACGCTCTTACGCTATTGCTTGCCGCCCTGCTCGGCTTCGCTGACCTTCATGCGCAGCAGACGGACCCCGCTCCCGCCACCCCGGCGCCAAGCGCAACTCCGGCCACCGCCGTTCCTGCGAAAGAAACTAAGCCCGCCACCGCCACGCCCATCGACATTAAAAAGTCGGAGCTCGGCGGGACTCTATGGAACCCCGACTGGGATATCATCATAGAGAACGCCCTGCCCGATTCACTGCTCTCCACTCAGGTGCCCCGCGACGTGCGCCGCTACTGCCCGCGCTTCTACCGCATGTCCGACGCGGATAAGCGCGCCTTCTGGGCCTACTTTTTTCAGGCGCTCGCCGGGGCGGAGGCCGGACTCAATCCCACATCCCACGTCCGCCACATCGGCGCGCTGAAAGCGCGCGACGGCGTCACGCATCTGCCCATTCACTGTGAGGGCCTGCTGCAGCTTACCTATGAGGATTCAGTCCGCTACGGCTGCAATTTCGATTGGCAGGCCGACCGCAACCTCAAGCCCGGCGATCCCAAGCGGACCATCCTCCAGCCCAAGAACAACCTCGAGTGCGGAGTCAAAATCCTCATCCAGCAAATCATCGCCAACCACGAGCCTCTGTTCTGGAAGTCCTCTTACTGGTCCACGCTGCGCCCTGGCACCCCGAGCTTCCGCGTTTTCACTCGCCAGATGGTCAGTCCGCCCCAGGCCTGCGGTTATCCCGGCAGGGCGCGCCGCATCCTCGATCGCGTACTTTCCTTTCGGCGGCTGGTCGCAGGGCGTTAACATCAAAAACGCAACTCCCCGTATGGCCCCCCCATCCCACTTGTAGGGGAGAAACGCCATGGCGGAGAAGCATGTAACGCTGTACGGAATTTATGGAAACACTGATCTCGCGGACAACGCCGCGGACTACATAGTCAAGCAGGGCTTCACCCATTCGGCCATCTCGATTCTGCATCCGGATGGAGCGCGCGGTGACAATCGGCCATTCGCATACGAAAAGCACACCAAGGCGCCGGAGGGAACCGTCGCGGGCGGCGTTATTGGCGCGTTGATCGGCGGCGCATTCGCCCTCGTGGTCGGCCTCGGGGCACTTTTCATCGCCGGTCTGGAACCGCTTTATGCCGCCGGGCCGGTCATCGCCTGTCTCGCCGGAGTCGGGGCAGGGGGTTTTGTCGGAGGAGTCATCGGTGCGCTCATTGGCGTGGGCATTCCGGAGTTTGAGGCGAGGCGCTATGCCAGCGTCACCAGGGGAGGTACGCTGCTCTCCGTGCATTGCAATACGACCGAGCAGGCCGCAGTCGCCAAGACGGCGCTGCGCGAAACCGGAGCGAAAAGCATTTCGTCGGTCGGCGGCGAGCCGCCCGTCCGTCGCATCGATGAGTCGCGCCGCGTCGCCTGAAGCTTTAAGAAATTCCGACCTCCGCCAGCCGCAGCATCGCATCCAGATTCCGCTGTTCGTCTCCGTCTTCGTCCACCGGAGTCTCGGCGATAAATGCGCAGTGGCCGAACCGGCCATCGTTCAGCAGCCGCCGAAACGGCTCCAGCCCAATCGTTCCTTCGCCGATGTGCTGGTGCCGGTCAAGCTTCGATCCGCGCGCCGCCTTGGCATCGTTCATGTGCCAGACTTTGACGGTCGCTAAGCCTAGGGTCGCCTCAATCCGTCGCAGAGTCTCCTCGTAGCCTTCGCCGGAGACAAGATCGTACCCAGCCACGTGGCAGTGGCAGGTGTCGAGGCACGCGCCCACCGGGACCACCGGCCTCAGCCGGTCAATCAATTCGGCGACCTGTTCAAAGCTGCCGCCGAGAGAAAACTCGGCTCCGGCCGTGTTCTCAATCAGGATGCGGAAATCGCAGTCATCGAACGCGATGCCATCGGTCGCCGCTCCAATGGACTCAGCCGCCAGCCGCAAGCCGTCCTCGCGGGTCAGCCCACGCCACGAGCCGGGATGCAGCACCAGGTACTCCGCGCCCAGCGCCAGAGCCCGCTCCACCTCGCCGCGAAAGGCCGCGACCGAGTTGTCCCGGACCTCGGACGACTGGCTGCAAAGGTTCACCAGATAGCTGGTGTGGACGGCCAGCGGAGCGCAATCGAACCGCTCGCGTAGCTCCCGCATCTGCCCGCAGTGCTCCGAAGGGATCCGCGCCGGACGCCACATCCTCGGGCTGGACGAGAAGATCTGGAAGGTGTTCGCGCCAATCGCGTGAGCGCGCTCCGCCGCGCGAAATACGCCGCCCGCGGTGGACAGGTGAATGCCGATGCGTCGGCGGGCAGTGCCGGGTAGCTTATGGGCCATTGCCATTCAGTTTAGAGTTACGCTTGAGAGAATACGAGTATGCAGACCATCCTTACCGCCGCCCGCCTCGTCGTACCTGACGATGTCATCGAGAATCCCGTCGTCACCATCGAGGACGGCGTCATCGCGAAGATCACCTCACGCGCCGGCACCGAACTTCCGCCCGGACGCCACCTCGACTTCGCCGGCAGCACGCTGATTCCCGCTTTGTTCGACGTGCACATGCACGGCGGCATGGACCACGACGTGATGGAGGCCACGCCCGAAGCGATCACCGCCATTGGCCACTTCCTCGCCCGCAACGGAGTCGGGTCGTACCTCGCCACCACCATGACCGCGCCGACGGATGCCATTCTCAAGTCGCTCGATGGCCTCGCGCGGTTCATCGGCAGCCGCGACCACGGAGCGCGCCCGCTCGGCATTCACATCGAAGGGCCGTTCCTGTCGCCCCATAAGAGGGGCTGTCACCCCGAGAACCTACTCCAGACGCCCACTGTCGCGCTCTTCGACAGCATGTGGCAGGCGTCCCAAGGCAATATCCGGCTGATGACCATCGCCCCCGAGCTTCCCAATGCGCCGGAGGTCATCGCCCATGCCACGAGTCTTGGCGTGCGGTGCAGCATCGGCCACAGCAACGCCGTCGAAGCCGAGGCGAAGGCTGGAGTTCGCGCCGGAGCCTTCAGCGCCACCCACACCTTCAATGCCATGCGCACCTTCGACCATAAGGCATCGGGAATCCTGGGTGAGGTGCTGAGCAACGACAATCTGTTTGCCGAACTTATCTGCGACGGTTTCCACGTCGATCCTGCCGCAGTCAATATATGGTGGCGTTGCAAAGGCCCCGACCGCGCCATCCTCATTACCGACGCCATGTCCGCTGCCGGAATGCCCGACGGCAACTACAAGCTGGGCGAACTGGTTGTGAGCGTCAAAGGCGGCAAAGCCGAAATCGATGAGCACACGCTCGCCGGAAGCACCCTCACGCTCAACCGCGGCGTGAAGAACTTCGCCGAGTTCACCGGCGCACCGATCGAACAGGCCGCGCGATTGGCCAGCCGCAACCCCGCCCGCATGGCCGGCTTCGACACCGAAACCGGCTCGCTCGCCGTTGGCCGAGCGGCGGATATCGCGGTGATCAATGGGAAGAATGATATTGTTGAGACGCTGTTGGCGGGTGAGCGAGTGGGAGCTAAATAGAGTAAATCCAGGAGAGCGTTAATGCGCGGAATGGTCTTCGTGCCTCTATTGTTGGCTTTTACCTCAATCGGCGCATACTCACAGTCAGCGAAGATATCTGATTGGCCACACCTTGTTGACGCTAATAAAAGAGACGCAGCACAAAAGCTGTGTTCCAGCTATGTGGATTCACCTAAGATTAGCGAGAAGGTCGAAGCCCAGAAATGCCTTACCAATGTCGCCCTGATGGGAAACGATATTGTGCTACTCGACGGCAACAATGCAGGCGGAGGCGAACTCAGGGGCAGCTACACTCGCGATGCTGTCGATGCTGCTATCAAGCACCTTGATATCGCCATGGAACTGGCTCCCCAGGACCTCTCGATTCATCAGGGGAGACTCCACATTCTGGAGGTTTCAGGAAGTTACTCCGACATGGTCAAGGCTCTGGATCAGAGTTGCACGATCTATAAAGGCGCCGACGCTGTTGAAGCCTGGCTAGCGTATGTTGTGGAATTAGATGACTTAGGACAATACCGTGTCGCGCTCGATTTCTCGAAAGTAATCGACAAGCATTATCCCAACAATCCTGACGTGGTGGGAAATATTGGCGCATTCCTGATGATGCTTAACAAGCCGGCAGAGGGAATTCCTTATTTGCAGAGAGCCGTGAGTCTTTCTCCCAAGGATCCAATAAATTCATGGGATTTGGGGAGGGCTTATGATTTAACAAATCATAGCGAGCTTGCAGATAAGTGGTACCGGAAAGGTCTTTCACTTGAAACTGACAAGAAGCAGTTGGCTGAAAGCTCATGTATCTACGGCAACTTCGTAGATGAAAAGCTGCATAATCGTGAACGCGCTTGCGATCTGGAGAAAAAATATTGTGCTCCCAAAGATCAAAGAGCGTGCGGCGACCAGCACCCTATGACTCAGAAATAACGGCCGCGACTCCGTGTTGGACGAAATCGCGGCCCAATCAGAATTGGTGATCTACGGCCTGGCCTCATACACAATATTGAACGGCGTCTCGGCGGCGCGGCGGAAGCGGGTGAATCCGGCTGCCGTCACGATGTCGCGAATCTTCGCCTCACCGGCTTGCGCGCCCAGGCACATTCCCACTTCCTGCGAGCGCGAGCACGGAGTACACAGCAGGGTAGAAAAGCCGTAGTAAGCGCGGCCGAGCGGGTTCAGATTGTCCTTCATCTCGTCTTTCGCGAACGGCTCCACGATCATCCATGTGCCGTCCTCAGCCATCACCTGCCGGATGTGGCTGGCTGCGCCGACCGGATCGCCCATGTCGTGCAGGCAGTCGAAGACGGTGACGAAATCGTAGCCCTTGCCCGGAATTTCCTTCGCGCTGGAAATCGAAAATGTGACGCGGTCTGCAAGTCCGGTGCGTTCCGCCGACGCACGCGCGTCTTCAATCGATTTGTCGTGGTAGTCGAACCCGAAGAACCGCGAGTTGGGGAACGACTGCGCCATCAGCCGCGTGGAGGACCCCTTGCCGCAGCCGATGTCGGCGACCGTCGCGCCCTTCTCCAGCTTGGCCTGCACGCCGTCCAGTGCTGGAATCCATGCGCTCACGAGGTTTGCCGCATAGCTCGGCCGGAAGAACTTTTCGACTCCGTGATACACGCCATCCGAGTGCTCACCCCAGCCCACGCCCGCGCCGGTGCGGAAGCACTCCGTAATGCGCGGCACGGACGCCAGCGATGCCAGCGCCAGCTCGAACGCTCCGGGCAGATACGCCGGGCTGTCCTCATTAGCCAGCGTGAAGGCCTGCTCGGCATCGAGGCTGAACTTGTTCGTGTCTTCGTTGTAATTCACGTAGCCGCCTGCCGCCTGCGAAGCGAGCCACTCGCGCAGATAGCGCTCGTCAACGCCGGTTTTCGCGGCAAGTTCGGCGGAGGTCATGGGATCGGTCGCCAGCGCCTTGTACAGGCCCAGGTTTTCTCCAATCACGACCATTCCGGTGTGGAGCGTTGCGCCAAGATCGTTGACGAAGCGACCCAGAAAAACGTGCAGTTTGTCCATATCTGGCATGGAAGCCATTGCAGTACTCATTAGGAACCTCTCTCACGGTGAGATCAGGAGGTGCCTCAGGGCTGGGGGAATTCAGCAGGAGGAATCGGGAGCGTGGGAAGCTCGTGAGGCACACCAGTGTTGAGGATTCTGCACCCCGGCTGGGACGGTCGTCAAATGGTGTCTGGAAGCGGAAGCGCGCCGATGGAACACCGCGCGGAACTGCCGCGTTTTCTAGCCCACAGGCTGCGCTGAGCAGACGTGCCTCGCGCGCCAGAGCGCGCCTTCCAGCGGATCGACCGCCTCGGGAAGAATGTGGACCGTGGGCAGACTGCGGCGGATCGTCTCCATCATGCTGTCGCGGACGAAGGCCACCTTCTCAAGAATGCTGCCGGTGAAGGCAATCGCGGGCATCGGCGCATCCGGGTCCAGCTTCCGGACACGACGGAAAGCCTCGGCCGCATCTTCGCCGAGCAGACGCCCGCCGCGTTCCAAGACCTCCCGCGAGACTATGCCACCCTCCTCCGCACACTCCACCACCAGCGGAGCGAGTTGGGAAAAGTCCGGAGATGCGTGGGCCATTTCCACGATCTCGCCTATGTTGTTGGCCTTCCAGAACTCCGCGACAAGCTCCAGAATCCGCGACGGCGGGCCGAAATCCCGGGCGCGTACCGCGGCGCGCAGGGCCTGGTGGCCGATCCAGTATCCCGATCCCTCATCGCCGAGCGCGGGGCCCCAACCGCCAATGTTCAGCAGTTGGCCCGCGCTGGTGCGCCCCAGGGTATTGGAGCCCGTTCCAGCCATGACCAGCACCCCCGCACCGCCGGGAAAAGCCGCGTCCAGCGCGATCTCCTCATCGCCGCACACCATGATGGCGCCACCCGCGCACGCGGAGAGAATCCCGCGCATCCAGCCGTCAGTCCTGGGCAGCCGGACCCCCGCCGTTCCGATGCATGAGGCTGCAATTTGCTTCAGATCCACTCCGCTCTTGTGCGCCAGTTCTTGCAGAATGGCGGCCAGGTTGGCCTGCGCTTCCTCCCGGCTTACGCGCAGCGGTTTAATGCTGCCGCCGCAAGCGCGCGCCAGAATAGTTGTGTCGTCTCCCAGCGCGGCCCTGGTTTTGGTCCCACCCGCGTCAACCCCAAGATAAAATGACATCGCTACCTCGCCCCCTTGGCAGGCATTGCTGCTTGCGGGAGGGGATCTTTCAGCGTATTTGGCGCAATCGCGCGAATCAAAATCATCTCAACAGGATTGTAGCGTTTCCCGGCATCCATCACATGAGTTTTGGCGCCAATTCGGTCGCTGCTTGATGCACGTCCGCTGCAATAAAAGCAACTCGATGTACACTCTTTGTTTTGCGGGAGAGGCGTCCACAATGGCTGAAGCAAACGCGAGCAGGAAAGAAGGGGACGGCGCGCACGCCGGCTTTTCCCATGAAATGGCCAAGTTCATTCCGTTTCGGGACATGGAAGCCGCCGAGCGGGTACGGCGGATTTCGCGGGCGGAGCTGACGAAGCATCCGAACCAGGATTTCAAGATTCGCATCATCGACGACCCTTCGCAGTTCTATTTCGAGTTCGCGCTGGACATCGTGACCCGCATCCGCGAGAAGCTCGAAGCGGGAGAAAAGTTCGTCGGCATCTTTCCCGTCGGCCCCATGCCGCAATACGAATACGCGGCCCGCATGATCAATGAACTGCGCATCGACTGCCATCACGTCCACACCTTCAATATGGACGAGTACGCGGACGAGGACGGCAACACGGCCCCGATTACCTGGGTTGGATCATTTCAGCGCGCGATGATGGCGAGCTTTTTCAGCAAAATCAACCCTGAGTTGCGACCTCCAGAGAGCCAGATTCATTTCCCGACCAGGGAGGCACTGCCCGCTTATGGACGAATAATCGAGGACGCGGGCGGCGCGGACGTGTGCTATGGCGGCATCGGCTGGTGCGGTCATATCGCATTCTGGGAAGCGCATCTGGGGTTTGAATTCGGTAACGACATGGCCGCATACAAACAGGCCGGCCCGCGGCTGGTGGAACTGCATCCGATGACCATTATGCAGAACGCGCTCCACTCGTTTGGCGGCGACTGGTCGTGGGTCCCTCCCAAGGCAAACACGATAGGCCCACAGCAGATTCTGGGCGCGCGCGACCGCAGCTTCTGGCTGGATGGCGCGCTTGGAGGCGGCGTGAGCTGGCAGCGATTCATTGCGCGCCTGGTGGCGCATGGCCCCGTCAACACTCTGGTCCCTGGCTCCATCTTGCAGGAAGCGCCGGGGACCTACACGATTCGCGGCGAAGTGGCCGACGACGTTGAAGTGAGTATGTCCTGAATGAGCGAGGGTGGCGGCAAGATTGAGCGGCGGCGGATTGCGCTGGCCATTGGGGCGCATCCGGACGACGTGGAAATTTCCTGCGCGGGAACGCTCCGGCTGCTGGCGGGGAAGGGTTTTGAAATTCACGTCGCCACCATGACGCTGGGCGACTGCGGCTCGAAAGATCATTCAGCGAACGAAATCCAGCGCATTCGCAGGAGCGAAGCGGAGTCTGCCTGCGCCCTGCTGGGCGCGGCTTATCATTATGTCGGCTCGCACGATTTCTCCATCTTCCATGATGACGCGCACAACCGGCGCGTGACCGCGCTGCTGCGCGAGGTCTCACCGCAAGTCGTATTGACGCATCCTCCCAGCGACTACATTTCTGATCACGAGATGACGAGCGTTCTGGTGCGGAACGCCTGTTTTTACGCGCCTGCTCCGAATTACGACACGTCCAGCGTGAATCATTCGCCGGCGATTCCCGCCATTCCGCACCTGTATTACTGGGACGCGGTGGAGGGCGTGGACATCTACGGACGGCCCGTGCCTCCGCAAATGTGGATCGCGATTGACGATCAGATTGAGTTCAAGTCGCAGATGCTGGCCTGCCATCGCAGCCAGCGCGACTGGCTGCGAGCGCAGCACGGGATGGATGAGTATATCGAAGCCATGCGCGCGTGGTGCGGCGTCCGGGGCAGGGAAGCGGCGGCCATGGCGAACCGCCGCATTGAGTATGCCGAGGCATTTCAGCAGCACCTCGGGCACGCCTATCCGCACACGAATTTGCTGGCGGAGGTACTCGCGGAGAATGCGGTTTTACGAAGGCCAGACGCGGGCTGATGGCCCGCGCCAGTCCGGCATTCGCGGCTACTTCTCCAAGACGGCAACTCCATATTTCGGCAAGCTCACAGACGAAATATGGGCGTGGTCGGACGCCAGCAGATTGGTCATCGCCGCAGGCAGCGTGACATCTTGCGGCGTGGTGTTGTGGTTGATGAGAATCAGCACGGTCTTCCCGTTGCCGGTGCGCTCGCAGACCTCAACACCATCCGGCGTGTTGGGGACGATGGGCTTTACTCCCGCCTGCTGGAGCCATGAAGCGGTGAGCTTGTCCAGCAACTGAGAATCGAGCCATGCGCCGACGTAGGTGATGCTGCCGTTCCCCACACTGCGCTGGAGCACGGCGGGCTGATCGTCGAGCCATCCGTTGCTCTTGCCATAGCGCATCAGGACTTTGGTTTCCGGCGATGTGGCGGTGAGGGTCTCGGCCCAGATGTTCGCGGTGCCGGAACCCGCCTCGCCGCTGACCGGTACATTCTTGTCGAGCGCGTAGAACTGCGTCACGGAGCCGCCAAGCAGGCCGATCAGCGGGCCGGGCTGGCGCTGCGGGTTCAGCGCGTCGTACTGGTCCTTCATCCCAGAGCGCGGGCCGAGAACCAGATGACCTCCCTGCTTGACGTATGCGATCAGGTGGTCTGCGATGCTCTGTGGAAGCACGTTGAGCGCGGGTGCGACGACAACCTTGTAGCCGTCGAGCGGGGCATCGGGCGAGACGATGTCAACCGATTGCGACTGGTCACGCAGTGGGCGATAGAACGCGACCAACTCGGCGACGGGATCGAACTTCGCGCTGTGGCGCTGGAAATCGATGGCCCAGCGGCTCGGGTACGACTGAATGATCGCGACCTCGGCGTGCGGCGTGGTTCCGGCAAGCGCGGCTCCGGCTTCGTCAAATTCCTTGCCGGTCTGCTGAATTTCGGCATAAACGGGCGCGGGCTTTCCGTCGATGCCGACCATCACGCCGTGGTACTGCTCCTGCCCGTTGGGGTTGGCGCGCCATTGCCAGTACTCAACGGTGTTGGCCCCGTGACCAACGTCCTGCCATGCGATGTCGCGCACCTGGCCCTTCTCAAGCGCAGTGTTGGTGCGCCGCCAGTTGACGAAGGCCGGCTCGGTTTCCATCACCCAGAAGTTTTTGCGCTTGTAGCCGCGCGTAAGGTCATTCCTTGCGCCGTTGTCGTCATAGTCGAAGGTATCGCTGCTGACGTAGTCGTCCCACGCGGCCATGTCCAGCACGGAGTGGACCACGTATTCGTCGAAACCATCGAACCAGCCCATGGTGTTGGTGGTGATGAACTGCCGCGGGTCGGCGTGCGGACGAATGGCGCTGAT
>JAICYR010000096.1 GCA_025934135.1 Acidobacteriaceae bacterium | reverse complement strand
GCCGCCCTGGTTCACGGAATGGGGGGCTCGGTTGGGGTCTTTACGTACCGGCCCCCCGCCCTGCTTGTGGCCGTGGTTGCCGCGGTGGTCCGCGCCCAGGCCGCCCCCGCGGCTCCAGTCATTGCCGAGACCGCCGGCATATTTGGAGAGCAGCGCATTGTCTTTGATGCCCTTGAAGATGCCATCCAGATCGTCGGCTAGGGTGGTGAGAAAGCAGGATGAGAGCTGCGGGCGAAGGGTGCCGGCGTTGAAGAGCGTGGGCGTCGAACACATGAAATCGAAGGAGGAGAGAAGGCCGTAGAACTCGACGGCTCTGGCATCGCGATCGATCTCGCGCACGGCCAGTCCCATGGCGACGCGCATGAAAAAGGCCTGCGGCAGCTCGAAGCGCGTGCCTTCGCTGTGCAGCAGATAGCGGTCGTAGAGCGTCTGCAGGCCGAGGAATTGGAAGTTGCGGTCGCGCTCCGGCCGCAGCGCGGCGGCCAGGCGGGGCAGATTGAAGTTGCCTAGCTCGCGATCCAGAAATTGCAGATCGATCGCGCGGCGGATGAAATGGGGAAAGTACTCGTCGTAGCGGAATCCGCCGGGACGGAGTGAAGCGCCGGTATCCGGCGGCATAACCAGCGCGAGCGCTTCGCCGCGCAAGCTATTCAACAGGAGGCGCGCGCTTACGTAGGTGTAGTTCGGCTCCTGGTCGATGAGGGAGCGAGCCGCCATGGTTTTCGCCAGACCCAGTTCGCGGGGCAAAATGCCGTCGTAGAGATTCCGCCGCAATTCGGCCATCACAGCCGGCGCGGAAACGCCCTCCAGTCCATCGCAGGCGCTGGCAATTTCCCGCTGGATAAGCACATCATCCAGAGGCTCTCGTCGGCCGTCAGGCATGCGCATGTGAAGCTGCGGCGGCGCCGCGGGAGGCGCTTGCTCGGCGTGCTTGCGCCTCTCGCGGGCGCGTTCTTCCCGGTAGAGGACGTAGGCGCGGGCCACCTTATGCTCGCCGCTGCGCATGAGCGCCAGCTCGACCTGGTCTTGAATGTCTTCGATGTGGATGGGGCGCGCGGGCTCGGCTCGCCGGGTCAGGGTCGCGACGATATGGCGCGTCAACCCCTCCACAGCTTCATGAATACGCTGGGAAGCCGCGGCGCTGGTTCCCTCGACGGCCACAAACGCCTTGGTGATGGCAACGGAAATCTTGCTTGGGTCAAAGGGCGAGAAAGATCCATTGCGCCGGATGACCTGAAAGCTGACGGCGCCGGGATTGGAGGGCGACGCAGCAGCGAGGCCGGGCATAGGAGGAATGCGTAGGCCGGGGGTATGAAGGGTGTCAGGCGAAGATGCGGCCATGGAAAAACTCCTTGGCCCCGGAAAGCGACGCGAAGAAACAGCGGAGGATTCCAGCCGCGGAATGCAAACCACTGCCACCTCGCCTCCCCTCGGAGGCGCTAGCGAATTCCTTCGCGGCAGGTCTTCGGACTCGCAGGCTGCCTACTTGCCTCAGCTTCCCAGTCCATGGGGCGGACCAGTGCTTTTGTTGAGGGGTTCGTTCCTGCTAACCGCTGCGGGGCAGTTCCGGATTTGCACCGGATTCCCTTTTCAGCCCGTCTTGAGGACCGGGCACCGTGAAGCAGTGGAACCACTCTATCATGTGTCCAATGACTCGTAAAGCCCAAAATATAGTATGCGGCCGGCCTCGCGGAAAGCGCGCGGCTGGAGGGCTGCGACTTGGGGAGGAGTTTGGGCATCCCACAGTTGCGGTTCGCTTCGGCGGCGTTGCGCGTCCGTGTTGATCGCCCGCGGCTCAAGCGAAATCGCAGATTGGAGCAGAGAATGAAAATCGGCATCATCGGCGCGGGCCAGATTGGCGGCACGCTCACTCGCCGCTTCACTCAGTTGGGACATGACGTATCCGTCGCCAACTCCCGGGGACCGGCTTCGCTGGCAGGCCTGGTGAAGGAGACCGGGGCCAAGGCCGTTACGGCGGCGGAAGCGGCCCGGGCGGGCGAGGTGGTAGTGGTCACCATTCCGCAGGCAAAGATACCGGATCTTCCCAAGGATCTTTTCCAAGGGGTAGCGCCGGAAGTGGTGGTTATCGACACGGGAAACTACTACCCGCGCGAACGCGATGGCCGCATCCAGGGGATTGAGGACGGACTGACGGAAAGCAAGTGGGTAGAGCAGCAACTGGGCCGTCCGGTGATCAAGGCGTTCAACAATATCTATGCCAAACATCTTCTGGAGCGCGGCCGTCCGGCAGGAACACCGGGACGCATTGCGCTGCCGGTGGCCGGAGATGACGCCAGAGCGAAGAAGGTGGTGCTCAAGCTGATCGATGAACTCGGATTTGATGGAGTGGATGCGGGAACGCTGGAGGAATCGTGGCGGCAGCAGCCGGGCACGCCCGTTTACACGCGCAACTTCGATGCGGCGGGCGTGCAACGGGCATTGGGCGAAGCCAAGAAGGAACGGACGCCGCAGTGGCGAGCGACGGAGCAGAGCCCGGGCAGCTTCGCCAAGCCGGCCTGATTTCGTTTCGTGCACTGGCGGCTCTTCCATCTCCAAGGGCTTGGCTGAACCGCACATTAAACGGCCGAGCCCGCACCACACCGGCACCCCGCATGCATCACGTTCAATGGAAGACGCAGGTCTTTCCGCTGCCGAATGGATCCCCGGTAGCGCCAGAGGGAAAGGCGGAGAGTTGAGCAGGCTTAACCCGAAACGTGGTGAGTACCGTTTCGGGCGTCGATTGTGCCGTCTGCGCCAAGGAAGGCGGAGAGAAGACTAGGAAGGCTCCCAGGGACAGGGCGATATGGCAGGCTGCCTTATGAAAGCACATTCGCCTTCTCCTTAGCTCGGACGATTTCACTCATGAGCCCGAGCGTGTTTCCAGCGGGGTCCTTTAGAAACGCCATCCAGAGGTCGTGACTCTTCATCCGCGCCACTAAATGTGGCTGTTGGACAAAGCTGGCTCCACGCGATTCCAGCAAGTGAGCCGTGGCTTCAAGGTCGGCAACTCGGAAGTAAATAATGGTCCCCTCTGAGATGGAGGACTTTTCAGCTTCACCGATCATTAGCCTCACAGACCCGCATTGAAAGAACGCCATGGTCCCCGCTTCGAATAAGAACTTCAGTTCAAGCACATCCCGGTAGAAACTCTTGGCCTCTGCCAAGTTCCGAACCGTAAGAGCGATTTGTGCAATGTCCTGCAGTTGGACTTCGTTCTGTGACTCGGAAACCATTGCTTTTCTCCTTTCGTTAGCTATGCTAATGAATTATGATGAGCACATTTGAGCATGTCAATAGCGTCTTATCCCAATGCTGAGACTCTCGCTGAGCTACTGAACTCGACAGCAATTCGTTTGCTCCGAATCGTCCGACGAGTGGACGAATCGAGCGGCTTGACGGCGCCTCGTCTCTCAGCCCTTTCCGTGATTGTTTTCAATGGCCCAATCACATTGGGCAAGCTGGCTGAGGCCGAACACGTCCGGCCTCCAACGATGACTCGGATCGTAAACGCCTTGGAGGAGCAGGAGCTCGTCGTCAAAGCGCTGGACCCTAGCGATGGCAGAGTCATTCGGATCGCTGCGACGATGAAAGGCAAAAGAGTGCTTATCCGAGGTCGCGCTCGCCGGGTCCAATTCCTTACCGGCCAAATACGGCACTTGGGGAAGATTGAAAGGGAAAATCTATCTGCTGCCTTAGTCACGATTCAAAAGTTAATCGATCAACTCAGTTAGCCGCATCCCGTTGTTTTTGAAGAAGAGGACGAGTCACATACGAGGTGAAGGCAGAGGCCAAGGGTGCCTGTTTTCAGTGGCATTGGATGATCTGGCTCCGCCGATCACGTGCCGGGCCTGATCGAGCGCAGCAACTCAATGAGCGGCAGCTTATCCCCGCGATGTAAACCGCGTCGGCGGGACCTGTAAAGTAGGGATATGGCTAGTGTCTTTCGTCCCATCCCTTGGAGCTCGATTCGTCTTCTCGTATTCGATCTTGACGGAACATTGGTGGACTCAGCAGAGGATCTGTGCGCCGCGGTGAACGCCATGCTTCTCCATTTTGGCCGTGCTCCGCTGCCCCGGGCAGTGATCGCCGGCTACGTGGGGAATGGGGTATCGCCGCTGGTGCAGCGCGCGCTCGCCGGCTCCGTGGCCCGCGCAAGGGGCGAAGCCGTGAATGGCGCTCTCGAGAATGGGGATCCCGAGGAGCATCTCGTGGAATCGGCCGTGAGTTGGTTCCTCAACTATTATCAGGAGCACAAACTCGACCACACCCAGGCCTATCCAGGAGTTCACCGTGCGATCGAGGAGCTGCGGGGAGGATCCGCGGCGCGAGCGATGGCGGTGCTGACTAACAAACCGGTGAGACCGTCGGTCGCCATCTGCGACGCGCTGGGGCTCAGCCCATTCTTTTTTCGTATCTATGGCGGGAACAGCTTTCCCACCAAGAAGCCTGATCCGGCGGGCCTGGGCCGCCTGATGCAAGAGGCGGGAGCGGGGCCGCGGCAGACGCTGATGATCGGCGATTCCGCAGTAGACATTCTTACTGCCCGCAACGCCGGCACTTGGAGCGTGGGGTGCGGTTATGGATTGGCTCCGCACACGCTTCGCGAGCCGCGCCCGGATTGCATTGTGGATTCGCCATCGGAGTGGCCGGAAGTGCTGCATTCAGAACAGCAACTGCACCACTAACTGAGCATTGCATGACTCCCGGAGCAGAGGCCCCGCCGCCGCGGGGCATCTCGCGCAAGCCTGCCTAAGGCTTGCTCAATCAGAGTCTCCGCGTCGCGCGATCGCCTTCCGTCCGTGACCCCAAGTCGCCTCTCGCGTAAGATTCTTTGAAGGAATCCCCCGATGCTTCGAGTACTCTCCGCGGTTTGCGCCTTGTTGCTGCTGGCCGCCGCTCCCCCGCGAGCGGGAAACGCCGTCCATCTGATTGAGGACATCACCGTGGCCGGTCCGCAGCAGGTGCGGAACGCGATTTGCTTTCTTTGTTCTGTGCGCGTCGATGGAGCAGCCCGCGGCAACCTGGTGGTGATCGCGGGCAACATTTATCTGAACGGTCCGGTGCACAAGGATATTGTCGTGCTGGGGGGCAATGTGACGATGACGAGCAAGGCGACGGTGGAGGGCAGCCTGGTGGTCTTCGGGGGCCACTTGTACCGCGATCCCGCGGCCACCATCGGCCGCGGCCGGGTCGTAGTCCGGCCGATCGTTTTCCTGCCGATTCTTCTGGTCCTGGCCGCCATCCTCGCGGGGCTCATCTTTTTGCTGCGGATGCTGTCCCCTGCGGAGCGATCGGGCTTTCCGCCACTGTCGCGCTTCTAGATTGCGATCCGCACAAGCTCGCGAAGCCTAACCTCCGCAAGATGGGATCCGGTTCGGAATTCTTGCCTTGGGCATGAAAGCCGCTTTCGCCTGCTGACTTGCTCTCTTCTCGCTCCAGGCGTTGGGGCAGGGTTCCGCCGACGCGCCGCCGGGCAGCCGTGCGCCTGACCTGAAAATGCTCTAGGCTGGAAGGATCTATGGATTTTCAACTTGTCAGCGACTACCAGCCCCGCGGCGACCAAGGCCGGGCAATCGAAGAGCTTCTTTCCGGGGTAGCCGCCGGGGAACAGCATCAGACCCTACTCGGCGTCACCGGCTCCGGCAAGACCTTCACCATGGCCAAGATCATCGAGCGTCTCAATCGCCCGGCGCTGATCCTGGCCCATAACAAAACGCTGGCCGCGCAACTGTTTCACGAGTTCAAGCAGTTTTTTCCGGGCAATGCGGTTGAGTATTTCGTCTCGTATTACGACTACTATCAGCCGGAGGCCTACATTCCGGCCGGCGACCTCTACATCGAGAAGGAAGCGACGATCAACGAGGAGCTGGACAAACTGCGCCTCTCAGCCACGCGCTCCCTTTTCGAGCGCCGCGACGCCATCATCGTGGCGTCGGTAAGCTGCATCTATGGCTTGGGCTCGCCGGAAGCCTACTATGGCATGCTGCTGATGCTGGAACGCGGCCAAAAGATCCGTCGCGAAGACATTACCCGGCGGCTGGTGGAGATTCTCTACGAGCGCAATGACAATGACTTCCGGCGCGGCACGTTCCGGGTGCGCGGCGATGTCATCGAGGTGTATCCCACCTATGACGAGATGGCGTACCGCATCGAGCTCTTCGGCAACGAGATCGACTCCCTCTCGCAGATCGACCCTCTCTTCGGCACCGTGCGGCAGAAATATGCGCGGCTGCCGATCTATCCAAAATCGCACTATGTAGTACAGCCGGAACGCAAGGCGACAGCCATTTCCTCCATCCTCGAAGAACTGGCTTGGTGGGAGAAAGAGCTGGAATCGCAAGGGCATCTGATGGAATCGCAGCGCATCCACCAGCGCACCCGTTTTGACCTGGAGATGATCAAGTCCGTTGGCTACTGCCACGGCATTGAAAATTACTCGCGGCACTTTTCCGGCCGGCTGCCGGGCGAGCCGCCTCCGACTTTGCTGGACTACTTTCCCCGCGATTACCTGCTCTTCATCGACGAATCGCACGCCACGGTGCCGCAGCTTCACGGCATGTGGCATGGCGACCGGTCGCGCAAGCAGAACCTGATCGATTATGGTTTCCGCCTGCCCTCGGCAATGGACAACCGGCCTTTGAAGTTCGATGAGTTTGAGGCGCGGGTTCACCAGACGATTTATGTCTCGGCGACGCCGGGCCCTTATGAGCTGACCAAGTCAGCAGGCGTGGTGGTAGAGCAGATCATCCGTCCCACAGGGCTGGTAGACCCGGAGGTCGAGATCCGGCCGATCCGGGGGCAGATTGATGACCTGCTGGCGGAGATTCGCCTGCGCGTGGCGCAAGGGGAGCGTGTTCTGGTGACCGTGCTCACCAAGCGGATGGCGGAGGACCTGGCCGGGTACTACGCCGAGGTCGGCGTCAAGTGCCGCTATATGCACTCCGAAATTGAAACACTGGAGCGTGTTCACCTGCTGCGCGATCTGCGCAAGGGAGAATACGACGTGCTGATTGGGATCAACCTGCTGCGGGAGGGGCTCGACTTGCCGGAGGTCTCGCTGGTTGCCATTCTCGACGCCGACAAGGAGGGCTTTCTGCGCTCCTCCGGGTCTCTGATCCAAACAATCGGTCGTGCCTCGCGCCACCTTCGCGGGCGCGCCATTCTGTATGCAGATACGATCACCGACTCCATGCGCCGCGCGCTGGATGAGACGGAGCGCCGGCGCACCGCGCAGCGCGCTTACAACGAGGAGCATGGCATCACTCCCGTCTCGGTTATCCGCTCGCTGGATATGTCTTTGGCCGGCATTCTGCGGGCCGAGTATGCAGACATGACGGAAACGGCAGAAGACGTGCCGGAATTCGCTTCCCAGCAGGAGTTGGACGCCTACATTGCCCGGCTGGAGGTGGAGATGAAAGAGGCAGCCAAGAAATTCGAATTCGAAAAGGCGGCAAAGCTCCGCGACTCCATCAAGGAACTGCGCACCAAGGAATTCCTCTTCGCATGATGACCGATGGCGACTGTTTACACGGGCCAATCGTGCTGGGCCTTCCCTTGATTGCCTTCTCTTTATCGCCAGCCTCGGTCCCGGGCTCTTCTGAATCTTTGCATCGGATGTTCTTCTCCGCCGCTGCCTCGTGCTGTAATTGAGGACGCTATGCACATGACGGGCGTTCTTGTTTTGCTTATTTTCGTGGTGCTGATGACGGCAGTGCTTCTGTTTCTGCTGCATCTGACTCGCCTCGGCAAGCTGATTCATGAGCACATTCCCGAGCGGCCGCATCGCCGCTTGTTCCTCGCCTCGGTCAGCTTCTTTATTACGTTCCTGGCGGTCCGCCTGCTGGTGGTGGCGGTGGTGCACCATATCGGACCGTTTACCTGGGTCACCATGGGAGGACGGCACGTCCACCATTTGGTGTGGGGCATTTTGATCCTGCTGGCGGTCGGCTATGGGTACTTGCTCGAACTGGGCTCGGAGGGGACCCCCAACTCCATCTTTGTCGGCGCGCTGATGTCGATTCTGTTTGGCGCCGGAGCGGCGCTGACATTGGACGAATTCGCGCTGTGGCTGAATCTGGAAAACGACTATTGGAACAGGCAGGGGCGGGAGAGCATCGACGCCGTGATCCTCTTTGGAGCTCTGCTGGCCATTGGCACATGGGGCGCGCCGCTTTTTTCCGCGCTGGCGCGAAAAAAGAAAGTTCCCCGCTAGCAATCCAGGTAGCCTAACTGTGTTCCCCCGCCTCATTCTTTGCTGATGTGCATACCGAGGCCGCACGATGGCTTCTAGTATGGGAAAAAGGCGTCGCCGTTTTTCGCTGCTGACGCCGCTGCACCACAATTCACAGTGAAGGAAGCATGCCATGGCCACTCCCACCCAACTGCCCGCACCTGAAAAGTACCTGGTTGCGTTCGTAATTCAGGGCGAAGACGTTTTCAAAATCACCTCCGACAACATTTTGCACACCTGTGGCAATGCGGGCGAGTTCGCGTTCCAAGGAATCGCCAAGCTCCGCGCCGCCGCCGCGCTGGAGCAACTGACGGCAGTGCACAACGAGCGGCCCGAAGAACTTCGCAGGATGGCGCGCGAGATGGCGCGCGAGGGCATGGCGCTGCTGGCGCGTACCAGCTATGCTTCGCGCCCCAACGTGGAAAAAATCGCGTAGCAGTTTTGGCGCCGGAAACTCCTCCTTGGCCGCTGCCGCTCCGCCAAGGGGCGGCAGGCGCCGAGCGGGCGTTGCCATAGCTGCAAGCGTGCCCAAAGGCATGCCGTGGATACGCGATCTGGTGCTACTATCACCGGAATAGGAGGGGGGCACTCCTCAGCCGATCTCTACCGGGTGGGCCCCGGCGGGAGAGAAGCCTCAGTCTTTATCTAGAATCGGGATACGATGCAGTTTTGGAACGAATTGGAAGGCAAGATCACCGAAGAAGGATACCGCCTGGGCCGTTTAGTGCGGTCAGAAGGCCGGACTGCGTGGTTTGAAACCGAAACCGGCGGGGCGGCATCGCAGCCCGCGATCCTCAGCCTGACGGAGTCGCTCACCGACGCCGACGAGGTCATCGGGCGGCTCCAGGCAGCGCAGCGTCTGCAGCAACCCGCTCTGATGACCATCCGCAAGATCGGCCGAGCCCGCCTGGACCAGACTCCTTTTATATATGCGCTGATGGAGCATGCGGATCAGAATCTGGCCGACATCCTGAGCGGCCAAGCCCTCTCGAGCGACGAAGCGCGACAGGTCGCCGAAACCATGGTCGCGGCGCTGACCGCGATTCACCAGCAGGGGTTGGTGCATGGGCGGGTAGAACCAGCCAGCATTCTGGCCGTTGGCGAGACGGTAAAAATGCGCAGCGATTGCCTGCAAACCCCGGGCGGCACGCGCGCCGGCGATGTTGCGGGGATTGGGGAGACGCTTTTTCAGGCTTTCATGCAGCGCAAATCGTCGTCGGCCGAGGATCCGCAGATCAACCGCATTCCCGCACCCTTCGCCGAGATTGTGCGCAACACGCTCAGCGCGCGTTGGGGCTTGGCACAGGTTGCGTCAGCATTGAAACCCTCCGCGACGCGGCCCGCCGGAACCGCCGCCATGCCGCGGCCGGCAGCAACAGCTCAGGCCGCGGGTGCTGCGCCCTCCTCAGGGAGCGCCCGGCATGCGGCCGCCGGTTCCCTGGCGGGAAACGCAGAAGAGAAACCTGCCCGGGTTTCACCGCCTTCAGGAACGGCACAAGCGATCGACGTGGAGGAGGAGGCGGAACGCGACTCAGCGCGGCACTCCACCGCCATCTACGCAGTCGTCGGCATCGTGTTGGTGTTGATTTTGGGCTGGCTGCTGCTGCGCCACAAATCATCCCCATCGGTTCGCCCGTCAGGCGCGATCTCACGGAACGTTCCGGCAGCCACCGCCATTCAGGCGCGAAAGCCCAAGCCTGCGCCGGCCACCGCCGCGAGAAGCCAGCCTGGGGCACAGCCTCATGCGGATGCAGCGGCCGCGGCGGCTGCTCCGCGCACTGTCTGGCGCGTCGTGGTCTTCACTTATCATCATCAAGACCAGGCACAGGCAAAAGCTGCCGAAATTAATCATGATCATCCCGGCTTGAATGCCGCAGCCTACTCCCCTCGGGGTGATTCTCATCATTTTCTGGTGGTGCTGGGCGGCGCGATGGGTCAGAAGCAGGCCTTCGCCATGCGCAACAAAGCGGTCAGCGAAGGGCTGGCCGGCGACAGCTACGTTCAGAACTTTTCCGAATAGCTTGTTGCGCGAATCGTTTGAGCTGACAGTGCGTCCAAAGGAAAACCCCCAAGGAGGACCTATGGCAGCCTACTGTTCCTGCTGCGGAGCTGAAATTACCCTGAAGGCCGAGGCGTGCCCGGCGTGCGGAATGCCGCGGCATGGCATGCTGCCGCCCGGTCAGGGGCCGACTGCCTTTCCGGAGGACGGCCCGGAGCGGAAGGATTCCGGTTATCCCGAGAACCTTAAGCAATCGAAGCCGAAGACGCTGTAGGCTTTGTTCGCGGATACCCAACCGAGCGCCAGGTCGCAGCGTCCCCTGTGACCTGGGATGAAGGCGGTTAGCAGGACGCGTGCAATCGGCTTTCCTGCTCAACGCCGGCTCGGCTGGGTGAGCAGATTTTGCATCGAGCCTGGTTTTACGGGGTCTAAAGTGAGTGTATGCGGCGCCTTTCTCTGCTTACGCTGCCGGTCCTCTTCACCGCGTTGATCGCGATGGATGCCCATGCGCAACGCGGCCAAGGCGGTAGGCAGGCGGGCACGGGATTTCAGCATTCGACCTCATTTCGGGGTCCGTCTTTCCGGGGTCCGTCTTTCCGGGGGGTGCCGGAGGGAACCGGACGGATGGGACTGGCCCCACGCTCATTTGGAGCCATGGGCGTCGGCACCCCTGGTTTCGGGCCGGCCGGCGTGGGGACGCCGGGTTTCGGACCGGCTGGCGTGGGAACGCCCGGATTTGGACCTGCCGGCGTCGGCACCCCGGGCTTCGCTCCCGCGGGAGCCGGCCTTCGCGGCATGCGCGGTCAGCTTCCAAGCAGCTCTTCACGCCGCGGCGCAACCGCACTACCGGACTTCAGCCGGCACTTCACAGCAGGCCATGGGGATCGCGGCCATGGGAGCGATCGTCACCCGTATAAGGGCCGAAACCGCGGGCGGCGATCCGGGGTGGGTTTCGTTGGCTACGCCACATATCTAGTACCAAACATGGTTGGGTATCCTTACGGCTTCGGCCTTCCGTTCGATGGCGACAGTGAGAACGATGGCGATCAAGGTGCTGCTTACCAACCAGAGGCTTCTGCGGAAAATTCTGTCCAACCCATCGACCACGCCGAAGCTCCAGCGGCTGCGAGTATGGCGCCTGCGAATCTCTACCGTCCCGAATATCAGCCTTATCTCTCCCAGCCAGTGAGTGCGCCGGTGAATCCTCAGCCTGCGACCACGCTGATCTTCAAGGATGGCAAGCCAAACGAGGAAGTTCACAACTACGTGCTTACTTCGACGACGCTCTACGGCTTCGATAATGGCCGGCGCCGCGAGATACCTCTCTCGGAGCTGAACCTGCCGGCAACCATCGCCGCCAACCGTTCGGCGGGTGTGGACTTCGCGCTTCCAGGCAGTTAGGGCCTGTTCACAATAAAATCCCTGGAATCTCTCCACCTGAACGAACCCGAAGGAAGAACTGTCGTCGAACTTCGCGACGACTGTCGAATCTACCCTATCAATCTACTGTGGCGTCGCCTCCCTGGCGGTTCGATCCAGGTCGAGGTTCAGCTCAAGGACGTTGACACGGGGCTCGCCCAAAAAGCCGAATTGACGCCGGCGCGTATGTTTGGCCACGAGCCTCCTCAGCGTCTGCTCGGCCATGCCGCGGGCCTTGGCAATTCTGGGAACCTGGAAAGCCGCAGCCGCGGGCGTGATGTCAGGATCGAGTCCCGATCCCGACGCAGTTATCAGATCGATGGGCACGGGCACGCCGGGATTCTCCTTCTGCAATGCAGCAACCCTGCTTTCCACTCGAGCCACGTACTTCGCATTTGTGGGGCCGTAGTTTGATCCTCCGGACGAGGCAGCGTCATAGCCGTTCGCGCCCGCCGCCGAGGGCCGGCCGTGGAAATATCCAACCCCGTCGAAGGATTGACCGATGATTCTTGAACCTACGATCTCGCCCTTCACAGTTACCATCTGGCCATTCGCCTTGCGATGAAAAAAGGCTTGTGCGAGAACCGTCATCAGCAATGGATAAAGAATCCCCAGCAGGATTGCTGTGACGAAGGTATAGAGCAAGGATGTAACGAGGTTCTTGCGCACGTGGTTGGGCTCCTAGACCAGATGAATCGCGGTGATGACCATGTCGATAGCCTTGATGCCGAGGAAGGGCACAACAATGCCGCCAACTCCATAGAGCCATAGATTGCGTTTGAGCAGCGCGGAGGCGCCCAGAGCTCGATAAGTGACGCCCCGCAGCGCGAGCGGGATCAGGGCAATGATGATCAACGCATTGAAGATGACCGCCGAGAGGATGGCCGATTGGGGCGTGCGCAGATGCATGATGTTCAAAGCATTCAGCACGGGGAAAGCGCCGGCAAACATGGCCGGAATGATGGCGAAATACTTGGCCACGTCATTGGCGATTGAGAAGGTCGTCAGAGCGCCGCGCGTCATCAAGAGCTGCTTGCCAATTGCGACGATTTCAATCAGCTTGGTCGGATTCGAATCCAGGTCCACCATATTGCCGGCTTCTTTCGCGGCCTGCGTTCCGCTATTCATCGCGACGCCGACATCGGCTTGGGCGAGAGCTGGAGCGTCGTTGGTGCCGTCCCCTGTCATCGCCACAAGCTTTCCCTGCGCCTGCTCCCTCTGAATGAGGTCCATCTTGTCCTTGGGCTTGGCTTCGGCCAAAAAGCCGTCCACGCCGGCCTCGCGCGCGATCGCGGCTGCCGTGAGCGGGTTGTCGCCGGTAATCATGATGGTTCGGATTCCCATCGCTCGAAGCTCCGCAAAGCGCTCCTGGATACCGCCCTTCACGATGTCCTTCAGGTGGATCACACCCATCACCTGATCGTCGAGCGCGACGACCAGAGGCGTGCCTCCCGAGCGCGCAACCCTCTCGACGGCATCGCGGACGCCCTTTGGAAAGGCGCCGCCCCGTTCTCCGACGAACTTCGCGATCGCGTCCGCCGCG
>JAICYR010000224.1 GCA_025934135.1 Acidobacteriaceae bacterium | reverse complement strand
TCTTCCACCGTGTCCGGCTTGTAGCGCCTCAGAATGTCCCGCATTCCGGGAGATTCAAACTGAAACACTCCCGACGTCAGCGCCGTGTGAAACACCCGCCGGAACGTCTCCGGATCGTCCGGCGGAATCATTTCGATGTCCAGCTTTTCGCCGCGGGTCTGCTCGATCAGCTTCAGGCAATCGGTGATGACGGTCAGTGTCGCCAAGCCGAGAAAATCCATCTTAAGAAGGCCCATTTTCTCAACGGCCTTCATATCGTACGAGGTCACGATTTCGTCGTTCTTGCTACGGCTCACCGGAACAAGGTCCGCCAGCGGACGCGGCGCGATCACGACAGCCGACGCATGTACACCCGCCCCGCGCGCCAGCCCCTCCAGCTTTTTCGCCGTATCAATCAGCTCGCGAATCTGCGGATTGCCGTCGTAGGCCTCCTGTAACTGCGGCGAATCCTTCAGCGCCTGCTCAATGGTCACGCCGATGGGAACCGTCGGAACCAGCTTTGCGATGCGATCCACGTCGCCGTAGGGCATATCCAGCGCGCGTCCCACGTCCTTGATCGCCGCCTTGGCCGCCATCGTATTGAATGTGATGATCTGCGCCACCTGCTCGCGGCCGTACTTGCGCGTGACATAATCGATCACCTCGCCGCGACGGTTCTGGCAGAAGTCCACGTCAATATCAGGCATGGTGACGCGCTCTGGGTTCAGAAAGCGCTCGAAGAGCAGCACATTCTGCATGGGATCGATGTTGGTGATCTCCATGGCATAAGCGACCAGCGAGCCTGTGGCCGAGCCGCGCCCCGGACCGACGGGGATACCGTTGTCTCGCGCATATTTGATGAAGTCCCAAACGATCAGAAAGTAGCCGGAGTACTTCATCTGCTTGATGATGCCGATCTCAAAGTTCAGCCGGGATTCGTATTCCTGCACCGGAGTGCGCAGTATTCCCCGAGCTTCCAGGTTGCGCACTGCCGTGTCGAGACGCTTCTTCAGGCCCTTCCGGCAGACTTCCTCAAAGTAGCTGTCGATGGTGTGGCCTTCCGGAACCGCGAATTCCGGGAATGGATTCTCAATCTTCTTGAGCTTCAGCGAGCAGCGCTCTGCAAACTCCATCGTGCGGCTCACCACCTCCGGCGCGTGCGAGAAGAGCCGGTCCATCTCCGCAGCCGACTTCACGTAGAACTGGTCGGAGTCGAACTTGAAGCGCTTGGGATCGTGAATCGACCCCGCGGTCTGCACGCACAGCAGCACCTCGTGCGCGTGCGAGTCGTCTTCGCAGAGATAGTGGCTGTCGTTGGTCGCGACCAGCGGAATTCCCAACTCTTTCTCCAGCCGGAAGAGGTCGGCATGGATCTTCTTCTCAAGTTCCAGGCCTTGGTCCTGAATTTCGAGAAAGAAGTTTCCGCGACCAAAGATGTCCTGATACTGCCCTGCCGTGGACTTGGCCGCATCGTAGTTGCCGGCCATCAGGTTTTCGCAAAGCTCGCCTGCGAGGCAGCCGGAAAACCCGACCAGCCCCGCCGAGTGCTCGGCCAGATATTTCTTGCTTACGCGCGGCTTGCGATAGAAGCCGTGCAGCGAAGCCTCCGACGTAATGCGGACGAGGTTGCGGTAGCCCTCTTCGTTTTCCGCAAGCACCAGCAGATGGTTGTAGTCGTCGCCCTGCGGATCAGCGCGATGATCGTCCTTCTTGCAGATGTACAGCTCGCAGCCAAGAATGGGCTTCACGCCCTTCTTCTTGGCCGCTTCAAAGAAATGCACCGCGCCGTAGATGTTGCCGTGGTCCGTAATGGCCACGGCCTTCTGGTCAAGACTGGCCACGCGGTCCACCAGCTTCTCTACGTCGCAGGCGCCGTCAAGAAGGGAGTAATCCGTATGCAGATGGAGATGGGTAAATTCAGGCATGAGGTCTACCTGAATTTTAGCCCCCGCTCGCGTGCTCTATGACACACGTGTGGCGTGGAAAAGCCGGGACAAATCTCCTGGACTCATGCGCGGGCCCTATGCGTCTCCTCGGTAGAGCAGCTCGCGGATCGCCTTTCTGCGGGCCGCGTTCAACTCATGCACGGTGCGGCGCTCGACAGGATCGAGTTCATCGTTGGTGGATGCTTCCATCGCTTCAGGGGCGCTGCACTCGGGGCAGCGGTTGGCGAAGCCCGGTTTGTCCGGCTTCAGTTCAAACTCTTCCCCACAGACTACGCAGATTTTTTTGGGAAAAGGCATTCAGCACTCCATGACCACAGGCGTCCGTTCTCTGGATGCGGTCGAATTAGTTTAGAGGTTTTGACGCAGCAGGCGGCCCGGAGGAAGCAAGAATTTATCGCCTATTTGAGCTGCGTGAAACAGGCTGGTTCCCAGTACACACGGCCTCGCCCAGAGACAAAGCGGCTCGGCGCAATTCAGAGTCTCGGGTGAGGCAATCGGGACAAAGCCGCAGCCGCTCCCCGCGCGCGTCGCAGATGACTCCATCCCGCTCCAGCAGCTTCGGAATCTCCATCGCATTCTTGAGCCGGACCGACAGGAAGCCGCCGTGATGCTCGTCGCCGCCTGTTACTCCGGTCACGCCAGCTTCTTCCAGGTAGCCGCGCAAAGCGCGAAGCTGTTGGAGCGAATATTCCCGCAGGCGCGGCACTCCCATGGTCAGAGCGAACTCGGACCCGCTGCGCGCCTGATACCAAGGCAGCACCGCCGGAGTGCCTTCCAGAAAGGCATCGCCGCCCTTCTTCAGCACGGGCGGGTCGGGCCGCTGGAAGCTGAACGTTTCATTGTTGGCGAACCATCCAGTGTCGAGCGGCTGCAAGCCGCTTTCCAGAAACTGTGGCGAGAGATAGAGATAGCCCGCTCCCGGCCCTCCGCGAAGATACTTGTAGCTGCCGCCAATCGCGAAGTCCGCGCCCATCTTTTGAACATCGACGGGAACTGTCCCGACGGCGTGATACACGTCAACTAGCAGCTGCGCGCCGCGCGCGTGGCAGGTCTCGGCCAGATGATCGAGGCCGTTCATAAGCTGGCCGGTCATGAACATCACGAGCGAGATCACGACCAGGTCCGCGCCGCCGCGCTCGACTTCGCGATTGAGAGCCTCGGCGCTGAACTCGTCCCGTTCGTCAGGTTCGACCCAGCGGACTTCAATCCGGCCCAGCGACGCATACTGCTTCAGAATCAGGTCCACGGAGTCGAACTCGCCCCGCGTGGTCACGACGCGCGGGCGGCCCGGCAGCGCGTTCAGCACGGCCCGAAGGCTTTGTCCCGCTGAGGTGCGCGGAACAATGCAGTCCGGCCGCTCGGCTCCGATGAGCCGCGCAATACGGCTGCGAAAGGCCTCGCGCTCGGCCAGCCAGCCGTCCCAGGCATCGCCCAGCTTGCCATACCAGAGGGCGGTGGCCTCGGCCACATCGTCAGCCATTCTGTCGAGCGGACGCCCCAGGGAGTGGTTCGCCAGATAGATCCGATCGCTGGCCAGCACACGCGAGAACAGAGGCGCGATGTGTTCCGCTATCGCATCCTCGCGCAGAGGGCCGTCACCCAAAGCCGCTACCACATTCGTCACATTCATCGCTGTTTCAACCCCGTCCGCACCGCCAGCAGTTCAGGAAAGAACGTCAGATCTAGCGCCTTCCGCAGAAAGCCTACACCCGACGAGCCTCCGGTGCCGGGGCGGAAGCCGATGATGCGCTCCACTGTTTTCACGTGCCGGAAGCGCCAAAGCTGGAAATACTCTTCCACATCCACGAGTTTCTCGCACATCTCGTAGGCGTCCCAGTGCTGGCGGGGATGCTCGTAGATCGTCCGGAACACCTCGACAAGAGCCTCGTTCTGCTGGTGCGGCTGGCTCCAGTCGCGCTCGACGCACCCCTTTGGGACGGGCAGTCCGCGCCGGGCCAGATGGCGGAGGAACTCATCATAGAGGCTCGGCGCTTCGAGCGCAGTCAGCAGGTCGGCGTGAATGGCCGGGTCGTGCGCGAAGACCTGGATCGCCTTGCGGTTCTTGTTGCCGAGCAGGAATTCCAGCTTGCGGTACTGGTAGGACTGGAAACCCGAGGCATGGCCCAGCACGCCGCGAAACTCCATGTATTCGGAGGGCGTGAGCGTCTCCAGCACCGCCCATTGGTTGAAGAGCTGCATCTGGATGAGCTTGGCGCGGGACAGAATCTTGAAGCATGGGTCAAGCTGGTCGCCCTGAACGAACCGGATGGCCGCTGAAAGCTCATGGATGAGCAGCTTGATCCAAAGCTCGGAGACCTGATGCTGGATGATGAACAGCATCTCGTCGTGGTGCTCGGGGCTGGAGAGCGGGTGCTGCTGGTCGAGCAGCTCCGGCAGGCGCAGATAGCCCGCATAGCTCATCCTGTCGGAGAAGTCGGTTACGATGCCGGGTTCCAGCGGTCGCTCATTCTTGTCCATAACTCTTCCATAGATGAGGAGCCGAGGCGATGAGGAGCGGCGGGAAAAAAGGCCCG
>JAICYR010000126.1 GCA_025934135.1 Acidobacteriaceae bacterium | reverse complement strand
GTTCGCCGAAGCCAGAATCCGAAGCGCGCGCGGGTTGCCGATCCCGTAGATGTAAGTAAGCCCGATCCGCGCCTGCTTGTTGCGGGGCAAATCGACGCCGGCTATACGTGCCATGCTCGTTTCCTTCAGTTGCTCCGGAAGCTTCACCTCCGGGAGCGGTTATGCCGCAACTTGCTTGTTACGGCGTTAAGCGGAACCGGGGTTCATCGCAAGCCTTTCTGCGGCTAACTAGCCCCTCGCCCGAAGACGTGGCTCCTGTTCACGCGCTGGGGGTGGTTATCCCTGGCGCTGTTTGTGCTTTGAGTTCTCGCAGATCACCCGCACCACCCCACGGCGGTGAATGACCTTGCACTTGTCACAAATCTTCTTTACCGATGCACGAACCTTCATTTCAACTCCTGTTTCTTTTCCTGAGCCCTATTTATACCGATAGACAATCCGTCCGCGCGAAAGATCATACGGACTCAACTCAATCGCCACGCGATCTCCCGGAAGAATTCGGATGAAGTTCTTTCTCATCCGGCCCGAGACATGCGCCAGCACCTGGTGCTTGTTCTCAAGCTCCACCTTGAACATGGCGTTGGGCAGCGTTTCCACTACCGTCGCCATTACCTCAATCGCGTCTTCCTTCGACAATCCTTGTCCCGATCCGCCGGCTTTCTCCTGCCCGGCTAAACAACCCTACTATGTCAAAATCTCCGCGCCCTTTGCCGTCACGGCAACCGTGTGCTCAAAGTGCGCGCTCAGGCTTCCATCCTGCGTCACCGCCGTCCAGCCGTCGCTCAACACCTGCACATCCGGACCGCCCGCGTTCACCATCGGCTCAATCGCGATGACCATTCCTTCCCGCAACTTCTGGCCCAGCCCGCGCCGTCCGAAATTCGGCACCTGCGGATCTTCATGCAGCTTCGTCCCAATACCGTGCCCTACAAAATCCCGGACCACGCTGAAGCCCCCGGCTTCGACAACTTCCTGCACAGCCGCGCCCACATCGCCCAGCGTCGCTCCCGGCTTGACCGCCTCAATCCCGCGCCCCAGCGAAGCCTCCGTAACCTCCAGCAGCTTCCTGGTCCGCTCCGGAACCGTCGCTCCTACCGCGACCGTCGTCGCTGAGTCGCCGTAGTAGCCATCGAGGATCACGCCCGTATCAATCGAAACAATGTCCCCGTCTTTCAAAATCCGCTTCGCCGACGGAATCCCGTGGACGACTTCCTCATTCACCGACGTGCAAAGCACGCATGGATACCCGCGATATCCTTTGAACGCGGGCGTCGCGTTCAGTTCCCGCATCTTCGCCACGGCCGCATTCTCCAGGTCCTGCGTCGTCGCTCCGGCCTTCACAAATTTCCGGACATGCTCCAGGACCTCCCGGACCGCCTGCCCGCTGCGCCGCATCTTCTCGATCTCCTGCGACGTCTTGATGATGATTGCCATCGCCCGCTCTAGCTCCTAAGCCGCCGCACGGCGTTCATCACCGCCGCTGTCACCGCATTCACCGGCTGCTCTCCATCCACCCGCTCAAAGCGGCCTCGCGCGCGATAGTGCTCCACCACGGGAGCCGTCTGGGCTTCATACGCCCGCATCCGCTCCTCAAAAACCTCTTCCGTATCGTCTGAGCGCCGCGTAAGGGCCGTGCCGTCCAGGTCGCAGACCTCGTCCACCCTGGGCTGTTGCAAATAGATGTTGTAAATGCTCTTGCAGACAGGGCATGTGCGCCGTCCGGTGATTCGGCGCAATAATTGATTATATCCGACCTCGATGCTCACAGCAACGACCGGCAGCGCCGCCGGCCCCTTGCCGTTCAGGTGGTCATCCACCCATGCCGCCTGTCCCAGAGTACGCGGATAGCCGTCCAGAATATAGCCTGCGGCCGTGTCCGGACGCGTCAGACGCACGGCCACCATTTCGTTGACCAGCTCATCGGAAACCAGCTCGCCCCGGTCCAGCACCGCCTTCGCCATCTTGCCCAGCGGGGTTCCCTGGCTCACGTTCCCCCGCAGCAGGTCTCCGGTCGAAATCTGCGGGATCCCCCAAGCCGCCATCAGCGCCTTGGCCTGCGTGCCTTTGCCTACCCCCGGAGCGCCCAGCAAAAGAATGGGGCCGGGTGAGGTGATGACCTCTTCCCGGCTCCACGTTTTTGCATCGGCTGCGGACAAGGCCAACTTACCAGGCCCGCCTTCCGCGGGTGCGTCCGCTGCGCGCGGAGAAGCCCTCATAATGCCGCATGATAAGCTGCGCCTCCACCTGATTGACCGTGTCCATCGCCACGCCGACCACAATCAGCAGCGATGTTCCGCCAAAGTAGAAGTTGAAGCCCATGCCGTTTGTGACCCAGAGCGGCAAGTGTTCAAAGAACCCTCCCACCAGCGGCAAATGGTTCAAATGAATACCGCTGATCAGCAACTGCGGAATCAGAGCCACCACCACAAGGTAAATCGCGCCGACCAGCGTGATGCGCGTCAGAATATCGTTCACGTAATCCGACGTGCGCTTGCCGGGCCGGATGCCGGGAATAAACCCGCCGTACTTCCGCATATTGTCCGCGATATCGTCCGGGCGGAACACAATCGAGATGTAGAAGTACGCGAAAAAGACAATCGAGACGATGTACAGAAACTCGTACCACGGCTCGCCCGGGGCCAGCGCATTAAACACCCGCGAGAGCGGCCCGCTGTTCCGTACAAAGGCTGCTTGCGAGAACAGCAGCGGGGCCGACAGCACCGACGCCGCAAAGATAATCGGCATCACGCCGCCGGAGTTCACCTTGAGCGGCAGGTGCGTCGATTGGCCGCCCATCAGTCGCCGCCCGACAATCCGCTTCGCGTACTGGACCGGAATCCGTCGCTCCGCGCTCTCCACCCATACGATGAAGGCCACGACCGCCAGCATTCCGATAATCAGCAGCACCACCGCCGGGACCGTGAACCCTCCAAACTTCTGCGTGTGGATCGTGTTGATCAATTCGCCTATGCCGCTCGGCAAACCGACCACGATGCCCGCGAAAATCAGCAAGCTCATGCCGTTGCCCACCCCGCGGTCCGTGATCTGCTCGCCCAGCCACATCACAAAGGTCGTGCCCGCCGTAAGCGTCAGCACCGTCATAAAGACGAACTTGGGTCCGGGATCCAGCACCATGTTGCCCGACGAGCTTTGCAGTGCGAGCGCAATCGCCAGCGACTGCACAACGCCAAGCACGACCGTCACATAACGTGTCCACTGGGTGATCTTCCTCTGCCCCAGTTCGCCCTCTTTTTGCAGCTTGGCCAGCGGTTGATACACCACCGTCAGCAACTGGAAAATAATTGCAGCCGTAATGTACGGCATAATGCCCAGCGCGAAGACGGTCAGCCGCCGCAGGTTTCCGCCGCTGAAAAGGTCAACCAGCGCCAGCGATGAGCCGGCCTGGGAGTTGAAGAACGCCTCCAGGGCCGCCGCATTCACGCCCGGCGTGGGGATATGCCCGCCCAGGCGGTATATGAACAAAATGAACAGCGTAAACAACACACGTCTGCGCAGGTCGGGAATGCGGAAGATATTCGCGAATTTTTCAAACATCGGTGATTCCAATCATAAATGCCCTGCGGATACCATGCACGACCGGGGCATCTACGAACCCTTTACCCTGGGTGCCCCATCTTTTCGCGCTATTGCGAAAGGGTGGGAGACCACAAAATCTAAGCGACGAGTACGGCTTTTCCGCCGGCTTTCTCGATCTTCTCCCGCGCGGTCTTCGAGAATTTGTGCGCGTGGACCGTAATGGCCGCACCAATCTCGCCATTGCCCAGAATCTTCAGCAGCTCATTGCGCCGCTTCAGCAGACCCTTGGCCGTGAACTTCTCCAGCGTCAGCTCCGTCTCGCCCAACTCGGCCAGCCGATCCAGATTCAGAACCGTGTATTCGGTGCGGAAGATGTTCGTAAAACCGCGCTTCGGCATACGGCGGTGCAGCGGCATCTGGCCGCCTTCAAAGCCGCGCATCAGGCTCGAACCCGAACGCGATCCCTGCCCCTTGTGTCCGCGCGTCGATGTCTTTCCGTGCCCCGAACCCATGCCGCGTCCAACGCGCTTCCGGTTCCGGTTCGCCTTCTTCGGCGCTCTCAAATTCGATAAATTCATCTTGTCCCTCGCTCAACGCCGAATGGGCTTTCCCCACCCGACTCGCTTTTGTTTGTTGCGCCGAAGGCGCGTGTGCCTGGACGGCCAGTCCCTAGTTCACAATCCGCACCAAATGCGGAACCGTCTTTACCATGCCCCGAATCGAGGCCGTATCTTCCCGCTCCACGATCTGGTTCAGCCGGGTAAAGCCCAAACCCTTCACGACCCGCTTGTGCTTCACCGGTGCCTGAATCGCCGACCGGAAATACTGGATCCTGATCTTCGCCTGCTCTGCCATTGCTATAGCTCCTCAACCTGCTTGCCGCGCAGCGCGGCAACCTCGGCCTTGTCGCGCAACTGCACCAGCGCGTCAAACGTGGCCTTGATTACGTTGTGCGGATTCGCCGTTCCCAGGCTCTTGGTCAGGACGTTCTGCACGCCCGCCGAAGTCATCACTGCGCGCACCGCGCCGCCGGCAATCACGCCCGTGCCTTGCGGAGCCGGTTTCAGCATCACCTGTCCCGAGCCGAACCGGCCCAGCACCTGGTGCGGAATCGTCGTTTCCGTCAGGTTCACGCGCACAAGGTTCTTCTTCGCCGCCTCAATGCCCTTCCGGATCGCCTGCGGAACTTCCTTCGCCTTGCCCGATCCGTAGCCAACCACACCCGATCCGGGATCGCCCACCACCACCAGCGCGGCGAACGACATGTTCTTGCCGCCCTTCACGACTTTGGTGACGCGGTTGATCGACACAACCTGGTCTTTCAGGTTGTACTGCCCGGCATCCAGTTTCCTCTTCAATGTCGCCATTCGCTTCCTAATTCCTTCCTCAAACGAGGGGTTCAGGCGTTTCCCTAATCCCTAATCTCTAATCCCTGCTTCTAGAACTCCAGCCCCGCCTCGCGGGCCGCATCCGCCAGCGCCTTCACGCGACCGTGATACAGATACCCTCCGCGGTCGAACACAACCTTGCTGATGCCCTTTTCCTTCGCGCGCTCGGCCACCTGCTTGCCAATTTCCTTGGCCGCCATCACGTTGCCGCCCGTCTTGGCCTTGGCTGCCACCGTCGAAGCCGACACCAGCGTTACTCCGTTGGCATCGTCGATCACCTGTGCGTAAATATGGTTCAGCGACCGGTACACATTCAGGCGCGGACGCTCCGCCGTCCCCTGAAGCTTGGCGCGAATGCGCGCATGCACGCGCTGCCGAATCTCGTTTCTCTTCCTCTGCGGAATCATCTTCTCTTCCTTCCTAATAGCGGAGCCGCCCCGCGGCCCCGTTCGGTTGAATCAGCCAGTAAGTTCTACTCCCTAATGACTAATCCCTATTCCCTGCCTTACTTCGCTCCGGTCTTTCCGACCTTCTTCTTCAGCTTCTCGTCCGCATAACGAACGCCCTTGTTCTTGTAAGGATCAGGCTTTCTCAGCGAGCGCATGTCCGCCGCCACCTGGCCCACCTTCTGCCGGTCGATGCCCGATACCGTCACCCGCGTCTGCTTGGGATCAATCGCCGCCGTAATGCCTACGGGCAGAGGAAACTCAATCTGATGCGAATAACCCAGCGTGAACACCACCGTGTTCTTGCCCTTCAACTCCGCGCGATAGCCGATGCCCACCACGTCCAGGTCCTTCGACCACCCCTTGGTCACGCCTTCAATGGCGTTGAACACCAGCGCGCGCGTCAGCCCGTGAACCGCCGCCTGCGAGTCGTTCTCCCGGACCGCGTGGACATGCCCATCCTTGGTCTCCAGCGTGATCCCCGCCGGAATCACCTGCTCAACCTTGCCCTTCGGCCCCTCGACAACCACCGTGTTGCCCTGCACCGTGTACTTCACGCCCGAGGGCAGCGGAATCGGCTGTTTTCCTATACGCGACATCTGAACATTCCTTTATGGCTTGCGAGTCCCGATGACTGAATCCTCATCGTTCCACTGCAGCCTGGCAAGTTTTCCTTGCCCTTTCTCCAACTTCAACTCCAGGCCATCGGCCTGGCCTCAACATTCGATCGGGCAAGAATGGCGCCGAAGGCGCGTGTGCCCGACGCGGCGAGCGTCACCAGACTTCGCAGAGAATTTCCCCGCCTACGCCTTCGCGCCGTGCCTGCCGACCCGTCATCACGCCGCGCGGAGTGGTCATGATGCTGATGCCCAGCCCGCCCTGCACGCGCTTGATCTCGTCGCGGCCCACATACACCCGGCAGCCCGGACGCGAAATCCGCGCCAGGTCCCGAATCGCCGCTTCGTTGTTCGCGCCGTACTTCAGGTAAACGCGCAGAACAGCGCGCCCATCCTCTTCGGCGGCCTTGTAGTTGGCAATGTAGCCTTCTTCCTTCAGAATGCGGGCAATCTCGGTCTTCAGCTTCGACGCCGGAACGTCCATCTTCTGGTGACGCGCCCGGATCGCATTGCGAATCCGCGCCAGGAAATCTGCTACAGGATCGGTCAAACTCATCGTTTCTCCTTCATCCCCCGTTCGCTCGCCTTGACGAGAACCAGCGGGAATGTCTTCAAACTTGTCTCTCTACCACAGCTCCGGGTGCCCCCAGGTGTGCGGTCCCCACGTCTCGCTTTTGAGACGCGGGTGAAAAATTACCAGGAACTCTTCACCACGCCCGGAATCTCGCCCCGAAGCGCCAGTCCTCGGAAGCACAGGCGGCATATGCCGAACTTCCGCAGAAACCCCCTCGGACGCCCGCACAGCTTGCAGCGATTGTGCTGCCGGCTCTTGAACTTGGGCTTCCGCGCGTCTTTCACTCGTTTTGCTGTCGTTGCCATATATCTTCGCTTCCTCTCGTTTACGCCGCCGTGCGGAACGGCATCCCGAACTGCCGCAGCAGCGCGCGCGCCGAGTTGTCGTCCTTCGCCGAAGTCACAATCGTGACGTTCATGCCCTTCAGCTTGTCCACTTTCGAGTAATCAATCTCGGCGAAAATCAACTGGTCGCGGACACCCAGCGTGTAGTTGCCGCGTCCGTCAAAGCTCTTGGTCGAAACGCCGCGAAAATCCCTCACGCGCGGCAGAGCCACAGAGATCAGCCGATCCAGAAACTCGTACATCGTGTCGCCGCGCAGCGTCACCATCGCGCCGATCGGCATACCCTCGCGAACTTTGAACGCCGCAATTGACTTCTTCGCCCGCGTCGAAACCGGCTTCTGTCCGGCAATCGACGCCAGATCCGCCACCAGCGGATCCAGCATCTTCGAGTTCTGCGTCGCCTCGCCCAGACCCATGTTCACCACGATCTTTTCAAGCCGCGGAACGGCCATCGTGTTCTCAAGACCAAGCTCCTTCTGAAGCGCGCCCTTGATTTCCTTGTGATACTTCTCTTTCAGTCTCGCTGCCATTTTCTTTTCTTTCTCTCCGGTCTCGGATTGGCCAAAGCCGTCTACCGTTGCGGAGGGTATTCAATTTTTGGGTCCCCAGGTCTCGATTCTGAGACCTGCGTCCCAGCCTACTTCCTCTTGCTCTTGCGAGTCGCCGTCAGCTCCGCGCCGCACTTCTTGCAGACGCGCACCTTGGTGTCGCCTTCAACCTTGTGTCCGACGCGCGTCGGCCCGCAGCTTGGGCATACCAGCAACACGTTGGAAACATGCACCGGCGCTTCCTGCTCTGCGACCCCACCCTTTATGTTCTTCTGCGGATTGGGACGAACATTCTTCTTCACCACCCGCACATGCTCAATCAGGATGCGGCTCTCGTCGGGAAACACCCGCAGCACGCGCCCGCGCTTGCCGCGGTCCGCGCCCGAAATCACTTCCACCTGATCGTTGCGCTGTATGTTCAGACTCATAAACTCTTTCCTCTGCCCTTGCCCGTCTACAGAACTTCCGGAGCAAGCGATACGATCTTCAAAAACTTCTTCTCGCGCAGCTCGCGGGCCACCGGCCCAAAAACGCGCGTCCCAACCGGCTCGCCGACATCGTTAATCAGCACGGCGGCATTCGAGTCAAACCGGATGTAGGTCCCGTCCCGGCGGCGCGATTCCTTCCGCGTGCGCACGATCACGGCCTTCACCACCTTGCCTTTTTTCACCTGGCCGTCCGGCGAGGCTTCCTTCACCGCCGCCGTAACCACGTCTCCCAGGTGCGCCTTCTTGCCGCTCGACCCGCCCAGAGGAAGAATCACCTGGAGCTTGCGGGCGCCCGAATTATCGGCCACCTCGAGCATGGTTCTCATCTGCACTGCCATCGCGATTTCTCCTTCGTCCCCGCCGTTCGCTTACTTCGCGCCGGCCGCTGCTTCTTCCGCCGCCTGCGCCAGTGCCGAGCGGCGAACAATCTCTTCCAAATTCCAGCGCTTCAACTTGCTCAGCGGCCGGGTCTCACGAATGCGGACCATGTCGCCCACCCGCGCCGTGTTCTGCTCGTCATGCGCATAAAACTTCTTGTTGGTCTTCATCACGCGGCGATACTTCGGGTGCGCCTTGCGCATCTCCACCTCGACCACAATCGTCTTCTGCATCTTGGTCGAAACGACTTCGCCCACCTTTTCGTTGCGGCGCGATTCTTTTTCCGTGGCTTCGCTCATCTCTTAGCGCGCCTCCTTCTTAGTGCCTGATTTCGCTGTGGCCTTCTTGGCCGCTTTCTTTGGAGCTTTCTTCGCGGCGGTCTTCTTTGCAGCCGGCTTCTTCTTCTCGGCCGCGACCGCATCCGCCTTGTGCTCCGCCCCATGCAGCCCAAGCTCGCGCTCGCGCACTATCGTCTTAAAGCGGGCAATGTCCTTCCGCAGCAGTCGGACTTTCTTCACTGCGTCCGTCTGACCCAGCGTCAACTGGAAGCGCAGCCGGAACAGTTGCTCGGCGGCTTTGTTCGCCTCCACAGCCAGCTCGTTATCGCCCAGGTTACGAATCTTCTCGAGTTCCATCTCTCTTCTCTCTCCGGAAAATCCGGAATCCTTCCACTTCGCCACCCGCGCCTACTTCGCCGCGACGACAACCTTCACGTCGTGGCGCTGCACAAAGCGCGTCTTCAGCGGAAGCTTGTGCGCCGCCAGCCGCATCGCCTCTTTCGCCATGTCCGCCGGAACGCCTTCCATCTCAAACAGCACCTTGCCCGGCCTCACCACCGCGACCCAGTGATCGGGCGCGCCCTTGCCCTTGCCCATACGGGTTTCGGCCGGCTTCTTCGTCACCGGCTTGTCCGGAAACAGCCGCAGCCAGATCTTGCCGCCACGCTTGATAAAGCGGGTCATCGCAATACGGCTGGCCTCAATCTGCCGGTCCGTAATGTAGCCGCACTCCATCACCTTCAGCCCGTAATCGCCGAACGAAAGCTCGCTCCCGCGCCACGCCTTGCCGCGCATCCGACCGCGCTGCTGCTTGCGATACTTCACCTTCTTTGGCATCAACATAAGCGAATCCTTATTTCCTAATCCCTATTCCCTAGAAAACCGAGGTGCCCACCGCAGCCTGCGGCTCGCGCCGCTTTTGCTGGTAAATATCCCCGCGATAAATCCACGCCTTCACGCCGATGATTCCGTAGGTCGTGTGCGACTCGGCAAATCCATAATCAATGTCCGCCCGCAGCGTGTGCAGCGGCAGACGGCCCTGCAGATACCACTCCGAACGCGCGATTTCATTGCCGTTCAGCCGGCCCGATACCCGGACCTTGATCCCCTTGCAGCCGAAGCGCAGCGCCGAATCCACGCTCTTGCGCATCGCCCGCCGGAAGCCCACGCGCTTCTCCAGTTGCAGTGCAATGTTTTCCGCCACAAGCTGCGCGTCCAGTTCCGGCTTGTTCACCTCCAGAATGTCGATGAACACGTCACGGTTGGTCCGCTTCTGCAAGTCGCCCTTCAGCTTCTCAATCTCCGCGCCCTTGCGCCCGATAATAATGCCCGGACGCGCCGTGCGAATGATGAGCCGCAGCTTGTTGCCCGGCCGCTCGATTTCCACCGAGCTGACGCCCGCCGCCTTCAGCTTGTCCTTCAACTCTTTCTTCAGGTTGAAGTCTTCCACCAGCAGCTTGTCGTAATCGCGCTCCACAAACCAGCGCGAGCGCCACGGCTTGTTCACGCCGAGCCGAAATCCGTAAGGATGGACTTTCTGTCCCATAATTTCCTCTTCAACCTTCCTTCAGCCCCGGAGCATTCCGCCCCGAGACCTTTGCCACAAAACCTTGGCCCTACTTCGCGGCCTTCTTCTTTGCCGGGGCCTTCTTGGCCGCCGTCTTCTTCGCAGCCGCCTTCTTCGCGGGAGCCTTCTTCGCAGCAGACTTCTTCTTTGCGGTCTTCTTCGCCGGGGCCGCCGCTACTTCGTTCTCCTCGCCAACAGTCTGCGCCAGCCCGCTCTGGGTGCGCTCCGCCAGCGAAACCGCAATGTGCGACATTCTGCGCTGATAGCGGAACGCGCGGCCCTGCGGAGCCGGACGGATCCGCTTCATGCGCGGCCCGTCGTTGGCTATCGCGGTCTTCACATAGAGGTTGTCCACGTCCACATCCAACCCCTGCTCCTGGCTCAAATAGTTCGCGTTCTGCAGCGCCGAACGCAGCACCTTCTCCACCATCGGAGCGACTGCCTTCTTCATGAACGCGACCGTCGTTAGCGCCTCTTCCACGCCCCGGCCCTTAATCAGGTCCAGCACCAGCCGCGCCTTCTGCGGCGATACCCGCTGGAATCGCGCCTGTGCCCGGAATTCCCGTGTTTCCAATGCCATTGCCTTCGTCCTCTTCTAAACCTTCT
>JAICYR010000166.1 GCA_025934135.1 Acidobacteriaceae bacterium | reverse complement strand
TCGGCAAGTCCACCACACAGGCCGTGGTTGTCTCCTCCGTGCTCATCATCTTTGTCGATTTTGTCATCAGCCGCTTCATGATCGGCATCTTCGGGCGCTGACCATGGGCATCACCGAAATCACGCCGGACGTCTCACCCGCGCAGGCCCATCCCGAAGCCCCGGCCATTCGCTTTGAGCACGTCTCCATTGGCTTCGACGGCAAGCCGGTTCTTGAAGACATTTCCTTCGACCTGCCGCGCGGCGACACCCGCATCCTGCTCGGCCCCGCCGGTGTGGGTAAAAGTGTTCTGCTCAAAGTGGCGAACGGTCTCATCAAGCCCGACTCAGGCCGGGTCTTTGTCTTCGGATTTGAAGTCAGCGCCATGCGCGAGCAGGACCTCTACCCCCTCCGCGATTCCATCGGGACCGTTTTTCAGGAAGGCGCGCTCTTCGACTCCCTCACCGTCCGCGACAACGTCGGCTTCCGCCTCACAGAGGAGAATGTCCCGGGCGACGAGATCGACCGTCGCGTCACCGAGGCCCTGCGCTTCGTCGAACTCGAACACACGCTCGACAAATTTCCCGCCGAACTTTCTGGAGGTATGCGCCGCCGCGTCGCCATTGCCCGCGCCGTTGTCTCCCGGCCCGAGTTGGTCCTTTACGACTCACCCACCGGCGGCCTCGATCCCGTGACCTCGGCCACCATCATCGGACTGGTGATGAAGCAGCGTGATGTTTATAAGACCAGCTCCATCGTGGTCACGCATCGCCTGCAGGATGCCTTCATGCTCGCCAGCCACCACTTCGATCAAGCGACGAACCAGATGGAGCCTCTGCCCCCCAACCAAACCGACCCTAAAACCGGATTTCTGGTCCTCCACCAGGGCAAGCTCGTCTTCGACGGCTCAACGCCGGATCTGGTCCGCAGCGACGACCCATTCCTGAAGGAATATCTGTCCTGAATCTTTGAGAGTAGTAAGAATCTGAGTGGCCCATTCAAGCGCAGCTTGAGTGGGGAAGATGGGCGCCCCATCCTTGGCGCACGTTGTTTGCGCGGCAAAAGTGGGATGGCAAGCCCCTATCGCATGACCCCATCCAGAAACCGCTCCATCGCCGCTCGATACCCCACGTCATCCTTCAACTCAAAATAATCCTTCGGAGAAGCCGCAAGTTTATACAGCTGCTCCGTGCGCGCCTGCGCGCCGTCGCGGTCCAGAAACAGCTTCGGAACGGCCAGCTTCTTCAGCGCCTCCGTGGGATCGAAGTGCTCATGCAGCAGCAGCCACATGGGCAGCATCTTCGCGCGCCCATCCGTTGCGATCACATTCCGCGCGGGCTCATTCGGCGCGTCGAGAACCACGCCCGCGGGAGCGTGCCGCGACGCCAGATCCGCTGCCACGCTCGCCCCATAGCCGGTTCCGTAGATGACAATCTTCTCTGGATTCATGTGCAGCGCGTCCGTCAAATAATGCCATGCCGCGTCCGCGTCGGCATTCATGCGCTTCTCCGTGGGATGCGGCCCTTTGCTCTTGCCATACCCGCGATAATCAAACGCAAATACGTTCACGCCCAGCGCGTGCAGCGCGTCGAGATCGGCAATGTAGTTCGAGAGCGACCCATTGGCTCCGTGAAGATAGAGCACCGCACTCCCCGTCCACTGCGAGCCCGCATCAGCCGGAATCCACCACCCGTCCAGCCGCGCAGCGCCCGTCTCGGTGTAGTCGAAATGAATGTTCTCAAACTTCGCGTGCGGCGCGGCCGTGATCGTGTACGACGGATGCAGCACAAGCTGCCACTGTCCCGCATAGAACAGCACCCCCAGCGTGGAGTACACCAGCACCGCAGCCGCCGCAATCACCACTCCAAATGCGCCCAGCAACCAGCGCCCGTTTATGGTCGGCGGAGCACCCTCTGTCTTTTCAACAACGACGGCGCTGCTTGGCGCCGGTTTCCCAGCTTGTTTCTTTTTATCCAAAGGCCAACTCGTCGGCGGACTCAAGCGGTGTTCCGCAAACCCGGCAGATCACAGCCGAGCAGTCGCCGCACACCAGCGGATCACCCACCGCACGCGCGCAACGCGGACACCACATAGTGGCGCCCTGCGGCACGTTCTTCTCTTCGCGTCGATCCGAAGGAACTTCCGGCATCGTCTTCTAACCTTTACGGGTGGGTTCAGCGACCGCTAGTATTTCAGTACTTCACAATTTTCGCGAACGACTGCGGATCGAGGCTTGCGCCGCCCACGAGCGCGCCGTCAATTTCCGACTCGGCCATCAGCGCCGAAGCGTTCTCCGGCTTCACGCTGCCGCCGTACAGAATCCGCATCGCTTTCGCAGCCGGTTCGCCCAGCAGCTTGGCAATTTCGCCGCGAACAATCGCGTGCGCTTCCGCCGCCATTTGCGGAGTCGCCGTCTTGCCCGTGCCAATCGCCCACACCGGCTCGTAGGCAATCACCATAGTCTCGGCCTGCTCCGCCGTCACGCCCGTAAATGCCTTGTGCGTTTGTCGCAGCAGCACTTCTTCTGTTTTGCCGCCTTCACGCTCGGCCAGCACTTCGCCAATGCAGACAATGGGTTTTAACTCATGCTTCAGCGCCGCCAGCAGCTTTTTATTCACCGTCTCGTCGGTCTCGCCAAAATACTGCCGCCGCTCGGAGTGGCCCAGAATCACGTGGGTGGCGCCAATCGCCTTCAGCATCACGGGAGAAGTCTCACCCGTGAACGCGCCCTCGTCGGCAAAGTACATATTCTGCGCGCCCACCGCCACATTCGATCCCGTCGCCGCGGCAATCACGACCGACAGAGATGTGTCCGAGGGACAAACTACGATCTCATCGCGGTCGTGGCCCACGACCAATGGCAGAAACGAGGTAACAAACTCCTGCGCCTGCGCCGGAGTCTTAAACATCTTCCAATTCGCTGCTATGACTTTTTTACGTGACATTTTCTGTTGTGGTCCTCAAGTAGATTTTAGAGCATTGACTCGACTGCCCATTTCTTCATCAAAATAAACGGGGCAGGTGTGTATATATGTGATATATACTATGTATGAGTACGTACAGGCCGGCAAATCCCCTTGAACTTTGCGGTCGCTTTGACTGGGACGACTGGAATGTAGGCAAGAACTGGGAGCGGCATCGCGTAACACCCCAAGAAGCCGAAGACATTTTCTTTCACGATCCCATGCTCTTGCGAAATGATTCCAGGCACTCCGGTACAGAACGCCGCTATCAGGTAATGGGGGAAACGACAGCCGGTCGGAAGTTGCTGGTTGCTTTCACCATTCGTCGAAACCTGATTCGAGTTATCTCGGCTCGCGACCTCAACCGAAAAGAAAGCGAAGAGTATCGCAGATATGAAAAAGAAAATTCCTGAATTTCGGAACGAAGAAGAAGAATTTGAGTTCTGGTCGAAAGCAGACTCGACAGAATATCTAGACTGGTCAAAAGCCAAGCGGGTCAAACTACCGAACCTTAAGCCCACCCTCCGGACCATCTCTATTCGCTTGCCCGTGAGCATGGTTGAAGACCTGAAGGTTCTGGCGAATCAGAGGGACGTTCCCTATCAATCGCTGATGAAGGTATTTCTCGCCGAGCGGGTGGCGCAGGAGCGTACGGTCAGGCGTAAACGGGCGTAATGGATAAGCCTACTTGTCCGTGAGCGCCGCAACTCCGGGCAGTTTCTTGCCTTCAAGAAATTCCAAGCTCGCCCCGCCGCCGGTTGAGATATGCGTGATCTGGTCCGCCACCCCTGCCTTCTTTACTGCTGACACGGAATCTCCGCCGCCCACAATCGAGGTCGCGTCCTGATTCGCGGCCACAGCCTTTGCAATCTTAGTCGTACCCGCGGCAAACGGAGTCAGTTCGAAAACCCCCATCGGCCCGTTCCACACAATCGTCGAAGCCTCGCCGATCTCATTCGCGAACAGCGCCACCGTCTTCGGCCCAATGTCCAGCGCCATCCACTCCGCCGGAAATGCTCCATCGCCCTCGAACACCTGTGTCTTCGCATCCGCGCCGAACTTGTTCGCCAGCACATGGTCCACCGGAAGCAGAAACCGCACGCCCTTAGCTTCAGCCTTCGCCAGCGCTTCTTTCGCTATATCAATCTTGTCGGACTCCAGCAGCGACTTCCCAATCTCCTGGCCCTTGGCTTTCAGGAACGTGTACGCCATGCCGCCGCCGATCAAAATCGCGTCCACCTTGGTCAGCAGGTTGTCGATCACCTGGATCTTGTCCGAAACCTTCGCGCCGCCCAGAATCGCCACAAATGGCCGCCCCGGCTCATTCAGCGCCTTGCCCATGTAGTTCAGTTCTTTTTCCATCAGCAGGCCGGCCGCTGACTTTTTCACGAAATGCGTGATGCCTTCCGTTGAGGCGTGTGCCCGGTGCGCGCTGCCAAAGGCGTCATTCACATAGACGTCGCACAGAGAGGCCAGCTTCTCCGCGAACTTCGGATCGTTCGCTTCCTCCTCAGGATGAAACCGCAGATTCTCCAGCAGCAGTACCTGGCCCGACTCAAGCTGCCGCGAAAGCTCCGTCGCCAACTCGCCCACACAATCCGGAGCGAACGCCACATTCACCTGCTCGCCCAGGTGGTGGTCCAACAGCATCCGGAGCCGGTCCACGACGGGCCGCAGGCTGTACTTCGGATTCACCTTGCCTTTAGGCCGACCGAGGTGCGACGCCAGAATCAGCTTGGCTTTGTGCCGCAGCGCATACTCCAGCGTGGGCAGCGTTTCGCGGATGCGCGTGTCGTCGGTGATCTCGCTGCCATCGTCGTTGAGCGGCACGTTAAAGTCCACGCGCAGAAACACGCGCTTGTGAGCAAGGTCGAGGTCGCGAATCGATAGTTTTGCCATATGCGTCGTAAACCTTCCTTAATCTTTTTCACCGATAACGGCGTCGGCTTCCATCTCAATACGCCACGTTGGATGCAGCAGTTTCGCCACGACGACCATCGTCGCCGCCGGCCTGATCGCGCCGAAGAACTCCCCATGTGCGCGCCCGACCGCTTCCCAGTCGTCCACATGCGTCAAGTACATTCGCGTGCGGACCACGTCTTCCATCCGCGCTCCGGCCTTCTCCAGCGCCTCGCGAATTATCTCCAGTGTATGACGAGTCTGCGTCGCCGCGTCGGCGTCGTCCGCGCCCACCGGCCCGGAGCCCGAAACATGCACCGTGTTGCCCACGCGCACCGCGCGCGAAAACCCAATCACCGGCTCATAAGGAGAAGTTCCAGAGATATTCTGTCGCATGATTTCACGATACAGCGGTCGCTGAAAATTGGCGGGTTTTGAAAACAAGGCCCAGGGAAATCCCTGAGCCCTGTCTTTCTATTTTCGTATTTCTAAGCCCTGCTTACAGACCCTTCTTCACCAGCAGCAGAATCAGGTCGCGCACGCGGTTGGAGTAGCCCCACTCGTTGTCGTACCAGCTAATCACCTTCACCGACTTGCCAACAACCTTGGTTAGCGGAGCGTCCACAATTGAGGAGCGCGCGTCACCCTTGAAGTCGCTCGATACAAGTTGCCCGGCTTCATAGCCCAGAATGCCCTTCAGCTCGCCTTCCGCGGCCTTCTTCAATGACGCGTTCACCGCCTCCACCGTCGCAGGCTTTTCCGAGATAAAGGTCAGGTCCACCACCGAAACGTTCGGTGTCGGGACGCGCATGGAAAACCCGTCCAGCCGTCCGTCCATCTCCGGAATCACCAACTTCAGCGCCTTGGCTGCGCCCGTCGAGCTGGGGATAAGGTTGATCGCCGCCGCGCGCGCGCGGCGCAGGTCCTTGTGAGGGAAGTCCAGAATCACCTGATCATTTGTGTAGCTGTGGATCGTCGTCATGATGCCTGACTCAATGCCGAAGTTCTCATGCAGCACCTTTACCACGGGAGCAAGGCAGTTCGTAGTGCATGACGCATTTGAAATAACGTTGTGTTTGGCCGGGTCATACTTCTTCTCATTCACGCCCAGCACAACGGTCACGTCCTCGTTGCTCGCCGGAGCGGAAATGATGACCTTCTTGACGGATCCTTTCAGGTGCGCTTTGGCCAGGTTCGCGTCCGTAAAACGGCCCGTCGACTCAACCACAATCTGCGCGCCCGTCGAGGTCCAGTCCAGCTTCGCGGGGTCCTTCTCGGCGAATACCTTAATGGCCTTGCCGTCGACCGTGATCGAATCGGCGGTCGAGCTGATCTCGTTCTTCAAATTGCCCAGAATGGAGTCATACTTCAGCAGGTGGGCCAGCGTTGCCGGGCTTGTCAAATCATTGACGGCGACGATCTCAATCTCGGGGTTGCCGAGCGATGCGCGAAACACGTTGCGTCCGATGCGGCCGAAGCCGTTAATTCCAACCTTCACAGCCATTGAGGCGTTTCTCCTTCGTCTTATTTCTTTAAAAATTTTGCAGGGGCGGGTCCCGGGAACTCGGAAAACAGGAACCCGAAAGGGGAGCCAACCGCTACAACCCCCATGTAGCCATGCTAACACTACAGTCAATGATTTTCTAATTCGTGCGGGAATTCGTTCCCTCGCCAACGCTGGTCGAAGAGGCTTCCGTTACTGTGGCATTGCCGCTGCAAACGATAAAATCAATCCAGCAAAACAAAACCCACCGCGAGCAGCATCAAGCCGCCGAACTGGAACCCATTGAAGAGTCCCCCCAAAAAATTGAACCGAAGCGTTGGAAGCGCGGCGCAGCCGCCCGCGACCCGACAACCCACTCTGGCCATTGTGGGTCGCCCCAACGTCGGCAAGTCCACGCTCTTCAACCGGCTCACGCGTTCCCGCCGCTCCATCGTGGGCGACGAACCTGGCATCACGCGCGATCGCATATATGGCGAGGTGGAATGGGCGGGCCGCACCGCGCGCCTCGTCGATACAGGCGGCATCGTCCCCGACGACCCAGCACTTATTCCTGCTGAAATCTACCGGCAGGCCCAGACCGCGCTTGAAGAAGCCGACGCCATCATTATGGTCGTCGATGGCCGCACGGAACTGGCTTCGCCGGACATCGATCTCGCGCGCCTGCTACTGCGCTCCGGCAAGCCTATCTTTCTCGCCGTCAACAAAATCGATATCGAAGCCCTTGATGCCGGAGCGGAAAACTTCCGCCGCCTCGGAATTCAGAACCTCATGCCCATCTCCGCCGAACATGGCCACGGCATCGGCAACCTCCTTGATGATGTGTTCGCGGTCTTGCCTTTTGTCGAAGAAGAAGCGTCGGAGACTCCGCAAGAAGAAATATCCAAAGAACAGCCCCATCGCACCCACGGCGAATTTCAGCAGCATGAAACT
>JAICYR010000022.1 GCA_025934135.1 Acidobacteriaceae bacterium | reverse complement strand
CGATGTAGACGGGGGCTCCGGCCATCTCGGCCATGGCGATGGCCCGCTGCACGGCTTCAGCTTCCGCAACGGTGGGCCGGGTGAGCGCGTGATAAACGGGCGCGGTTTTGCCCTGCGCGAGCGCCTCCCGCACCAGAACATCAATCACGCTGCCGTTCTCGGCGTGCATGCAGACCAGAGCGCCGTTCTTCGCTGTCTGCCGCAACGCGCGGAAGATGGTGGCGTCGTCCACCATGAGCACGCCGGGATAGGCCATGAAGAGCTTGAAGCTCGCCACACCCTCGCCCACCATCGAGTCCATATCTTCGAGACCGGACGCGCCAAGGTCGGTAATGATCATGTGCAGGCCGTAATCGATGCAGGCCTTGCCCTCGGCCTTGCCCCACCATGTGTCGAGCGCGGTCCGCATCTTCGTGCCGCGCGACTGAATGGCGAAGTCGACTATGGTGGTGGTGCCGCCGATGGCCGCCGCCTTGGTGCCAGTCTCAAAGTCGTCAGAGGAGTAGGTTCCGCCGAAGGGCATATCGAGGTGGGTGTGGGCGTCGACTCCTCCGGGGATGACAAGCAGGCCGGTTGCATCGACGATTTCGTGGCCTTCAGGTGGAATGCCGGCGCGGACTTCGCGGATGGTGCTGCCTTCGATCAGCACGTCGGCGGGAGTGGTGGATTCGGCGGTAACGACGGTGCCGTTTTGGATCAACAATGCCATTCCTGGTCCTCACAATAGTGGGATCGAAAAATGTTCCCCACTCAAGCAAAAGCGGCTTGAGTGGGCCACCCGGATTCAGGGTTGGTTTTGACTTCCACCATCTCGATGCAATCGTCCACCGGGCAGACCAGCGCGCACAGATTGCACCCAACGCAGGCGGCTTCATCCACGCGCGGAACCTTTGCGAGTGAGACGGAATTCTCCGGGCCCGCAAACCCGTCGGACGCGCGATCGGTGTAGATGCACTGGTACGCGCCGTCATTACAGGCGGTCACGCATAGCCCGCAGCCGATGCATGTCTGAGGGTTGATACGGGCGACGATCTGGTAGTCGAGGTTGAGGCTGCCCCAATCGGTAACGCGGTCGAGGGTGCGCCCGCGGAAGTCTTCGATGGAGGCGAATCCTTTGCTCTGCATCCACTCGGCGAGCTTGTTCTTCATGCCGTCGACGATGCCAAAGCCGTAGTGCATGGCCGCAGTGCAAATCTGCACCGTCCCACATCCGAGCAGCATGAACTCCGCCGCGTCGCGCCAGTTGCTCACGCCGCCAATGCCGGAGACTGGCAGGCCCGTTTCCTTCACGCACTCGCTTATCATGTTGAGCGCGATGGGCTTCACCGCCGGGCCGCAGTAGCCTCCGTGGGTGGAGTGGCCGTCGACGTTCGGCTGCGGGCTGAGCGAATCAAGATTGATGCCGGTGATCGAATTAATCGTGTTGATGGCGGAGATGGCATCCGCGCCGCCCTGTTTTGCCGCGCGCGCGGTGGCGCGAATGTCGGTGATGTTGGGCGTGAGTTTCACCAGCACCGGAACGCGTGCCGCCTCTTTCGCCCACGATGTAATCATCTCGGTGTACTCGGGAACCTGCCCCACTGCCGAGCCCATTCCGCGCTCATTCATGCCATGCGGACAGCCAAAGTTCAGCTCCACGCCATCGGCGCCCGCGTCCTCCGCACGGCGAACAATCTCGTGCCATGCCTCGCGCTTCGGCTCGACCATCAGCGACACAACCAGCGCATTGTTCGGATACCGCCGCTTCACCTCCGCGATTTCGCGCAGGTTGTCCTCGACCGGACGGTCGCTGATCAGCTCGATGTTGCTGAAGCCCATCATGCGTTGGCGACCCAGGTTCACGGCCGAGTAGCGCGACGTGGTATTCCGCACCTGCGCGCCAATGGTCTTCCACACTGCGCCGCCCCAGCCCGCGTCAAAAGCGCGCATCACCTGGCCCGCAGTGTTCGTTGGAGGCCCCGACGACAGCCAGAACGGGTTCGGCGAGCGAATGCCGGCGAAGTTTACGGAGAGATCAGGATTCTTTTTGGACATAACATCCCCTTGAATGCGGGTGCCCATCCTTGACGCGCCTTTTGCGTCAAGGGTGGGAGATGGCTACGGTTTTACCAGATCACCATACAGGTCGGGCCGCCGGTCGCGGAAGAACTGCCACGTCTTCCTCACTTCGGCAATCATGTCGAGGTTCAGGTCGGCGGTCAGCACCTCGTCCTTGTCGCGCGCGGCCTCGGCAAGTATCTGCCCGCGCGGATCGCAAAAGTAGCTCTGCCCGTAAAACTCGCCTATGTTCCACGGAGCCTCGCGCCCCACGCGGTTGATCGCGCCGATGAAGTATCCGTTGGCGACTGCGTGCGCCGGCTGCTCCAGCTTCCACAGATATTCGCTCAGCCCGGCGACGGTGGCCGAAGGATTAAAAACGATCTCCGCGCCGTTCAGCCCCAGCGCCCGCGCGCCTTCTGGGAAATGCCGGTCGTAGCAGGTGTAAACGCCGATCTTACAGAAGCCCAGGTCGAAGACCGGATAGCCCAGGTTGCCGGGGCGGAAGTAAAACTTCTCCCAGAAGCCCGGCTCAAGGTGCGGAATGTGGGTCTTGCGGTACTTGCCCAAGTACTGGCCTTCGCGGTCGATCACCGCCGCCGTATTGTAGTAAAAGCCCTCAGCCTCAATCTCATACACTGGCACAATCAGCGCCAGCCGCAGCTCTTTCGCGAGCCCCTGCATCAGCTTGATGGTCGGCCCGTCCGGAACCGCCTCGGCAAAGTCGTACCAACGAGCCGACTGCTCAGCGGGGAAGTAGGGCCCGTAGAAGATTTCCTGAAGACAGACGATCTGCGCGCCGGCTGCCGCCGCCTTGCGGATGAGGCCGACGTGCTTCTCGATCATGGCTTCGCGGATTTTAGCGAGCGGCTGGGATGCCGCCTCAACATTGCTCGCCTGAATGAGGGAGCAGCGGACGATTCTTGATTTTTGCTCTGGCATAGGCAACTTCCGGCTCCCCAGCGGAGGAGTCCAGTGTCGTCTTTAGTGTACGACGGGCTGTGAGTTCAGTCTCGTTCTCTAATTGCTGAACCAAATGTTCGATGCTGTACGAAGGCTCTTCACCGCGCAAGAAAGATGAAATACATTAGGTCACAATGGCTCGCTTTGTAAGCAATAAAGAGGCGGACAAAACCGTTATTCAGATTCTGCCTGAGTTGAATAGGGTATTTATTTGCCTACCCTATATCGCGCTATTTGTTGGAGTGGCCGCAGTTACCGTTGCTGCCATTTGGAGAATACTTCTTCAAGTCGTACATGCTCCGCAGGGCGGTTCATCTCCGGTTGCTGCTATCGTGGTCGGCGGTTTGTTCGGATTTCAGAGCTTTCGGCTTGGTAGATGGCTGTCCATCTATATAGGGTTGACAGGCAGGATTGTTATTCAGGGTGCAGCACTATCCATCCAGCGCGGGAAGTTTTGGATGCTATCTCCAGAGGAAACTTACTCAGCATCGAGCATTAATGATCTTCGTTGGGAGGGAAAACGCGGATTTTTGCAAACCGGAAAAGTAGTCGCGACGATCGGGAATGCGTCGCTCACCATAGCTGCTGGACTTGATGACACTGATGGGAATCGATTGGTCGATCTTCTTACGGATGGCTATCCCTTTCCAACGCGTGAAACTGCGCCGTCGCCCTATGTCACTCAGTGGTAACCCTCAATACTCCCTCTTAAACGGCGAAGCCTCCCATAACCTGAAGCTCTCCAGTGCCTCATCTCGCAGCAACTGCTCGGAGGGAATGGCCCGCTTCGCTCGTTCCAGCGAAAGCTGTCGGAAGATGTAAGCATCATCGAACCCGGCCCGCGCCGCATCCTCGCAGCCGTTGCCGAAATAAATCGTGTCCAGATGTGCCCAGTAAATCGCCGCCAGACACATAGGGCACGGCTCGGAGCTGGTGTAAATTTCGCATCCGCGAAGCGCGAAGCCGCCGAGCGCCGCGCACGCCTTGCGGATGGCGTTGACCTCGGCGTGAGCCGTCGGATCATTCGACGCAAAGACCGTGTTGACGCCCTCGGCCACCACCGCGCCGTCTTTCACAATCAACGCTGCAAACGGCCCACCGCCCCCGGAATTCACATTCTCCGAGGCCAGCCGAATCACCCGCCGCATCAATTCAGGATTCGCCCGCAGCACCCGCCAGTATAGGGCATCGTTTATAGCCGCCCATTTGACCCACCACCCGCCCACTCCTTACCCTTAATAGAGAATCCACATACAAAGAGGCCACCATGTTGATCACCATTCTCGATCTTGAGCGCGAGCCGGTTACATTTGAAGACCTCGCCTTCGAGCCGGGCGCTATCGACTACGGCCCCGAGCTTTCCCAGGATCTGCCGCTGACCGTTTCCGGCCGCGCCGACCTCATCCCCGAGCATCGCGGCCACCGCGAAATCGTTGAAGACATCCGCCTTCAGGCCTCCTGGTCGGGCGAGTTCGAGGTCGCCTGCGCGCGTTGTCTTGAGCCGGTCCGCCGCGATCTCCAGGGCCAGTTTGACCTGCTCTTCCGTCCGCTCGGAATCGATGCTGGTCCCTCTGAGCGTGCCATTACCGCCGACGAAGCCGAAATCGGTTATTATCAGGGGAGTGGTCTTTTGCTCGAAGATGTTCTTCGGGAGCAGGTGCTTTTGTCCCTTCCCGCCCGAACGCTCTGCCGCGAAGACTGCAAAGGACTTTGCCCGCGCTGCGGCCACAACCTGAACACCGATCCTTGCGACTGCGATCCGGCCCCCGCCGATCCACGCTGGGCGGCGCTCTCGGACCTCGCCAGCCGGATAAAAACATAGCAAGCAAGTCCGCCTGTCCCCGCGTGTGCCGGGGCACAACAGCCGGCGGACTTCAACGAAAGGAATCTGCAATGCCTAACCCAAAGCGGCGCCATTCCAAGGCCCGCACCTCCAAGCGCCGCGCGCACGACGCGCTCACCGCCGTCGGCACCTCCGAGTGCCCAAGCTGCCACGAGCGCAAGCTGCCCCACCGCGCCTGCCCCAAATGCGGAGCCTACAAGGGCCGCGATGTTCTGGACGTAAAAGAAGCCTAATTTTTATTGTCGATGCTGACTGACATCGCTCTCGACGCCGTGGGTTCGGACAAGTCTCCGGATCCAGAGGTGCGCGGAGCGATTCTCGCGTGCCGTCAATTGCCGGTGCGCGTGCATCTTGTCGGCCCGCAGGACGTCCTGCGGCGGGCGCTCTCTTCCGCCCTTGATGGCGAGCATCTGCCAATCGAGATTGTCCACGCAAGCGAGCACATCGGTATGAACGAGAAAGCCGCGCACGCGGTCCGCGCCAAGCGCGACAGCTCCATGCGGGTGGGGCTTAAGCTCGTGCGCGAGAAAAAAGCCGCCGGCTTCGTCACCGCCGGCAATACCGGCGCGGCTATGGCCACGGCCAAAATGGTCCTCGGCGCGCTGCCCGGAGTGGATCGCCCGGCCCTCGCGCTGGTTGTGCCCACCCTCACTGGCAATCCGTCCATTCTGCTGGATGTGGGAGCTAACGTAGACTGCAAGCCGCACAACCTCGAACAGTTCGCCGTCATGGGTGAAATGTACGCGCGCAGCGTGCTTAAGATTCCCCGGCCTCGCGTTGGCGTTTTGTCTGTCGGAGAAGAAGAGGGCAAGGGAAACGACCTCACTCGCGACACCTATGCCCTGCTCAAGGAATCCTCGCTCAACTTTATCGGCAACGTTGAAGGGCGCGACATCTACAACGGCCAGTGCGACGTCATCGTCTGCGATGGATTCGTCGGCAACGTCGCCCTAAAAGCATCCGAAGGGCTCACCCGTCTCGTTCGCGAAATGCTCAAAGTTTCGCTCACCACCACAGTCACGGCCCAAGTGGGAGCCCTGCTCTCGCGCAAGGCCTTCAACGCCTTCAAGCGCCGGCTCGACCCCTCCGAGTACGGCGGAGCGCCGCTGCTCGGCGTGCGCGGCGTCTGCATCATCGGCCACGGATCGTCGAACGAGCGCGCCATCATGAACGGCATCCGGGTTACAGCCGAGTTCGCCCAAGCCGGAATCAACGACCGGATTGAGCGCGAGTTCACGCAGGAAAGCGCGCCTGTTTCCGTCAGCGGGCAGCCGTCGGTAAGTGCGGGGTTGTAGACCGCCTATTTCGCGGCGCCCTGCGGCTGAATCACAGGCCAGCCATTTGACCAGCCCAGCGGATTCACAAACAGATCATGCAGCCCGTTCTGGTTCAGATTGAGCGCGTGAAATACGATCAGGTCGCCGCCGGACGCATCAATATAGGCCGTCTCGCCTCCCGGCGCTCCCCATGTTGTCCCGTTGCCTTGCAGGAGAACTGTCCCTCCTCCCGCTGCCATGTCTATTCCGCTTTCGTCCACGAACGGCCCATGAGGACTGACTGACCGGCCCACGGCAATTTTGTAGTTGTCCTGCATGTAGTTCGCCAAGCAGCAGTAGTCCCACGAGGCAAAGAGATAGTAGTAGCCGTTCGTGTAGATCAGCGACGCGCCTTCGATTGGATCGTTTGCTACGGATGGGGCGCGCTGTGCCAGGTGATACACGCTTGATCCCGTCGTGATCTTCCCGGTTGCCGGATCAATCTGCTGCTGATAGATGCCGGTCCAGTAGCTGCCGTAAGTCAGCCAAATGCTCCCCGCTGCGTCCAGCAGGATGCTGGGATCAATCGTGTTGAAGTTGCTGCCGGAGTCCGACGCCAGCACCTCTCCCTGATCGGTCCATTTATAAGAGGGATCAGTTTGATCCAGCGTGGGGCTGGTCGCAAGCCCGATTGCCGAGCTATTTGTACCGAAGACCGAGGCCGCATAGTACAGGTGATACAGGCCGTTGAAGTAGGAAATGTCCGGCGACCACAATTCGGTGGCGCCTGGAACCGTTATGCTGATCCAGGACGGCCGAGCACTAAACACAAACCCGCACGCTTTCCAGTTCACCTTGTCGGTCGAGCAGCGGATGGGCAGGAACCCGCCCTGAGAAGCGTTGGCGTCAGTACTGAAGACATAATAGGTCGCGCCCTGACGAATGATCGAAGGATCATGCACAGGGGAAACATCGCCAGTCAATACGTAGGATCCCAACGCGCCGCCGGACTTTTCCGATCCTGATCCTAATGAAGATTGGCCTGACGGTGCGACCGCACTTCCGCCACAGCCTGCCGACAAGAGCAGAAGAAAGGCTGCAAGCACCCGGGCCGGCCGTATCAGCTTGGATGGATGCTGCCGTGAACGGAAGATCAAGAGAATTGCCTCACGCGCACGATGTAACGCTGTCAGTAGTAATCCGCGCAGCTCAGATAATAACCGCAGCGGGAACAAACCAATTTGCAGCGGCGTTCGGTGAGCCGCTCGGAACAGTTGGGGCAATAAACTGAGTGGTGTTCAGCGGGAGTTTCCGTCTCGCACCGGGCGCCGTTCGGCTCCGGCTCCGCTGTTTGCTTTGCGTCCATGGAGGAAGACTAACGCCAAACGGCGAGCGCGGGAAGGCGCGACGTACCAACCATATTCGACGCGCAACTCAGGATTGTTTATCCTCGTAGACGCAGGGGTTTCCGAATTCCGCACGCATCTAAACAGGAGTACAGGCCAGAAGTACAACTTTTCAAAGAAAAATCAAAGGAGTACCGGGAATGGAGCGCACAGCGAGCGCCGTCTGGAGTGGCGGCTTAAAAGATGGCAAGGGAACGATTTCGACGCAAAGCGGAACCTTACAGAATACGCAGTATTCTTTCGGCACCCGCTTTGAGAACGGAACCGGAACCAACCCTGAAGAGTTGATTGCGGCAGCCCACGCCGGCTGCTTCACCATGGCACTGAGCGCGCAGCTTGGGCAGGCCAATCTTACACCGGAGTCGCTGGAAACCAGCGCAAGCGTCAAGTTCGAGAAGACTGACGCCGGGTTCACTATCACGGCGATTCACCTGGTTACGCGGGCCAAGGTACCGGGGGCCAGCGAGTCGGCCTTTGAAGCCGCTGCCCAGAACGCCAAGGTTGGATGCCCCATTTCCCGGCTGTTCAAAGGCAATACTGAAGTCAGCCTCGACGCCAAGCTGGTCTAGGCAAAGCGACAATAGCGAACGGGATGCTGGCTATACCGGCATCCCGTTTTCATTTTGGCCGCGGATTAGCTGTTTGTACGAACGAAATCCCGGAGCTGCCGGTTGATCTGAGTGGCCTGCATAACACCCCGATCCAGCATCTCGCGCCATTTGGCCGACTCCTCCGGCCCCGTTTCGCCGCTCATTCCCAGCAGGTAATTGGTCTGCATAATTACCTCAAGGGCGTTGCTCAGATCATGGGAGAGGCGGCGAATTTGTTCAGCCAGGGAAGCGGGTATTTTGAATTCATTGGATTCGGAACTGGGAATGGAATCGTTCGACCGTGTGTCAATCATGCAAAAGTGTCCTTTGGTGGGAAGAGAACGTTATGGTTGGGATGCCGGATGGACGAAACCGTTTGCATAGTCTCGAAATTTATCGGAATTTGTGAATCGCTGCTCGGCCCATCCTTAAAATTGCCGAAATCCGGCCCTGTTTGACACAACACAAGTGCTTTGCAACACTAAAAGAACTGCCGATCCAGCCTCTCTGAGCTGGATTTTATGCGTGCCGAAGTGGCGGAATTGGCAGACGCGCATGGTTCAGGTCCATGTACTCGCAAGGGTGTGGGGGTTCGAGTCCCTTCTTCGGCACCAAATATTTCTGGAATCAGCCACCTCAGGTGGCTGTCGTCGTTTAGTGAGACTCTCGATGCGTAGATTGGAGAACTACCCGTGAAAAGCTACACGGAATATCTGGTATTCGAGACGAAGAAACGGCGGGAAATGGTCCATATCACGGACCGGGTCGAAGAGATTGTGCAGCGCAGCGGCGTCAAAGATGGCTTGTGCTTTGTGTCGCCCATGCACATTACCGCAGCCATCTACGTGAATGATCTGGAGAGCGGACTAATTGAGGACATCGGCAAATGGCTGGAGGAACTGGCCCCGGCACGGCCCGAATACAAGCATCACCAAACCGGCGAGGACAATGCCGATGCGCATCTGAAGTCGCTGCTTCTGCATCATGAGACGACGCTGCCGGTAACGAACGGACGGCTGGATTTGGGAACATGGCAGCGGGTCTTCTACGCGGAGTTCGACGGACAGCGGAGAAAGCGCGTCATCGTGAAGGTGCTGGGAGTGGAGTAAGCGCGAGAACTACAGGGAAGTCGGTCTCAAGTATAAAATGGCCCGCAGTGGAACTCACCGGCAGCCCTTTCCGGAAGGCACTCGAATATCGGTGGTCCGGGCGGGAGCAAGGATACGGTTTTGACCAGAGTTCGATCGAGCGCGAGCTGGGTTTCAACGCGAATTCTTCCAATGGCCGTGCTGATGCTGGCCTGCGCCGCCGCTGCTCAGAACCAACCCGCGTCGATTCAATCCGAACAGAATCCTGCATCCGCGCAATCAGCGACGACCCAACCTGTGGTCATCACCCTCGATGAAGCGATCCAGCGCGCCGAGAAGAACGAACCGAACTTCGCCAATGCAGTAGCGGCGCAGAAAACAGCGGCCCTGGACCGTTCGATTGCGCGGGCCGGCCTGCTGCCGAGCGTGCGCTATCACAACCAATATCTGTTTACCCAATCCAACGGCACGCGAAACCTTAACGGTGTGGCCGGTGGCCCGGACTCGTTCGTCTTTATCGCCAACAACGCCATCCATGAGTACGCGAGCCAGGCTGTCGTCTCGGAAACGCTGGGGCTGGCGGGGATAGCGCAGCTCAAGCACGCCGATGCCGCCGCGGCCCAGGCCGCCGCGCTTGCGGAGGTCGCACGGCGCGGGCTCGTCTTCACGGTTGTGCAGCAATACTATGGACTGCTCGCCGCCCAGCAAAAGCTGCGGATCGCGCAGCGTGCCGCCACGGAAGCCAACGATTTTCTGAGCCTGACACAAAAATTGGAGCAGGGGCGGGTCGTTGCCCATGCCGATGTTCTGAAAGCCCAGCTTGAGTACGAGCAGCGCCAACGCGACGCGCAAAACGCGCAACTGCTGGCTGAGAACGCACGGCTGGAACTGGGGATTCTGCTGTTTCCCGACCCGCGCACCAGTTACAGCCTTGCCGATGACATGGGGACCGCTCCTTCGCTTCCGGACAGGACAGCCGTGAATGCCGCCGCGCAAAAGAGCAATCCCGATGTGCGCGCAGCGACGGCGGCCTTGAGTGTGGCCAACGAGGACGTGAAGGCCGCCCGGGCGGGATACCTTCCAGACTTATCGTTGAACTGGACTTACGGCATTGATGCGCCGCAGTTCGCTACCTATGGGCCTCTGGATCCGTCTCTCAATCCGGCGGTGAAGCCGCGAAACCTGGGCTACTCGGCTTCAGCGACGCTCGACATTCCCGTGTGGGACTGGTTCTCCACGCATGACCGAGTGAAGCAGAGCAAGATCAAGAGGAGCGTGGCGAAGCAGGCTTTAACCCAGACCCAGAAGCGCCTGTTGGCTGATCTGGACGAGTATTACAACGAAGCGGAAATCGCGCAGAAGCAGGTGGCCTCGTTCGAGCAGAGCGTGAAGGACGCGACGGAGTCATTGCGGCTGACGCACCTTCGGTACAAGGCGGCCGAGGCAACGGCGCTCGAAGTAGTGGATGCCGAGAACCTACTGGCACAGGCCGAGCAGGCCTATGCCGACGGCACAGTCCGCTACCGGGTGGCGCTTGCGAATCTGCAAACGCTGACTGGAGTGCTGCCGTGAAGCTGGAAACAGATTTGTGGGAAGGGACTGCGGGATGAATGGAAGGCCGGATTCGAGCAAGCGGACCTTAGGGCTGCTCGCGATTTCGCTGGGTATTATGGCGATGGCGGGAGGGTGCGCGAAGCAGCAGCCGGAGAGTCAGCCGGTGGTCCAAGTGCAGGCCGAGCAAGTCGTGCCGCAATCCATATCGCAGTACGTCACGGGAGACGCGGTGCTCGCGCCAATCGCGCAGGCGGCCATCACTCCTAAAATCGCGGCGCCGGTTAAGAAGTTCTATGTGACGCGCGGAAGCAAAGTGAAAAAGGGCGAATTGCTGGCGGTGCTGGACAACGCCGATCTGGCTGCCGCCGCGCTCGACAACAAGGGCAGCTACGAACAAGCGCAGGCGGCCTACAGCACGGCAACGAAGGCATCCATCCCGGCCGATTTGCAGGCAGCTAAACTTGGACTGGACCAGGCAAAGGCTAACCTGGATGTCGCCCAGAAGATGTATGACAGCCGCAAGTCGCTCTTTCAGCAGGGGGCGATTCCGGGCCAGGAAGTGGATACGGCGAAGGCCAGTCTGGTGCAAGCGCAGAGCGCGTATGACAGGGCCAAAACTCATTTTGAGGCTTTCAAAGCGGTCAGCCATGCGGACGCGCTGAAGGCTGCGGCGGGCCAACTCGCATCGGCCAAAGGCAAGTACGAAAACGCGGAGGCGCAGCTCAAGTTTTCCGAGATTCGCAGCCCCATCAGCGGCGTGGTGACGGATCGGTCGCTCTACGCAGGCGAAACCGCTTCGGCGGGAACTCCGCTGATTACCGTGATGGATGTCTCGGCGCTGCTGGCCAAGACGCATCTGCCGGAGGATGCCGCGCGGACTTTGAAAGTGGGCCAGCCGGCCAGTGTCACGCTGGATGGTGGGAGCCAGTCTTTTCCGGGGACCGTGTCCCTCGTCAGCCCAGCGCTCGATCCCGGCAGCACCACAATCGAAGTTTGGGTGAAGGTGCCGAATAAGAATGGAGGTCTGAAGGCGGGCACGCCGGTCCAGGTCTCTATTAAGAGCAAAACCGTGAAGGACGCGCTCGTGGTTCCCAAAGAGGCCGTGCTCACCGGCCCGGACGGCAAGCACACCGTCATGGTGGTGGATTCCAGTAATGTCGCGCACCAGCGCGAGGTGCGGATTGGGATCAGCGACAATGGGAAAGTCCAGGTGATCGATGGGTTGAAGGCCGGCGAAACCGTCGTAACCAACGGCGCATACGCGATGGCGGACAAGACCAAGGTCAAGATTGAAAGCGGCAAACCGGATTCGAACAATCCGGGTATGAGCGAGCCGGGCGGAGGAGACTAATGATGTCTTCATCTCTGAAGCTGGCTCGACCCGGAGCGGCGGAGGAGCGCCCATACTGGCTGCTGCGCCACGCGCGCACGATTCTGTTCTTCACCATTGTGCTGGCGATTGCCGGAGTCTACCTGGCGACCCAGATCCCCATATCTGTGTTTCCAGAGACCAACTTCCCGCGCGTCATCATCAGGATCGACAACGGCGTGATGCCGGTCGAGCAGATGCAGGTGACGATCACGCGCCCGGTTGAGCTGGCTGTGCAGGTGGTTCCGGGGCTGGTGACAATGCGGTCGAACACCAGCCGCGGCTCCGCCGAGGTGAGCCTCTTCTTCAACTGGAACGTGGACATGTTCCAGACACTGCAATTAGTCGATGCGGCCATGGCCCAGGTACAGCAAAGTCTGCCGGCCACAGCGCAGATCGAAGCTCTGCGGCTCAGCTTCGCGTCATTTCCCGTCCTCGGCTACAGCCTTACGTCGGACACGCTTTCGCAAACAGCCCTTTGGGAGCTGGCGACCTACGATCTGAGGCCGCAGTTGAATCGGCTTCCCGGCGTACGCGAGGTAAAGGTGCAGGGCGGGAAGGTTCCGGAGTACGACATTGTGCCCAGCCCGGCCAAACTGCTGGCAGCGGGGGTGACGCCCACTGACCTGCTGAACGCCGTCCGCACAACAAACGTCATCACTTCCCCTGGACTTTATGAGAGCAACCACAAACTGGTGCTGGGCCTGGTGGGCGCGCAGGCGCACGATGCCTCCGAGCTGGCAAACATTGTGGTGAAGAATACGCCGGCGGGGGTCCCGGTTCGGGTAGGTGACGTGGCCCAGGTGAAGGCCGGGATCGAGCCGGTTTATACGATCGTGACGGCGGACGGAAAGCCTGCGGTCCTGCTGAGCATCACGCGGCAAATTTCCAGCAACACGGTGGCCGTGGCCAACGCGGTTGCGGCGGAGATGGCGCAGCTAAGAAAGACGCTGCCGCCGGGCGTGGAGCTAAAACCCTTCTATGACCAGTCGGAACTGGTGAAGTCGAGCATCACCAGCGTGCGGGACGCGATCCTGATCGGGCTGGTGCTGGCTTCCATCATTCTGGTGGTATTTCTGCGGGACTGGGGATCGTCGTTGGTGGCAGGATTGGTGATTCCGGTCACGATCCTCATCACCTTCGTCTTTCTCAAAGTGCTCGGCGAGAGCTTCAACCTGATGACGCTGGGCGGACTCGCGGCCGCGGTTGGCCTGGTGATTGACGACGCTATTGTGGTGGTCGAGAACATCGTGCTCCACCGCGAGTTGGGCGAAAACCGCGTGGAAGCAGTCCGCAAGGCGTTGCGCGAGATATCAACTGCGTTGGTCGGCTCGACCATTACGCCGGTCGTGGTCTTTCTTCCGCTCGTCGCAGTGGCGGGTGTTACCGGCAGCTTTTTCCGGGCGCTGGCCATCACCATGACGGTCGCGCTCCTGACTTCCCTGACCCTGGCGCTCACCTGGACTCCGGCCCTCAGTTTTTATCTGCTGCGCGGAAAAGCAAACGAGAATGGCGCGGCATTGCCAAAGGACGCGGACCCGCATGCCCCGGCCCAGGCTGAGTCCAGCACGAAGATCATGCGGCACGCGCTGCGGTGGCACGCGCGTGGGCTGAAGCTGGCGCTGGCCCGGCCGCTGTGGCTCGCGGGCGCGTGTTTGGTGCTGGTGGCGGGAACGTACTTCGCTTTTCATGGCCTCGGGTCCAACCTGCTGCCGCACATGGATGAAGGCGGCTTTATTCTCGACTATTTCACGCCGCCTGGTTCCTCCCTGGCGGAAACAAACCGCATCTTGCTCCATGTGGAGCAAATCATCAAAAGTGTGCCGGAGGTGGAGACAATCTCACGGCGTACAGGCATGCAGTTGGGTGAAGCGGCAGTGACGGAAGCCAACACCGGCGATTTCAGCGTGAAGCTCAAGAGCAACCGCAGCCGCGGCATCGATGAGGTGATGGACGAAGTTCGGGAAAAGGTGAACAGCGCCGAACCGGAACTGAATATTGAAGTTACGCAAATGCTTCAGGACAATATTGGAGATCTATCCAATGCACCGCAACCGATCCGGATCGAGCTGTTCTCGGACGACCAGGCGTTGTTGCACAAGCTGGGGCCAGAGGTCGGAGCGGCAATCGAGAAAGTGCCGGGAGTGGTCGATGTGCTGAACGGCGTGGAGGACACGATCAGCGGTCCGGCCACGATGTTTCACCTGAATCCAGGGATCGCTTCCCGGCTTGGCTTTACCCCGGAAGAAGTCGCGACCGACGCGACGGCTGTGATTCAGGGTGTTCCGTCGCCGCAACCGGTCATTCGGAACGGGCGCCCCTACACGGTCCGCGTTCGTTACGATGAGTCGCATCGCAGCTCGCTTGACGCCATCAAGAACACCCTTCTGAACAGCGCCACCGGGAAGACAGCCACGCTCGGCACCCTCGCCACGGTCGAGCAGTTGCCACCGCAAAATGAAATCCATGAGGAGAACCTTCAGCGCGAAGTTGTGGTCACGGGTGATCTGGAAGGCACAGACTTGGGCGGCGCCGTCAGAAACGTGAAGGAGGTCATTCAGGGCCTGAGTTTGCCGCCGAGCGTGCGCGTCGTCTACGGCGGGACGTATCAGGAGCAGCAGAAATCATTTCACGATCTGATTCGGGTGTTGCTGCTGGCGCTCGCGCTGGTCTTTGGAGTGCTGCTGGCGGAGTTCCGCGATTTCTCCGCGCCGACGGCCATTCTGGCTTCGTCCATTCTTTCGACGGCGGGCGTGGTGTTTGCACTGCTCATCACCGGCATCACGTTCAATGTCGCTTCCTTCATGGGACTCATTATGGTCATCGGCATTGTGGCCAAAAATGGAATCTTGCTGCTCGACGCCGACCAGAAGTACCGGGCGGCGGGAATGTCCGCCTACGACTCGATGCTCAACGCGGCGCAGCGGCGGCTGCGGCCTATTCTGATGACCGCGCTTGCGGCGGTACTGGGCATGGCTCCCCTGGCGTTCGCCATCGGTTCGGGATCGCAGATGCTGCAACCGCTGGCCATTGCGGTAATTGGCGGCATTCTCATTTCCATGGTTCTGTCACTGATCGTCACGCCAGCCGTCTACTACTTCCTCACACGAAAATCGAGCGCGCCTAACCTGCCGGCCTGAGCAGATTTCATTGACAGGCCGGAAGACAATGCGGTCTACTGTTGCGAAGATGTAACGGATTACATTGTTGTTTTGGAGGAGCGATGAAGACCCGCAGGGAATTTCTGCAGCAGGGCTCGGCGGCGACGGCTGGTTTGCTGCTGTCGTCACAGGTGGCGAAGGCATCGCGTCGGGTCGAGGGCGAGGCCCACTCCTCGCGCCCCAACATCGTCCTGATGCTGGCCGACGACATGGGCTTTTCTGACATCGGTTGCTACGGCTCGGAGATCGACACTCCCAACCTGAACAAACTTGCGTCGGGCGGCCTGCGCTTCAAGCAGTTCTACAACAATCCTCGCTGCTGCCCGTCGCGCGCCTGTCTCATGACCGGCCTCTGTCCTCATCAGGCCGGAATGGGCATGATGGTCGTGGACTACAAGCGCTATCCATATCCCGCCTATGCCGGCGACCTGAGCAACCGCTGCGTGACCATCGCCGAGGCACTGCGCGCGGGCGGATATCGCACGGCGATGGCCGGCAAATGGCACCTGACTCCCCCCGTCGGCGTGGACAAGCACAACTGGCCGCTACAGCGCGGATTCGAAAAATTCTTCGGCACCATAGTCGGCGGCGGCAGCTACTTCAACCCCTCCACGCTCACTCACGACAACACGCCCATACAGGCCCAACGTAATGAAGATTTCTACTACACCGACGCGATCGGCGACCACGCCGTCCAGTACATCGATGAGTTTGGGCACGGGAAAGAGCCGTTCTTCCTCTACACCGCCTTTACCTCTACCCACTGGCCGCTGCAGGCGCGCGAAGCAGATATTGCGAAGTACAAAGACCGGTATCGCGATGGCTGGGATGCGCTGCGTCAAGAGCGCCATCAGCGTCAGACCCAAATGGGCATTGTCGAGGAGAAGTGGGGCATCACCAAGCGCGACCCGCGGGTTCCACCGTGGGAACTGGCCTCTCATCACGAATGGGAGAGCCGCCGCATGGCCGTCTTCGCGGCACAGCTCGACCGCATGGACCAGAACATCGGGAAGATCGTCGCCAAGCTCGAACAGATGGGCATTGCCGACAACACGCTCATCTTTTTCATGGCGGACAACGGCGGCAACTATGAGGAGTTCGGCGTTCCTGCGACCAATGCGAACCGGCCCATCTGGCTGCCTTTTGAAACGCTCGATGGCCGTCCGGTGCGCGTCGGCAATCGGCCCGACGTGATGCCTGGCCCCGAGGACACGTGGCAGAGCTACGGCATTCCCTGGGGAAATTGCAGCAACACCCCGTTCCGGCTCTACAAGCATTACGCGCACGAGGGCGGCATCAGCACGCCGCTGGTGGTGCACTGGCCCGCGGGCATCAAGCAGAAGAATGCGCTCACAAACGAGATTGGCCACGAGACCGACATCATGGCTACCTGCCTCGATGTCGCCGGAGTGCCGTATCCCTCGACAACGATTTCCGGGCAGGCCCCACCGCCTCTTGAGGGCAAAAGTCTCAAGCCGATTTTCGAGGGCGGCCCGCGGGACCGCAGCGCGATCTTCTGGGAGCACGAAGGCAATGCCGCCATGCGCGACGGCAAATGGAAGCTGGTTTCGCGCTTCCCGGACTACTGGGAGCTGTATGACATGGATGCCGACCGAACCGAGATGCACGACCTCACGGACCAGTATCCGCAGCGGGTGAAGGCCATGGCGGCCGACTACCACAAGTGGGCGAAGTACGTGGGCGCGCAGCCCTGGCCCATGCCGGAAACTCCGCAGAATGTGCGCGAGGGCGCCATGCCCTCGCCGCCATATCTGCGACATGACATGATGTAGGCCGCGCGGCCCGGTTTTGTGAGTTAAGAGAAGACGGCGACCGAATGCAGTAGGATGATCGCTATGAATCGCGGGGCCAGTACAGCGTTGGTGTTGGCGTTGGCGCTTTGCTGCACGGCCTGCCGCAAAAGCTCCAACCGCACGATCGCCGTGATTCCACGCGACACTGCCGAGGAAATATGGGTTTCTGAGCACGGTGGGGCGGCTGACGCGGCCTACAAGCAGAACCTTGAGATCAATTGGAACGGCCCCACGCGCGACGATGACGTGGAGCAGCAGATCAATCTCTCCGAGCGGGCGATTCGTTCCGGCGATTACGGCCTGGTCCTAAGCCCGAACAACTCTTTCGCACTCGGAACCGTAATCCAACGCGCGCTATCGGAAAAAATCCCGGTTGTAATTGTTGGCGCGCCGATCCCGATTGCGCCGCAAAGCGGGCTTTCCTTTGTCCTGAATGACGCGGAGAAGATGGGGGAGCTGGCCGCCACCCGCGCCGGAGAACTTCTGCACGGCAAGGGAGAGATCATGGTCTTGGGTTTCGACCCACTGTCGCCGGGCAGCGTGGAGCGTGCCGACGCCTTCGAGCGCGCCCTGCAGCGAGTCGCGCCCGGAATCAGCATTGTGGACCAGGTGTCCGGCTCAATGAGCTTCGGTCAGGCGGAGTTGGCCTCCGAGCAGGCGATTCTTGCTCATCCCGACTTATCAGCGATTTTCGCGCTCGGAATTAACGCGACCCGGGGTGCCGCCGCTGCGGTGCGGAGCACGAGATCTGAGAGCAAAATCAAAATCATTGGTTGCGACCAGACGCTTGACCTGCTGTTTCTGCTGCGCCACGGCCTCATCGACTCTCTGGTGATCGAGGACACACGAACAATGGGCAACCTCGCCGTTCAGCAGATTGCGGCTCAAAGGCGCGGCGAAAGTGTGCCATCGCGACGATACGTCGAGCCGCTCCTGGTGACGCGCCGCAACGTGAATGACGCCCGGGTGCAGGAGGTCCTTTCCTTGCGCTGGAGACCTAAACCATGACACGCCACTTCCGGTCCTGGCGAAAAGCAGGCTTGCTCGCCGGCTGCGGTATGGCGTTTGCGGCTTTGCTCATTCTGCTGGTGCAGCGTTATGCCCGGTTTTCTCTGCCTTATCACGATTCGTTCGCCTCGCACAGCGCGAAAGCGTGGCAACCCTACGGAGGCACCTGGCAGTTAACAAACGGAACTGTCTTCAATCGCTCCGATGAACGCGGCGCGAAGCTCATCACCGGATCGCCCGATTGGGCCAACTACACGATGCAGGCCGACTTGGAGATGATCGGGCATGAAGGCGATGTGGGCATCATCGTCAGAGTTGGCAAAGAAGAGCGGGGCATCGATTCATACAGCGGCTACTACGTCGGCCTGAGAAGTCTGGAGTCCGCTCTGATCATCGGCCGCGCTGACTACGGATGGATGGAAGCACAGCCGGTTGCAATGCCTGGCGGCGTACAGCCATCCACTTGGTACCGGCTCAAGGTAGTCGCCGTGGGCTGCCACATTGGGGCCACCGCGACAAACCTTCAAACTGGCCAGGAAGCGTGGTCGGCGTTTGAGGAAACTCCGTGTGTGCTGAAGGGAAAGATCGGGCTGCGTTCAATGGCTACCGGCGGCGCATGGCGAAACATCTCTGTCCGCCGCGCAACGCTCGGTGACTGGGAATCGATTCGCTCGCATACCGGCTCGGTGGGTCACCCCGTTTTTCCTGATCGTGAAGCCGACTACAACCATATGCGTGAGTCGGATTTCGGGCAGACCTATGTCCCCACGCGCAACAATTCGGACTATCTTCTGTCCAGCGAAACTTCCGGACCACCGCCGCCGCTCATTTCAATTGAGAGCCTCCGCAACACCAAGCTGCCCGCGCAGCCGCTTCGGATTCGTGGCGTGGTCACGCTGACCCATCCGCTTTTTGTCCAGGACTCCTCTGCCGGTGTCGCCGTTGACGTGGACAAGCCGGTTTCTCTGAACCTTGGTGACGAAGTTGAGATCGCCGGATCGCTCGCCAACTCCGGCTACACTTCGCGCGTGGAGGCGTCGAGCATACGTCTGCTGTGGGACCGCACGCTAGCCGTGCCTCTCTCCATCTCGAGCACCCAGGCGGCCAGCGGCGCGTTCAACTCATCGCTGGTGGAGATACGCGGCTATCTCCGGTCAAAGCACATGGAGCGCGATGGAACCATCGTGCTCAACATGGGTGACGAGTCCCAGTCCTTTACCACCGTGCTCAGGAACACGCTTTCGCCGGAAACCTATGCGGACTGGCAGCCAGGGAGCTGGCTGCGGGTCCACGGCATCTGCGTGCTGGGCGAGGGCGCGAACGGAGCGGCTTTCACCCTTCTCACCCGCTCGCCCGCGGACATCGAAGTGCTGGCTGGACCACCATGGTGGAGCGGCCCGCGTATTCTCAGGATCATCATTCCACTGGTCCTGGTGCTGCTGCTTGGGCTTTTTCTTTACCTCCGGATTGAGCGCTGGAAGATGCGCGCGATTCTCAGCGAGCGCGAAAGGCTTGCCCACGAAATGCACGATACGCTCGCTCAAAGCTTCGCCGGGATTGGCTTCCATCTACAGGGCATGAGAAACATGGTTCGCAGTGGGACCACGAATGGCAACCTCACGGAAAAGCTGGACCTCGCCTGCGACATTGTCGCCCAGACCCACCGCGAGGCAAGCGCCGGCATTGCCGCATTGCATCCGGACGCGGACGAGGGGCGCGACCTTCTGGTCGCGCTCGAACACTATGCCGTGCGCATGTTAAACGCCGACACGCTCCCGCTTGTGCTCGACCGCGCGGGAACACCTCACGAGCTTTCCTTCCCTGTGCGGGACACGCTTTTTCAGGTGGGCCGCGAGGCCATTAGCAATGTCATCCGGCATGGGCGCGCGACTACCATCGTGTTGCGCCTTCGCTACGAATCAAAGCATGTGGCGTTTGAGGTGTGTGATGACGGGATTGGATTCGTTCAGGAGGACTCCAGTGGCTTCGGCATCGAAACCATGCGCCGCCGCTGTGAGGCTGTTTCCGCTGAACTGAAGATCACCAGCGTTCCGGGGCAGGGCACCGTAATCTCAGTTCGCTCGCCTTATGGGCGCCGCGTCACTGTCGCCGATTGGGCAAAATACATCTGGAAGCGGCAGCGCGACCGCTATCATGATGCCGCAAAGCGGGACGCCGCGCAGATCGACGGATAGTTCTACTCTTCCTCCAGCCGCACCAGCCCTTGTTGCAGGGCCACGGCGGTAGCTTCTGTCCGGTCTCGCACTCCAAGCTTTCCCATCAGGCTCACCACATGGTTTCGGACCGTGTTTTCGCTGATCGACAGATCATCGGCAATTTCAAAGTTCTTCTTTCCATGGGCGACCAGTCGCAGAATCTCCAGCTCGCGCACGCTTAGTGGATTTCTCCCGAGTCGCTGCGCCAACTGGTTCGCGATGTGCGGCGGAATGGAGCGTTCGCCCGCGTGGACCTTGCGAATGGCCTGCGTGACCTGCTCCAGCGAAGAGCTCTTCAGGATGTAGGCCATGGCACCGGCCTTCATCGCCCCAAACACATCCTCGTCCGAGCGGTACGTTGTCAGCACTACGGAACGGACTTGCGGGCAACTGCGGCGAAGCTCCACCAGCATGGCCTCGCCGCTCATCTCGCGCATTCGCAGGTCTGTCACAACCACATCGGGTGACAATTCCGGAATCATCTGTAGAGCTTCCCTGCCGCTGGCCGCAGTACCCACCACCTTCATGTCCGGCTCGCTTTCCAGCATTGTTTTCAGTCCCAGCCGGACCACGGCATGGTCATCTACTACGAAAATACGGATCGGTTCACTCACCCTGCACCTGAGAATTAGACGGAATTGTAACGGATCAGCGCCTTCCGCTACATAGTCCCGCAGGACTATTGAAAAATGCGCGCATTCAACCATTGACCGCCGCGCTAGCGACTTCCTAGCATTGACCAACGTTTAAAACGAGTCGAAACCGTAACGATGCGGACGGGCAGCAAGCAACCGGGGGAGATTTCGCCGGGCCGACCGACGGCGACGGTAAAACGTAAAAGCCAATCGCGAGTTGCCTTGCGGTTCTGAATCCTCGAGCCAAGCGCGTTTATGGTTAGCAGATATTTTTTTGAGGCCAATACCCATGATGTCGAATCGTAAAGTTGCCGCCCTCCTCCTTTCCCTCATCTTCTTTATCGCGTTCAGCGCCAGCGCACAGCAGCAAACCGCGCAGTTAACGGGCCGCATTACGGACAGCAGCGGGGCCGCGATTCCCGACGCGACTGTGGTCGTTGCGAACCACGCCAGAGGAATCAGAGTAGTCGTTAAATCCGACGGTCGGGGCGCTTACGTGGCTCCGCTGCTACCTCCCGCCGATGATTATGAGATTACGGTTTCCCGCTCCGGCTTTACCCAAGCCAGGCGCGATGACATTACGCTCCAGGTGGCGCAAGTCGCTCAGGTCAATGTTCAGCTTTCCGTGGGTTCCGTAAATCAGACGGTCGTGGTCAGCGGAGCGCCTCCACTCCTCGATACGCAAACCTCCTCCACCGGACAGGTCATTACGGCGCGGACCATCAGCAGCCTGCCTCTCAATGGGCGCAGCAGCTTCCGCCTCATCCAGCTCACGCCGGGCGTCACCTTCAACCAGTCCGCCTATGGCCAATTCGGAGATGTGGCGGTCAACACCACATGGGACACAAACTTCTCCATTAGCGGCGGCCAAGCGCAGAGCAATGAAATCCTGATTGACGGAATTCCCAGCACGACCGGCTTTTTTGACCAGATCACCACCATCCCCAACGTCGATGACACCCAGGAGTTCAAAGTAGAGAGCAATAGCCTTTCGGCGGAATATGGGCGTTTCGGCGGCGGCGTCATCAACGTCACGACCAAGTCCGGAACCAACGACCTGCATGGGACGGTGTTCGATTTTCTCCGCAACTCCGCCCTCGACGCCAACGACTACTTCAATGCCCGTGCGGGCAAGGGCATTCCAACGCTGCAAATGAACCAGTTCGGATTCGCCGTCGGCGGTCCTGTCTATCTTCCCCGCATCTATCGTGGCCGCGATAAGACCTTCTTCTTTGTGGATTATCAGGGGACGCGCCGCATCCAAGGCTCAACATACCAAACAACTGTACCCACCGATCTTCAAAGACAGGGAGACTTCAGCCAGACCTTCAATGCCGCCGGCAATCTGGTGAAGATCTACGATCCGTTCTCGACGAAGCCGGACCCCAATCACCCCGGCAAATATATCCGCACGCAATTTCAAGACAATAAAATCCCGACGTTGGATCCTGTTGCACTTAAGCTGATGAGCTACTATCCAGAGCCGAATACCCAGGGGGCCCCCAACACGGGCGCAAACAACTACATCAGCAACGCACCGAAGCGGGTAAATCAAAACAGCGGCAGCGTCCGCATTGATCAAAACGTGAACCAGCACTATCACTTTTTTGGTAGATTCGGATGGCTGTTGACCGACCTTGTCCAGCCGGATACTTACGGGAATGTCGCCAGCGGCGGCCCCGGCGCAGTCGGCACAACCAAGTTTCACGCTTGGTCATTCGCCTTTGACAACACCGTGACCATTAATCCCACCCTTTTACTTACCATCGATTACGGATACGCCCGCTGGTATCAGGCGCGCCAGACCCGGAGCTATGGTTTTGATGCCTCGACGCTCGGCTTTCCCGATTCTTTTGTGGGCCAGATTACTATCCCCATGTTCCCCTCGATCAATGTCGCGGGATATGGGCCCATGAACGGACAGAGCTTTCTCCTCAACGGCAATGATTCACATAGCCTGCTGACTTCGCTGACCAAGATTTACGGACGGCAAACGTTCATCATGGGTACCGATGTTCGCATGCACCTTATTAACTTTTTCAACGTAAACTCAAGCGCAGGCTCGTTTTCCTTTGCCAAGGCACAGACCCAGGGATCCGATCCCAACAAGGCGAGTTCGACGGCGGGCGATGCAATGGCCAGCCTCTTACTGGGCGTCGGAAGCGGAGGCAACATGCCCATCGGTTCCGGCAATGAGCTGAAGGACTGGTACATGGCGGGATACCTGCAGGACAATATCCGGCTTACGAACAACCTCACCATAAACCTCGGCCTGCGCTATGAGACGGAGAGCCCCTACACCGATCGGCACAATAAACTCAATTACTTTGACACAGGAGTGCAAAGCCCGGCGGCCAATCCTTCCTTTCCGGACCTCACCGGCGGGCTGGTTTTCGCCAGCGTAAACGGCACCCCTTCCAAGGTCTACGATTGGAATACATTCCAGTTCGGACCGCGCGCCGGTTTCTCCTACAACCCGTTCCACACAACTGTGGTTAGGGCTGGGGCCGGAGTTATGTATGCGCCACTGGAAATCAGCAACAACGCGGTTGGATTCAGCCCGAACATGGGATTCAGTTCTTCAACCGGGTGGGAAGCAACGACCAACGGCGGCCTGATTCCGGAGAATCTGCTCAGCAATCCCTACCCTCAAGGTGTGATTCAGCCGGCCGGAAGTACTCTCGGAGCGGCCACCAACCTTGGGCAGGGATTGGATGTGTGGGACGCACACCCCGATACGCCCCAGTCCTACCAATGGAACCTTGGAATCCAGCAGCAGCTTCCCTCCAACATTCTGGTGGAAGCAGCTTATGTGGGCAGCCGCGGTCTCCATCTAGCGCATAATTTTGAACTCAACACGCTCGACCCAAAATATCTCAGCATGGGCACAGCCTTGCAGGCCGAGGTGCCAAACCCATTCCAACCTTTTGTAAGTATTGGAGTACTGTCGAAACCTACGGTTTCGCAGCAGCAACTTCTGCTCCCGTACCCACAATTTACCGGCATATCGGTCGAAAACATGACTTGGGGCGGATCAAACTACCAGTCGGCCCAATTCAAGTTGACTAAGCGGACCAGCCACGGCATATCCTTCCTTGCGGCCTATACCATAAGCAAGTGGATGTCGAACATCACATCTCAGGATGCAAACATCGGTCCTACAAACAACACCGGCGTCCAAAGCTTCTATGATCTGGCAGCCGAAAAGTCACTCTCTGAGAACGACACTCCCCAATCTCTCATTTTGAACGCAGTCGTCGATCTGCCTTTCGGGCGCGACCGACTCCTACTCTCCAACGCGAACCGCGTGATTCAAAAGTTCGTCGCCGGCTGGAAAGCCTCCGGAATTTTGACGGAACAAAGCGGGCAGCCGCTCGTCTTTTCTGCTCCCATCGCAGGCGGAGGCAACCGGCCCAACTGGGTGCCGGGCGTCAGCCCGCGGCTCTCGTCATCGCGCTCCAATGCCGACAAGGTATCTGAATGGTTCAACACCGATGCTTTCGCAATTCCGGACGCCTTCACTTTTGGAAATGTATCGAGGACAACAGGCGCCGTTCGCGCGCCCGGCATCCGAAACCTCGATTTCTCACTGACGAAAGAGACACAACTTCTGGAGCGACTGCATATGCAATTCCGCGCCGAGGCCTTTAACCTGACGAATACCCCACATTTCGATCGTCCTAACACCGCGGTCAACAGCAATACCTTTGGACAGATCAACGGCGTGCGGTCTTCGCCTCCGGAACGCCAGATACAATTCGCTGTCAAGCTGATGTTTTGAGTTCGCCAGCTTACGCGAAGAAAAACAATACATAATGGGTTCTGGAAATATTTAGGAGAATGCCCTTCAATGAATCGTCGCGATTTACTCAAGTCATCGCTGCTGACGGCAGGTGCGCTGGCCACAACCTCGGCTGGCGCGGCGGACCTTGCGCAAAAGCCCGCCCGTCAGGAGAAGCATATCTGGCCTCATCCGCCCGCCGAGGTAAATGGCGGCAGAATGCCCAACATTCTTTGGATCTGTCCCGATATGCAGCGCTTCGACACCATAGAGGGGCTCAACAATAGCCACATCCACACGCCAAACCTGAAGAAGCTGATGGCTGAGTCAGTGACCCTGACCCATACATACGTACAGAACCCGGTATGTTCGCCGTCGCGCGCCAGCTTCCTTACCGGGCGCTACCCGCACACCACGGGCTTGCGCGCACTCGGGCAGCGCATCCGCCCTGACGAGCGGCTCGTTACGAAAATGCTTTCCGATGCCGGCTATGCTTGCGGGCTTTCCGGAAAACTGCATCTTTCGCCAACCTTCGGCGGACGGCTTGAGGACCGCATCGATGACGGCTACAGCGTTTTTAAATGGAGCCACGATATTAGTAATACATGGCCCGGCCAAAATATGTGGCGCACCTGGCTATCCGAGTTGGGAGTAAAAATTCCTGAACCACCTAAGGGTCTGCACGGACGTGCGTGGGGCATGCCGCTTGACCCCAAATATACGCAGACCGCTTGGTGCTCGGACATGGCAATTGAATTTCTCCGCGGCCAGCGGCAATTCAATCCCTGGCTTATGTCGGTCAATATCTATCAACCTCATGCGCCTTACTGGCCTACGGCGGATTACCTCAACCATTACCACCCCGAAGATATCCCCTCCCCCAACTACCATGAAGGCGAGCTGGACAACAAGCCGGTCTATCAGCAGATCGATCATAAAGGTGCGAGCGGCGGCCACGGAGTATCGTTCACCAAGACCAGCGACTACGATCACCGCAAAATCAAGGCCGCGTACTACGCCATGATCGAGCAGGTGGATACCGAAGTTGGCCGAATGCTGGACGCTCTTGAGGAATCCGGACAGGCCGACAATACTATCGTCATCTTTATGAGCGATCACGGCGAAATGCTGGGCGATCACGGCATATTCCTGAAGGGCCCCTACTTTTATGAAGGAGCCATTCGCGTTCCCATGATCATCCGCTGGCCTGGAAAGTATAAGGCTGGCCTGCGCAGCGATGCGCTGGTCGAAATGGTTGATCTCGCGCCTACCCTTATGGAAGCGGCTGGGTTGCCGATTCCGGTCGGCGTGCAGGGTCGTTCGCTCACTTCGCTCCTTACCGGTCACACCACCGACCATCGCGATTCCATTTATTGCGAATACTTCGATTCGCTCGCGCTCTATAACCCGCCTCCCATGGCCACCTGCGTAAGAACAGAGCAATATAAGCTTGTCTACTACCAGAAGCTCAGCAGCGGCGAGTTATATGACTTGAAGAAGGACCCGTCGGAGACTTATAACTTGTGGGACTCATCCAGCGCCACGCCAGCTCGCGAAGAGATGATGCACACGCTGGTCTCCCGCATGGTGGATACTGTAGATCCCATCCCCGAACGTAAGTGCATGTGGTAACCGCCCACTCTAATGTCACATGACTCAGGACCCGCTATGGCCCTTCGCCATGCTCAAATGGCCTCAGCGGGACCCGTATGAATCGACGCATCCCAACTGCGGTTTGACTAACTGCCGTGCAACCTGGTGAAAATTTATCCTTGCGAACACCATCGAACTATCGAATGAGGTATAGAATCCCAATGCGGTATTGCCGCCGTGCAATTCAAACCTTCTGTTTTTCCGTCCTATTCGCGTTCGCGGCATACGCCCAAACCAGCGCACCTGCCCCGCTGCGCGCGCCCGCGACGCCGCTAGTTACGCATGACCCTTACTTCAGCGTCTGGTCTATGGCGGACAAGCTTACCGACGCCCCTACGCGACACTGGACGGGTGCGGAACAGGCAATGAATGGAATCGTCCGTATCGACGGAAACAATTATCGCTTCCTCGGCGCACCGGGCAGACGGCGCCAACCTATTCCCGCGCTGAAAGAGGTGAGCCATATCATTACGCCCACCCGCACGATCGTGGTTATGACCAGCCCTGAGATTGAGCTTCGAGTGGAATTCATGACTCCCGCTTTTCCCGATGACATGAAAGTAATGGCGCGCCCTGTCACCTATCTCACCTGGACAGCCAAGTCGCGCGACGGCCACCCGCATCATGTGACGCTCTACTTCGATGCAGCCGGAACGCTGGCAACTAACGATCCGGGCGAGACGGCCCTCTGGTCGAGGGGAGCGGTCCAAGGGCTCAACTTATTGCGCATCGGCACCCAGGCGCAGCCCGTACTTCAGCGCTGGGGAGATAACGTTCGCATCGACTGGGGGTGGTTCTACATCGCTGTTCCACAAGATGAAAAGGCGCAGTTAGCAGCTGGGAATGAGAGCTATCGTCAGGGTTTTTTGAAAACCGGAACTCTTCCGGAGCCGGATGACTTGGAAGAGCCTCGCGCTCCGCAGAGCCGTCATCCCGCCGCGCCCGCGCTGAATGTGGCATTGGCGCTTGGTTCAGTTAGCACAACGCCCGTCTCGCGCCACCTTTTGCTTGCTTATGACGACCTCTATTCTGTCGAGTACATGCAGCGTAAGCTCCTCCCTTATTGGCGCACGGAGTTCCCAACTTTCGCCGCCATGATGGAAGCGGCAGAGCAGCAATATCCCGCACTGGAAAAGCAGGCTGAAAACTATGATGCCGCGCTACAGGCGGATCTTGTCCGCGCCGGTGGCCCCGAATACGCCGCTATTGCGACGCTTGCATTCCGCCAAGCTGTCGCCGCTCACAAGCTCGTGGAAGATGCCAACGGCACGCCGTTTTTCATGCCGAAGGAAAACTTCAGCAACGGCTCTATTTCAACTGTCGATGTTATCTATCCCTCCGCGCCCATGTTTCTCCTTCTGAATCCAAAGCTTGTGGAAGCTCAACTGGAACCCGTGCTTCGCTATGCGGAATCCTCCCGATGGAAGTTCCCCTTTGCGCCGCATGATTTGGGTGTTTATCCGCTTGCCAATGGACAGCTTTATGGCGGCGGAGAAGAAAGTGCCGTCAACCAGATGCCGGTAGAAGAATCAGGAAATGTGCTTCTGCTGGTTGCGGCAATGGAGCACGCGGAAGGCAACACGGATTTCGCGCGGCGATATTGGCCGCTGCTTACAAAATGGGCCGACTACTTGCTGGCGAATGGCCTCGACCCAGATAACCAGCTCAGCACAGATGATTTCGCGGGCCACCTCGCGCACAATGCGAATCTATCCATCAAAGCCATTGAGGCTTTGGGAGCATACGCCCAGCTCGCGGCCGAACTACAGCATTCCGATGTCGCCCAGCGCTATCATTCGGCTGCAGCCCACATGGCGGAGCAATGGGTCAAGATGGACCAGGATGGAGACCATTACCGGCTGGCGTTTGACAAGCCGGGCACCTGGAGTCAGAAGTACAACCTAGTATGGGATTCGATTCTTGGGCTCAATCTCTTCCCGGCAAGTGTCAGCCAGGAAGAAGTCGCATTTTACAAACAGCACCTTAATCCGTTGGGGCTGCCGCTGGACAACCGCGCTACTTATACCAAGCTGGACTGGGAGTTATGGACGGCCACGCTCACAACTAACCAGAACGATTTTCAGACGCTGGTGCATCCTGTTTACAAATTCCTGAACGAAACCCCCGACCGCGTTCCCATGACTGACTGGTATGACACCATTTCTGCGCATCAGGTCCACTTCCAAGCGCGCTCGGTCGTGGGGGGCGTCTATATCAAGATGCTCAAAGACCCCGAACTCTGGCATAAGTGGGCGACCGGCGCCCACTAAGGAAGGGCAAACGATGAGTATCCTGACGCAGCATAAATCCAAGCTCCGTTGGCTGCTTGTAGCGTTCTTTTGTATCGCGCTTGCCTCCATGCCTCTTCTGGCAGCGCAGCGCCCGCATGTCCTTATGATTTCCATTGATGGAATGCGGCCCGATTATGTGACCGCTGCCGATGCGCATCATCTTCGGGTTCCAACCCTGCGTGCCTTTCTTCGAGATGGCACTTACGCGCAGGGAGTTACAGGTGTTGTCCCAACCCTTACTTATCCCAGCCATACAACCCTCGTGACCGGCGTGTGGCCATCCGAGCACGGTATTTACGCCAACGCTAAATTCGATCCTACTCGCAACCGCGCAAATGATTCTTATTGGTATGCCAGAGACATCAAGGTGCAGACCCTATGGGAAGCGGCTTCCGCCGCGGGACTTAGCACTGCGAACGTAGGTTGGCCCGTTACCGTTGGAGCCAAAGGCCTGGATGAATCGCTCCCCGCTGTTCCACCATACGAGAGGGCGAGTGCGGATGATGAACCCAACTTTCTGCATCAGCCTTACGATCATCCCTCCGGCCTTCGCAAACTGGCCGACGCCGCTCTTCCGACGGTTATGCCTCCGGGATATGAGAAGAGGTTTTACTGGGGTCTGTACGTAATGCAGCGCTATAAGCCGGATTTGATGCTGGTGCATCTGGCCTTGCTCGATCACACAGAACACATGACCGGCCCTTTCAGTGAAAGGAGCGACCGCGTCCTTGAAGCGATTGATAGCGAAGTGGCCCAACTCATAAAGGCGGAGCTGGCCATTGATCCTGACAGGATTATCGTGATTGTCTCGGACCACGGCTTCTCGCCGCTGCACACAAGGGTGAACCTGGGCGTGCTCTTTGCTCAGGCCGGCCTAATTAACCTTGGCCCCGGAGCAACCGCGCAGCATCATGTTGAAATTTCATCATGGAAGGCGCAGCTTTGGCCCACCGG
>JAICYR010000181.1 GCA_025934135.1 Acidobacteriaceae bacterium | reverse complement strand
TGCGCTGGGAGGCGATTTTGAGGCGGGCGGCCTGGTCGACTCGGGTCTCTTCCATCAGCAGCTTTTCGAGAATGGCGCGGGCGGTCTGCCGGATGGTGTTGCGGTCTTCGAGGAATTCGCATTCGTCGGTTTCGGCCAGAGTATCGGCCACGACGTGGGCCAGCTTGTTGAGTTTGTCTCGGGAGATTCTCACAGCACCGCCTTATATTTTCGCGCCAGTTCCTGCTTCACCTTTTTGAACATCTCGGCGTAGGCCGCTCCGGTGCGGTGCATCTCGTCCTGATAGGCGTCGAGGATGACACGGACCTCCTCGTTGATGCGGTCTTCAAGGGAGAGTTCCTCAAGCAGGCCGGCGTTGACGCGCTCGTTGACCGCGGACACCTTGTTGGTGCGGATCATTTTGGCTTCAATCAGATCGGCGACGGTGTGCCGCGCCAGGTATGTGACATAATCGCGGGAAAATATCATGTATCTTGCTCGAAATATAGCACAACGGCGAGCGGGCGTGGCGGGACGCACACAAGCGCGGTTGAAATACAGAATGATGTACGGGAAGACTGAAAGCTGCGACAATAGGTGCAGATCATGATCCAGACGAGCCTGCTTTCCCTCAAAGACGACATGGTGGCCTTTATTGAAGGCCACGGCCTCCGCCGCGTTCCCGCCTACGTGGGTGGGGAAGACGTGCCCACGGTGCTGTGGGACGACGAGGAAAACGTCGATAGCTGGAAGGACTTTGTGGAGACGGCCAAGGCCGCTGGAGCGCCGTTCCTGACGATGAGTGAAATTCGGCTGGAAAAAAGCGACATTGAGCTGCTGATCGAAGAGTTGCACGAGGCCAGCTTTCCGGATGCCGATGCTCCCGAACTGGACGAGGCGCAGTCGCTGGCGACCTATGTGGGCAAAGTCGGATTTATTCAGATTGGCTTTGCGCATCAGGGGGTCTTTTTTCTGCACGAAAGCACCACGCCCTGGTATAAGCGCTACCAGAACCTGCTCGACTCGCTGGACTTTGGCGATATTGCCTACGGCGGCGCAGACGAAGACGACGGGCCGATCAACTAGCGTTCAGCGCTCAGCGATCAGGGTTCAGCGAAAGAGTAAGCCAGTTCCGGGGCCGCGTGAGCACGACTGAGGCAGTACCCCAATTCATAATTCGGCGATGGGTAATGCGGGAGGGAGATCCTTCGGCAGCGGAAGCGCTTGCGCGTGAGGCGGCGCTGCCTCCGATGGTGGCCCGGTTGCTGATTGCGCGCGGAGTGCAAAACGCCGAAGGCGCGGCGCGATTCCTGAGGCCCAGTCTCGATGATCTGCACGATCCCTATTTCATGTTAGGAATGGCGACTGCCGTGGAGCGCATTCAGCGCGCCGTTGCGGGCAGGGAGCCAATTCTGATCTACGGTGATTACGACGTGGACGGGACGGTGGCGGTAGTCCTGCTGAAGACGGCGATAGAGCGGCTGGGCGGCACGGTGCGGTTCCACGTTCCGCATCGGCTGCGCGAAGGTTACGGGATGCAGCGCGAGGTGCTGGAGACAGCCGCGCACGAAGGCGTCCGGCTGGTCATCAGCGTGGATACGGGGATTCGGGCCTTTGCCGCAGCCGAAGCAGCGGAGGCGCTGGGGCTGGACCTGATGGTCACGGACCATCATTTGCCGGCGGTCGCTCCGGAGTTGAGTGGCTCGGACGCGACGCTGCCCAAGGCGCTGGCAATTCTGAATCCGAATCAGCCGGGATGCGGGTATCCGTGCAAGCACCTTTGCGGGGCGGGGGTGGCGTTCAAGCTGGCTCAAGCGCTGCTGGAATTCCACGACCGCACGCTGGCGCGGACCAAACTGCTGCCGTCATTCCTGAAGTTGCTGGCGATTGCAACGGTCGCGGACGCTGTTCCGCTGCTGGGAGAGAACCGAATCTTTGTCGCGGTGGGCATCAGGGAACTGGAGCGGCCGGTGCATCCGGGGCTAAGGGCGCTGCTGCGCGTGGCGCAGATTGATCCGGCGCGGCGGGCGATCACTCCGGTGGATATTGGTTTCCGGCTGGGGCCGCGCATCAATGCCGCTGGGCGAATGGACATAGCGTCGGAAGTGGTGGAGCTTTTCACGACGAAGGATGCGGAGCGTGCGCAGGCCATAGCGGAAAAGCTAGAACAGCTCAATACGGATCGGCGCAATACCGAGGCGGCCGCGCTGGAGGAGATTTTGGCGCTGCTGGATGAGGAGCAGTTTCAGCGGTCGCGCTGCCTGGTGATTGATGGTGAGGGCTGGCATCGAGGCGTGATTGGGATTCTGGCCTCGCGCGTGGTGGACCGTACGGGAAAACCCACGCTGGTGCTGGCGCATGAGGACGGGGAAGCGTATGGTTCGGGGCGGTCGATCCCGAGTTTTCATCTGCTAAACGCGATTGAAAGCTGCCACGACCTCTTCACCCGCTTCGGAGGCCATGCGCACGCGGCTGGATTTTCGCTGCCGTCGGAGCGGGTTCCCGAACTGCGCGCGCGGCTGGCCGAGTATGCCGAGGCGAATCTTACGGAAGCCGATCTGGGCAGTCCGCTGGACTGCGAGGGCGTGCTTCCGATTGAAGAGGTAAATGAGCAGCTTTACGCATGGCTCAAAAAGCTGGAGCCGTGCGGGATGGACAACGAGGAGCCGGTTTTTGTGGCCGAGAATCTTCGGATGGCGGCGCCGCCGCGCGTGATGAAGGAGAAGCATGTCCGGCTGCGGCTTGCATCGAACTCGGGCAAGGCTATTTCCGCTGTGGGGTGGAACTGCGCGGAAAGGGTTCTGGGAATCGGGCTGGCGCAGGATTCTCGGATTGACCTGGCGTATAAGGTGCGGAAGAACGAGCATCCCGAGTTCGGTGGGATCGAACTGGAGATTCTCGATCTGCGTGCGGCTTTGGAATCTTCTCCTTGACAGCTTAGGAGTACCCGCGCTACTCTCCTTATTATCTTAGGAGTGGCGCGTGACCAACCAGGCTCAACTTCTTCCCGGCACTCTCGACTTGCTGATTCTTCGGGCGGTTTCGCTCGGCCCGCTGCACGGCTACGGCATTCTTCTCCGCATCGGGCAAATTTCCGGCAACGCGCTTTTAATCGAGCAGGGCGCGCTTTATCCGGGCCTGTTTCGCCTCGTCCGCCAAGGATTGCTCAAATCCAAGTGGGGCGTTTCAGAAAACAACCGCCGTGCCAAGTTCTACGAGCTCACCGCCGCCGGACGCCGCCGCCTCCGCGAAGAAACCGACAACTGGAACCGGCTCGTTGCCGCCATCACCGCCGCGCTTTCTGCGCAACCGGAGGAGCTATGAGCCTTCTGTCCTATCTCCGCTCAGTTGCAGCGAAAGTATTCCGCCGCTCCGAACTCGCGGACGAAATAGAAGAGGAACTACGCTCCCACATCCAGCACCGGGCGGACGACCTGGAGCGCTCCGGCATGGCCCGGTCGGAAGCCGAACGCCGCGCCCGCATCGAGCTCGGCAACCGCGACAAGTTCAGGCAGGAATCCTACGAAGCGCTCGGCGGCAACTTCATCGAAAGCATTTTTCAGGACATTCATTTCGGAATTCGTGTCCTGCGCAAATCTCCCGGATTCACCCTCATTGCAATCATCACCCTCGCCCTGGCCATTGGCGCAAACGCGCTCGTCTTCAGCATTCTGAACACGCTGGTGCTGCGCCCCCCAAATGTGCCGCGAGCGCAAAACCTATACATGCTCGAGCAAAATGGCCAACCATCCCAGTCCTATCCCGACTACATCGATCTGCGGGATCGCAACCGCGCCTTCGATGGCATGGCGCTCTATACCATGGCCCCGGCCGGGCTGGATGCCGGCAGTAACCCCTCTTCCCTCTGGCTCTATGAGACCAGCGGAAACTACTTCGACGTGCTCGGCGTGAAGCCCTATCTCGGGCGGTTCTTTCACAGCGATGATGAGCACGGCCCCAACAGCGCGCCATATATCGTTCTCAGCTATGCCTATTGGCACAGCCACTTTCACTCTGACCCCAATGCTGTGGGGCGCGTCGTCCAGCTTAATAAAATCCCGTTCACCATCCTCGGTGTCGCGCAGCCGAAGTTCCGGGGCACGGTATTATTTTTCTCTCCCGCTCTTTGGGTACCCATTGTCAACCAGCAGCAAATCCAAGGAAACAGCGACCTCGACCGGCGCGGGGCGCGAGGCATGTGGATCGTGGCCCGTCTGAAGCAGGGTGTGACTCCAGCTCAGGCCACTGGCGACCTCAACTCCATCGCCGCCCATCTGGCCAAAACCTACCCGAAGGATGATGACAACCTCACGTTTTCGCTGGCCAGACCAGGGCTGCTCGGAGACCTTCTTGGCGGCCCAATTCGCGCATTCGTCGTAGGCCTCATGCTGCTGTCCCTCCTTATTCTGCTGGCGGCCTGTGCCAACCTGGGCAGCTTGTTCGCCGTGCGCGCCGCGGAACGCGGCCACGAAGTCGCCCTGCGCCTGGCCCTCGGCTCCAGCCGCCGAAGAATCCTTCGCCAGTTCCTCACGGAAGCCTACATCGTCTCGCTGATCGGTGGCGCGCTGGGCGTCATCGGCAGTAATGTGCTCCTGCGCTGGCTGAGCGCATGGCAGCCCATTCCAAACTTTCCCATCAACGTTGCCGTGAGCCCCGACGCGCGCTGCTATCTGGTCGCGCTGTTTCTAGCCCTGGTCAGCGGATTGCTCTTCGCTATCGTTCCTGTGCGGCAGGTCTTCAAGTCCGATCCCTACCAGGTCATTAAAACCGGCGCGACCGGTGCGCGGCTTCGCAGAATCTCGACTCGCGACTTGTTGCTCGCCGCTCAAATTGCGATTTGCGCAGTACTCGTTACTGCCTCGCTGGTCGCCGTGCGCGGACTCGCGCGCTCGCTGCGCAGCAACTTTGGTTTCGACCCGCACCATGCCATCCAGGTGAACACCGACCTCGACATGGCTGGATACACCGGCGACCGCGCACATGCTATGCAGCGGCGCATGATCGATGCCGTGACTACAATTCCGGGCGTAACCGTGGCGGCTTACGCCGACCGGGTTCCTCTGAATCTCGGCTGGTCTGACTCCTCGGTCTATCGAGACAGCACCACCGATTACCGGGAATCGAATTCGGCGGGCTACGCCGTGCAGTATTCGGTCTCGCCGGGATACTTCCGCGCCGCCGCAACCGCCGTGCTCGCCGGCAGAACCTTCACCTGGCACGACGACAGCAAAGCCCCACGCGTAGCGGTCGTCAATGAGGAATTCGCGCGCAAAATTTTCGGCACGCCACAAAAGGCCATGGGCGGCTACTTCAAACTCTGGGGCGGCACGCGCGTGCAGGTGGTCGGCATCGTGGAGGATGGAAAGTACAAAACTCTGGCTGAGGATCCTCAGCCGGCTATGTTTCTTCCCATCCTGCAATCGCCGTCCACCGATACCTGGATGATCGTCCGCTCAAACCGCAGCCCGCAGGAAATTGCCGCCGCGCTCGACCGCACTCTGCACGGCCTTGACCCTAGCCTGCCCCTCACCATCAATACCTGGGACCGCGAGATGAATACGGCCCTGTTTGCGCCGCGCGCCGCCACCATTTCTCTGGGCGTGCTCGGTCTGTTGGGCGCAATGCTGTCCATCACGGGAATTTTTGGAATGGCGGCGTACTCGGTCAGCAAGCGCCTTCATGAGTTGGGGATCCGAGTGGCGCTCGGCGCGCAGCGCAGGGAACTGCTGCAAACCGCGCTAGGACGCGCGTTCAAGCTGCTGGCATTTGGCTCGGCAGTGGGGCTGGCGCTTGGCATTCTGGCGAGCCGGGTGTTGGCTGTCATTGTGTATCAGGCGACCTCGCGCGATCCGCTGGTGCTGGGCGGCGTGGTGCTGGTGATGATGCTGGTGGGGCTGATTGCGACGTGGATTCCGGCTCAGCGTGCGCTGTCGGCTGATCCGGCCAAGTTGCTGCGCGAAGAGTGAAGGGGGAGCCTCCGCTCAAACGTCTGCATCCTAAATACATTAGGGCAACGGCAGCCATTCGCATTTAGCCTGATAATAGTAGGAAAATCTTAGTCAATCCTACTCACTTTCTCATCCTCCTTACTTGACAGCTCTCTAGTGAACCCATTACCTTAGCAATCGGAAGGCGTAAGTGCTAAAGGGCCTCTGCGGCCCAATCCGGTGCTCGCCTGCCGGAAATCCGGCCCAATTCAATGGAAAAGCTCGCGAGGCAAACCCTCGCGCGAAGGAGAAGCAACGCAATGGCAACCAGCTCTGTAGCGACCACCTTTACTCCGCTGCACGACCGCATCCTCGTTCGGCGTATCGAAGAGGGT
>JAICYR010000055.1 GCA_025934135.1 Acidobacteriaceae bacterium | reverse complement strand
TGAGGGTAAAGCGCCGGAATTCAGCGCTGGTTCAAACATTGAGCAACACCGCTGGATGGGCTACTACATTGCGCCGCCGCCGAATTGCAAAGAGACTCCAATGGGAGAATGCAGTCCGCTTCAGGAGGCGATCGAGCTGCGCTTGTCGCGCTCCATTGGAGGCGGCATGCACGAGGATGTGGACGTCACCAATTACACGCAGATTGAGACCTCTATTAAGCTCGAACTCGAATTGGATTCCGATTTCGGTGATCCTAGCCAAACACGGCGCGGAGAAAGCGGAAATCTCGTTCGCAGCTGGCGCCAAGCCAAAGACAAAGCCTGGGAGTTGGAATACGGTTATCAGGCCGAACACGCCTACAGTCACCAGGGTGAGAAAGGTACGGCGAAGGCCGACCGTGGAATCAAGCTGAGGCTGGAGCACACCGATTCGGAACCAACCTATAAGGCAAGCTCAATTTCTTTCCAATTGAAGCTGGCGCCGCACGGCATATGGCATGCGTGCCTGAACTGGGTGCCGCTGGTTGATGGGCACCCACTGCCAATGCAGTACGGCTGTTATGGCTTTGAGAAGCGGGGCGCTAACTGGGAAAAGAAACGAAACAGCTTTCTGGCTGAATCGACACAATTCCGGATACCTGAAGAGAAGCCGCTGAATACCCTGGTCCAGACCGTTTTAGAGCGGTCAAAGCACGATCTCGCCGCACTACGCCTTTATGATCTGGACGAGGGGCAGCATAGCTGGGTTCCCGCTGCCGGAATCCCAACCTACACCTTGTTGTTTGGGCGCGATGTGTTGACGGTAGCCGATGAAAGCTCCCTGCTGGGAGCGGACATGCTGCGGGGCGCGCTGGCTGTCTTGCCGAAGTATCAGGCGACCGAAACCGATGATTGGCGCGACGCACAGCCGGGCCGCATGGTGCATGGGGTGCACACAAGTCCCGGCGCGGTGCTGAATTACAGCCCCCACAGCCTGTACTACGGCGATGTGACCGCCTCCAACTTTTATGCTCTGGTGGTCACTGGGCTCTGGCGGTGGACCGGAGATAAGGAACTGGTGCGGCCGTTCATCGAACCCGCTTTGAAAGCGCTTGCCTGGGCTGACAAATACAGCCTGGATAGCGACGGGTTTTATAAGTACGAGACTCGCTCCGAGCAAGGAGAGAAAAACCAGTGCTGGAAAGATTCAGGCGACTCCATCGTTCATGCCGATGGCTCCCAGGCAGCCGATCCGTTGGGCACCTGCGAGATGCAGGCCTTCGTGTATGCTTCGAAGCTCCATTTGTCACAAATGCTCTGGTGGCTTGGCGAGGCGGCCCAAGCAAGAAGGCTCTATAAGGAATCGCAGAAGCTCAAAGAAAACTTCAACGCGGTCTTTTGGATGGAGAAGGATGATTATATTGCGCTGGGCATCGACGCGAAGAAACGTCTGATCCGCTCGATTGCATCTGATCCGTGCCAATGCCTCAGACTGGGCCTCATCGATGAGGCGGTCATCCCGCGTCTGGTACGGCGCATGATGGCGAAGGACATGTTCTCAGGTTGGGGCTTGCGTACGCTTTCGTCGGACCACCCGGCCTATAATCCGTTCGCCTACCATCGCGGCCCTGTGTGGCCGGTGATGAACGGAATGTTCGCGATGGGTTTGTCGCGATACGGTTTTCATAAGGAAATGAATATTGTCGCGAAAGCGATGTTCGAAGCCGCCTCGCTTTTCGAACACTGTCGTCTACCGGAGGTGTTTGCCGGCCAACAGCGCGATGCTACACATCCATTTCCAGCCATGTACACCAAGGCCGACTGGCCGCAGGCGTGGACGGCGTCGGCGCCATTCGCAATGATTCAAGCAATGTTGGGTATTTTGCCGTACGCCCCTATGGGGACGCTGTTTGTGAATCCGGCGCTCCCCGACTGGCTACCGGTTTTTAGAGTGGAGCGGCTGAGGGTTGGAGCGGCGGTGGTCACGCTGGATTTTCGTCGCCGGAAAGATGGGGGTACTGACTACGAAGTCGTCAAAGAGGAGGGTCCGCTGCGCGTCATAAGACATCCCCGCCCGTGGTCGCTCCTCAATGGCACCGGGGAACAGGTCAAGAAATCCATACTGGCACTCTTGACCGCACGAGCTGTCCACTAATCTCTTGATTTCACCACCCCACAGTGCTGGCAAAAAAGGGTCTTAGCCTGTGCACCCTTAGGGGAAGAATTGGTGGACTTATAGACTTCGATCGAGGCTAGGGTGCAGCTCTTTCAGCTAGCCAGATTCGTTTTGGGTTTGGGTCAAATATCCTGGTGCATGTCGCTGAGTTGCTTTAAGCTTTGTGCGGTGTTCCGGTCACTTCAGGAGGCAGGTCAATTGCAATGATGACGCGACGGGAGAATCTAATTTTGAGCGCCTATACAGCACTCGCGCTGTTTACAGGGCAGACGCGAGGGCTTATGGGGCAGGCCGAGGAGCGCGCGAGCAACAGGACTCTGATTCCGGATGCGCGTTGGAATTGCGGTATGGCGAGTGGTATTCCGAGCCCAGAGAGAGGCACCCTCGCATTTGAGATCGAGATCCCGCTCGATCGCGCGGTTGATATCGGCAAGACGCCTTATGGGCACCGCCGAATTGGGGTTGGCAAGGGAGGCTCTGTGAAAGGAGCCAAGCTGAACGCGACAGTCATGCCGGGGGCGCTGGATTATGAGCTCGTACTCGCGAATGGCGGAATCGAGATCGAGGAGATGATCGTGCTGCGCTCAGAGGACGGCAGCTACATCTACATCCACAATGCAGGGGTAGGGCCGAATGCCGGAGACGTCCGGGTAGTGGTAGATATCGAAGCGCCGAACGCAGGCGCGAATGCATCGCTGAACACCGGCCGTTACGTGGCCAGGCGGGAGTTGGATGCCTCCGGTATGAACTTGTCCTTGCGTGTCTATGACGCCGCGAATATCCCGGTCGATGCTGCCTCGGCAATCAAAATCGTCAAGCCGGACGGCGTGCCCGCGCAACCATGGGACTACCGCAGGAAGGGCGCTACTGAAAAGCAGGGGGAAACACTGGTTCGTGAGAATGTGACTTTGGGGCGGAGTCAGATGGTAGGCGCCAGCAAGCGGGGTATTCGCAACATTGTCCCTATCACTGGTGGTGGGTTGAGCGGGCGAATCACCGGGAAGGTGCTGATGGGCGGTGCAGACTATCAGCACCTTTCTCCGCCTGCGATCATCGATGCACGCTATCTTTGGCAGGCCGCGGACGGCGAGATTATCATGGTGCGCAATGCCGGTCCTTTCGGCGCCCTGGTGCCAACGTTTGAAGCGCGCGTCGGCGGACCGTACGCATTTCTCAACAAGGGTTTGTACCTGAGCTCGAATCCGGGCATGGGGCAGGGCGGCGTGGGGCTCACACTTTACAAAAGCATAGACTGAGCGCGCGGTAACTTCAGGATTTGAATGGCGGCGCTACGCGGCGGACTTATGGGGATCACTGGATAAGTCAAACGTTTTCCAACGACTTCTACTAAATAAGGATAACGAAAGGCCGGTTTGCCCTCTCCGAGCAACTCCGGAATATCACCGCAATTCCGGCATCAACCTGTGCCGTTTCTCGAGGGGGTTCGGTCCGGTGGAATTGGATTTCCCTCTTAGATCGCAGAAAAGGCTGACACGATGAAAGTTCCTTACGCGAAAAAGTGGCAAAAGGAAACCGATAAGCTGCGGAAAATCGCACTCGACTGCGATCTGACAGCCGAGCTGAAGTGGGGAAAACCCTGCTTCACTTTCCTGAAGAAGAACGTGGCTATCGTGATTCCTCTCAAGGAGTCGTGCGCACTCGCCTTTTTCAAAGGCGCCCTGCTCAAGGACCCAAAGCGGATCCTTCAAAAAGCCGGGGAACATACCCAGGCGGGGCGGTGGATCAAATTCACGTCGGTCAAAGAAATCGCGTCTTTGCGGTCAACTCTGACGGACTACCTCTATGAGGCCATCGAAATCGAGGAATCCGGGAAGAAGGTAGAACTCAAGAAAGTTTCTGAATACGCTATCCCGGAGGAGTTGCAGGCCAAGCTCGATGAGAACGCGATTCTCAGGGCAGCATTCGCAGCACTGACGCCGGGCCGGAGGAAGTTCTACATCCTGCACATCTCCAGCGCAAAGCAATCAAAGACCAGGGCTGCGCGGGCAGAGAAGTGCGTACCGCTGATTCTTAGCGGGCGAGGTTTCAACGAACGGCCGAACTGATCCCCGTTCGGGAATACGGAAGCCGCGCGCTTACGGATGGAGCTACACTTGGAGCGTCATGCCGCACCCTTCGTGGAATGAGAGTTATGCTTCGGGGCAGTTGCCATGGGACACCGGGCAGCCAGAGCGTTTGCTGGTCGAGTTTGTCACATCGGGCGCGGTCGCGCCTGGCGCGGCGCTTGAGGTCGGCGCCGGCACTGGAACAAATGCAATTTGGATGGCCGAGCGCGGCTTCGATGTAGTTGGCGTCGATGTGTCGCCTTTGGCTGTCGAGAGAGCACAGGCCAAGATGAAAGGGCGCGCCTTGCGCTGCCGCTTTGCTACATGGGATTTTCTCGGCGCGCCTCCACCCGATCGCCCATTCCAGTTCGTCTTCGACCGCGGTTGCTTTCACGTATTCGATGAACCAGGCGAACGGCAGCGGTTCGCAGCGCACGTCGCCGAGGTACTGGCGCCAGGCGGCTTGTGGCTGAGCCTGATCGGCAGCACGGAAGGCCTGCCACGCGAGTCCGGTCCGCCGCGCCGCTCGGCATGCGAGGTTGCCATCGCCGTAGAGCCGGCGCTGGAGATCGTGGAGCTGCGATCAGCCGAATTCCTCGATAATAACGCCGCGGCGTGGTTCTGCCTGTCGCGTCAGCGGATAGTTCCGGCCCAACCCTCCACGCGCCACGATTGAGGCACAAGGACGAAAGTGCTTCTGCGAATGGGGAATGACAGTATGAGGAAATTTGCGGCGCACCAACCGTTGCCTCACAGGCGCTCTGGTTCCCGGCCAAGGAGAATGTGCTGTGCGAATTGTTAGTATCGGAGAACTCTTGTGGGATGTGATGGGCGATCGGGAATTCCTTGGGGGTGCTCCGCTCAACTTCTCAGTATCTTCGCGGCGACTAGGAAACGAGGTGGCATTTATAAGTGCTGTAGGTGCTGATCAGCGGGGAGCATTGGCCATCGAGTCGATGGAAGCGCTGGGATTGAGCGCGAAGTTTATTCGGGTCATCCCAGAGCAGGAGACCGGCACGGCGATCGTCACAACCGATAAATCCGGCAATGCGACCTTCGTGATCAAGCGACCTGCGGCCTTCGATTTCCTCAATATTGAAGACTCGCGGCTTTCCGATACTGCAGTCAGGGACCCTGACTGGATCTATTTCGGCACGCTTGCTCAGACGAGCGCTCGAAATGAGGCATTGCTCGATCGCCTGGTCGCCGGAAGTCCCAAGTCCGGTCGTTTCTATGATGTGAATCTCAGGGAAGGGCATTGGAATCCGGAGCTGGTACAGCGCCTTTCCGGTTTGGCATCCATCATTAAATTGAATGAGCCGGAAGCGGAGACACTTTTTCGCATCTGCTGCGGCGCGCAGCAATTTTCGCCCGAAAGGTTCTGCGAATATTGGTCGGGGAACTATGGTGCAGAGGTTCTATGCATCACTCTCGGGGAGCGAGGCTGCATGATCTGGTCCAACGGCGGTCTCCAAAGATTCCATGGTTATCCGGTGAAGACGGTCGATACGGTGGGGGCCGGCGATGCTTTTTCCGCAGCCTTTCTCCAGGGACTGCAACTCGGCTGGCCAATGGAACGGACTGCTTCATTCGCGAATGCTCTCGGCGCGATTGTGGCCGCCCGTCCGGGAGCGATTCCCTCCTGGACGATAGAGGAATGCTTGAGGTTCATGGAGTCCGCGAACCCCGACACTGGGAACCATCCTCTCTGAAGAATTTGGCGCGCTCGAGCGAACATCCTGAGCGCAAAGGTTTTGCGGGCGGCTACAATGGTGAGCGCTGTAGAGAGGCGGCCGGCCGGCTCCGCGACAGATCGAATGCCGGTCGAACGCTTTGCCAGGTACGCAACTTGCATGGTCGCGAAGTGGCTGGTCCGATTCAGGAGATCGGATAGGGCCTGCAGCCGGCAAGCTGCTGGATAAGTGAACGCTTTCTAGTGACTTCAATAAAAAAGGATGACGAAGCGATGAATGGATCATCTCGAAGGGCTTTTCTAAAGGGTGGCGCCGCTGCATTTGTGGCGGGCGGAGCATTGTTGAACTCGCAATTGCCAGAGGCCAGGGCAGCGGCGGCATCTCCGGAACCTGCGGCGGAGGGAGGCACCTTCACGCCGGCATCCACGAATGTTGAGGGAGCGGAATATCCGAGTATCGACGTGCAGTCGCGCCGGGTGAAGTTCCGCATCAAGGCTCCGAATGCGCAGAAGGTGCAAATCATGGTGGGGGGCGGGGGAGGAGAGACCCCGAAGATGGACTTAGTGAAGCAAGCCGATGGCAATTGGACGTTGACCACCCCACCCATCGTGGAAGGCTTTCACTACTATCCCGTTTATGTCGATGGCTTTGAGGCAACCGATCCAGGCAGCCACACATTTTTTGGCGAGAGCAGGGACATGAGCGGCATCGAGATCCCATCGCCGGTAGCATCCGATTCTTTCTATGAGATTCGCGACGTTCCCCACGGCCAGGTGCGGGAGCGTTGGTACCATTCGAGTGTTACCGGGACCTGGCGGAGGATCTTTGTTTATACGCCTCCCGGTTATGACCATGACACGCACATGCGGTATCCCGTGCTCTATCTCCAGCACGGCGCCGGTGAAGATGAGACAGGATGGTCGAAGCAGGGCCGCGCCAATTTCATACTCGACAACCTGATTGCTTCCGGCGAAGCCAAGCCCATGGTGATCGTCATGTCGCACGGTTATGCCAAGGCTGCAAACGCTGCCCCTGCCGGCCCCGGCGGCGCGCGTCGCAATCCCATGGCGGGAATGATGTCTTCCGCTTTCGGAGACGACTTGACCCAGGTTGTAATTCCGTTCGTGGACAAGAATTACCGCACCCTCACCGATCGCAATCATCGGGCCATGGCGGGGCTTTCCATGGGAGGTATGCAGACATTCATGATCACGTTGGATCACCTCGACCTGTTTTCCTATATTGGAGGCTTCAGCGGAGCGCCATTCTTCTTCGGCAATAACAAATTCGATGCTAAGACCTCCTTTCACGGAGCCTTTGCCGATCCTGCTGCATTCGCCAAGCGCGTGCATCTGCTCTGGCTCGGTTTGGGAACCACGGAAGCGGCGAACATTCATCAATGGGTGATGACATTTCAAAATGACCTTGTTCAGGCGGGGATAAAGCATGACTTTTATCAATCGCAGGGCACGGCCCATGAGTGGCTAACCTGGAGAAGAGATTTGAATCAGTTCGCACCGAAGCTATTCCGTGCATGAACCCAGGATGGGCCGCTCTCCCAGCGCGGCCCATCTCATAACTCTCGGGACTGTCGGCTGCGCATGAAACGGGCTCAGTGTTTGAGCACAGTTGTGCGGAGGTCACCGCCGCCACAAGATCTGCCCGGCTTCCAGGGGAACAGCGGCGCCTTCTTTATGGGGAAGGATGCGCGGAGTGTAATCATCGGCTGACCGGCCGGCGGGAATCGTGGTGGAATATGCGTAACCATTCACCGATCCAACCAGCAGCTGCTCGCGCTGCATTTCCTGGTGAACCGGTTCCCCGCCAGCGGCGGCGGCCTCCGCATACAGCTCCACCCGCACCGTATTCGGATCAAGTTCCCCAAAGTAGACGTGAACGGTAAAAAAGAGGAAGTCCTTCTCCACTTCCACTTTAAGTGCACCAAATCGCAGCCCCGTCCAATGTTGTTCCAGTTGCCGAGACCAGCCGCGAAGCTGCTCCGCGAGTGCGCCGTCCTTTTCGGCGCGTTCCCGATACATCTTTGCCGCAGGCAGGTAATGATTTTCGGTGTACTCGCGTACGGCCCGGTTGGCTGAGAACCGGGGAGTCAGCCGAGCCATGCTTTCGCGCATTTTGGCTATCCAGGCACACGGGATACCGTGCTCGTCCCGCCGATAGAATGCGGGAACGATCTCGTGCTCGAGCAAGGAATAGAGCGTATTGGCATCGACCGCATCCCATGCGGGATCGTCTCCATGTTGCTCCCCATCGCCAATCGCCCAACCTACTTCCGGCGCGTAGGCTTCCGCCCACCAGCCATCTAACACGGAAATGTTCAACCCGCCGTTCACCAGGACCTTCATGCCGCTGGTTCCACAGGCTTCCCACGGACGCCGCGGCGTATTGATCCATAAGTCGACGCCCTGTATCAGGCTCTCCGCTTTGCGCATGTCGTAATCCGCCAAAAGCACCACGTGTGCACGCGCTTCCGGGCGGCGCATGAAGTGGCACCACTGTTGGATCATGGCCTGGCCGGCAAGATCATGGGGATGCGCTTTGCCCGCTAAGATTAATTGCACGGGGAATCGGCTGTTGGTCAAAATACGTAGAAGCCGCTCGGGATCATGCAAAAGAAGATTGGGTCGCTTGTAGGTGGCGAACCGCCTTGCGAAGCCAATGGTGAATACGTCCGGATCGAAAATGCATTTCCCGGCAGCTATCTCCTCGTCCGGGGCGCCCTGGCCTGCCAGTTGCCTGGCGAAGTGCATTCTTGTTTCTTCGACCAGCGACTTGCGGGCAGAAGTACGCATCTGCCAGAGGTCCGCATCTTTCACTTTGCGCATGGTCTCTTCCAAAGTGGAAGGCATTTCGCGCCAGCGTTCTTTCCCGCATGAATCCGTCCAGAGCTGGTCGGAATGTTCCGAATCCCAATTGGGGACATGCACGCCGTTTGTCACGTATTGGATTGGAACCTCCTGTTGCGGCCATCGAGGAAAAAGAGGTTGAAACAGCACACGGCTGACTTCTCCGTGAAGGCGGCTCACGCCGTTGACGCTGCCGCTGCCTCGGAGAGCGAGATAAGCCATGTTAAAAGGTTCCTGATCATCGTTCGGATTCAGCTTCCCAAGGGCGAGCAAGCTCTGAAGAGAAATCCCTAGATCGTTCTCGGCATATTGCCGGAAATACTTCGCCATCAGCTCAGGCGGGAACCGGTCAAACCCGGCGGATACGGCAGTGTGAGTAGTAAATAGATTCCCACTCCGGGTGACCGTCAGGGCCAGATCAAAATCCTTGCCATGATCTTTCATCCAGCATCTGGCTCGTTCCAGCACTGCAAACGCGGCGTGCCCCTCGTTCAAATGGCAAATTTCCGGATCGAGATTGAGGGCGCGCAGAAGCTGCCACCCGGCGATTCCCAACACCAACTCCTGCTGTAGGCGCAGCTCCTCGTCCCCTCCATAGAGTTGACTGGTGATCCCGCGAGCGGCGGCCTCATTGGCGGGGACATTGGTGTCCAGCAAATACAGCCTATTCCTCCCCACCTGCACCTGCCATACCCGAATCCACAATCGCGAGCCCGGTAATTGGATGGCAAGCCGTAACCACTCTCCATTCTCTTTACGCACCTGCACAATTGGCAACTGTCCTGGTTCGTTATATGGGTAAAGCGCCTGCTGCTTTCCGTCAGCAGTGATCCGTTGCCTGAAATAGCCTTGTTGATACAGCAGGCCGATAGCAACGACGGGCGCTCCCAGGTCGCTTGCCGCTTTCAATTGGTCTCCAGCTACATTTCCGAGACCGCCGGAGTAAATGGGGAGCGCTTCGCTCAACATGTACTCCATGCTGAAGTAAGCAACTGAAGTAAGGGGTGAATTGGGATACTCGGTCTGAAACCAAGCTGGAGCTTCGAGGGACTTCTGCTCTTCAAGGAGCTTTGTCAAAAGAGTCTGGATAGAGGGATCGGTCATCACGCTCCGCAGCTTCTCCGGCGAAGCACTCTGCAAAAGCACCCAGGGATTATGAGTGAGTTTCCAAAAGCCAGGATTGATTGCCTGCCACAGGTCATCAGTGGAGTGGTTCCACGACCATCGAAGGTCGAGCGCCAAACGGATCAGCGTGTCGAAGGCATGCGCCTCTCGCCCCTCCATACCGGACATTTCATTGCTCATGGTGACTCCTTGGCGGGCCTTAATCGAATTAGCCAGCGTGCAGCGCTTAAGAGCCCGGACAACGACATCCGGGCGTCGCTTTCGATCCGTTCAGGTGTTCTGATGACGCGTCAGTTTGACCTGGCGGCGCCGGCTGTTTGCCTGTTGCGAGCCGAACTCGCCTGATCAACATCTTGTAGCGGGTTTGATGCATTTTCCGAAAGATATGAACGAAGAGTTCATCGTGTTCACTGCCGCGGCCGATGGCGGCGGAAAGCGGAGAGGCAGAAGTAGAGCTCGGCATTGTCGCAGTTGAACGCGATGCCGGGAGGACAACAGGGGAGTGCATTGGGAGGAAATTGGGGCGTGGCCGCCAATATCCGCTGGAGATCATCGCGGCGGCGCGCTGGGCCGAGGCGTTATAAAGGATCCGGGAGCCGTTCGCCGTGGCATTGAGGTGATGGCTGTTCGGGAATTAGAAGAGGGAGATCAATGACGAAGTTTGCATTTGGAATTAGGGCTGTTGGAATGGTGTGCCTTGTCTTTGCGCTGCCTGGTTTTGCTCAAACGGGCAAGCCTGCCTCCAAGGCTCAGATCGCGCATGGCGAGTATCTGGTGAAAGGTGTAAGCGGATGCTCGGACTGCCATACGCCGATGAACGAAAAAGGGGAACCGATTCCGGGTAAATGGCTCCAGGGAGCAAAGCTGACGTTTGGCCCGTTGACTCCAATGCCGGCGTGGGCTGGCACAGCGCCCGGCATTGCCGGGCTACCCGGCTGGACGACGCAGCAGGCGGTTCATTTGCTGGTGACCGGTCTGGATCGAAGTGGACACCCATTGCGTCCTCCGATGCCGCAGTTTCGGATGAGCCAAAGCGATGCCGAAGCAGTAGTCGCCTATTTGAAATCGTTGAAATAGGGGGCCGGCCAGAGAGGCTTGAAACTGCGCCGTGTTGGTGAATCGGCGCGGCGGCATCTTGCGCCGTGGCCAGCCCGGTGTGAAGAACGGGCGGCGGCGATCACGAACGGGATTCTGTGCGCTCCGCCGCTTCTCGTTCGCGACGGCGCTCTTGGGCCTTCAGGCGCAAATTGCGCAGAGGCTCTCCTGCGGCAATCATCAGGATCACCGCGCCCATGATGATGGCGGCGTCTTGTGGCCTCTGCATGATCCCTGTAGAGATCAGCAGAGAGGTTGCGATTGCCGCGGGCTGGCCCGCGCGCAGCAGCAAGGTGCCTAAGACCGTAAGTCCGGCCGCGAGAACAGACGTCCAGACGCGGGTGAACGGCTCTCCGCCGGAGGTGACCGCGGGGAGACGCCAAGCTCCGGTGAGGAAGAGGGAAAGATAGGCAACGCCGACTCCGACCAGGTGGCCTACGAAAATGCTATAGGGCCGGGCACTGCGCCGGTGGGGTGTCTCAATCAGCTCATAGGCGGTCGGCCCGAGGCTGGCAAAGATGAGAGGCTGCCGCGCCAAGTAGCCGGCCAAGCCTACGATAAGGATGAGCGCGGCTTCGCCGACCGGCGCGATCAACAAATCTCTTCGCTCCATGCGTCCTCAAAGCAGGTTGCCGCGCCAATCTCTGCCAGCATCGTCACTGGCGGAGAGTGTGCGTGCCAATTGAGATGCCTGTTTGCCGCCCTGCGGGTCTTTGCTGGCTTAGTGCGCCGGTCCTCAGGCACAGCGGACGGGCGCTTCCGAGCGATGACTCTCCCACTAGCAGCCGGAAACAGGCCGCCTTCAGCTTCGCTTCAGCAATCTGTGCGAGGCTTAAACTGGAAGCGCGCGGTTTCCCTGAGCGCGATCTCTTCGCCCTATGCGAGTGCTCCTTGTCGAAGACGAAGTGAGGCTTGCCCAGAATCTGCTGGAAGCCTTGCGAGAGACGGGACTGGCGGTTGATCACGCCGCGGACGGTCTCTCCGGGGAGCAGCTTGCCCAGCAGGATATCTACGACGCGATTGTTCTCGATTTGATGCTTCCGGGTAAATCCGGTCTCGCCCTGCTGCGCAGCCTGCGCAAAATGGGAAAGATGACTCCCGTGTTGATCCTTACCGCGCAAGAGGGAAAATCGTCAATCGTCGAGTTGCTCAACGCGGGAGCGGACGATTACCTGAGCAAGCCGTTCGATTTAGGAGAGCTCATTGCGCGAGTGAAAGCGCTGATCCGGCGCGGGAAGGGAATTGCGGATCCGGTGCTCCGCGTCGCAGACGTCGAAATCAACTCTCTGCGGCAAAGCGCGGAACGCGGCGGCCAGTTACTGGATTTGTCGCCGACTGAGTATCGCATTCTCGAATATCTGATGCATCGTCCGCGGGCGGTGGTCTCCAAGCGCGAGCTCCTGGAGCATCTATACGACTACGATTGGGAGCATCACTCCAACGTGATCGAGGCCCATGTCTCGAATCTTCGCCGCAAACTCGACGCAGGCGGCGCGGAGCCATTGATCGAGACCCTGCGCCAGCGCGGCTACCGTCTTCGCACCGTGAAAGGACCGGCATGAGCAAGCGGCGCTCGCTGACCCGGAGGCTGACCGTAACGGTTCTGCTGCTGGAGCTGATCGCCGCCGCAGTGCTGATTGCGGCGTCCGCTGCCTATGAATGGCGAATGCATCTGGGTTCCTTGGACGTCATGCTGCGCGGACGCGCGGACGCCCTGCTGGGCGCGGTCAGCGATGCGGAGGATCAGGGCGATAACGTTCTGCTGGACATGACGGGTTTGACGCTGCCCGAGGAGGACATTTATGAGGTCCAGGATGAGAAAGGACGCATTCTCGGCCAATCGAAGCTGGCGATACCAGCTTCCGTGCTGGAGCGCTTACGCCACAAGAGCGATCCGACCATTGAGAAGGTAGATGGGCATCCCTATCGCATCCTTCGCAGCTCCGGCGTGCGCATCGTCGACCCTGGCGATGCGGATGGCGGCGTGCGCCATGAAATTACAATTGTCTATGGCGTGCGCACCAGCCGCATCCGGCACGAGGTCTTCGAGACGGTGCGCTTTTATGGCCTAACCACCCTGATCCTTCTGGCTTTGACCGCCATCGTTATGGTCTGGCTCTTGCGCCGTGGCCTCGCTCCGCTTCGCCAACTGGCCATAGCGGCGGGGAAGATCTCCGCCAACGGATGGTCTTTCCAGGCGCCGCCCGCGATCGCCGAGACCGAGGAACTGCGTCCCTTGGTACAGGCAATTGAGGGCTCGCTGGCCCGCCTGCAACGCGCCTTCGATCAACAGCGCCGCTTTACCAGCGACGCTGCACATGAGTTGAAGACCGATGTTGCGATTGCAAAATCGTCTCTGCAATTACTGGCCATGCGCACTCGCACGGCGGAGGAGTACCGGAGCGGGCTGGAACTCTGCCTCGACGATTGCACCCGCCTGGAGAGAACGGTGGGGGAGATGCTGACCCTGGCTCGAGTGGAGCGGGGAGAGGCGCCTTCGCCCTCTTCGGGGCGGGCTTGCTGTGGGCTTCGAGAATGCCTGGAGAAAAGCGTTCGCCAGATGGCGTCGTTCGCGGAACTGAAGAGCATACGAGTTGAGCTGTACTGCGGCGCGGATCCAATCGTGGGGATCGATGAAAGAGATTGCGCCCTGCTCTGCTCCAACCTCCTGTTGAACGCCCTGCAGCACAGCCCGGCCAATTCGGTAGTAAAGGCGGCGCTCGAAGGGAGCGGCGAAGAGGTCACGATGACGGTGGAGGACCATGGCGAGGGAGTGCCTGCCGCGGATCTGCCATATCTCTTCGAGCCCTTCTATCGCAGCGATGCTTCCCGCGCCCGCGCCAGCGGGGGCACGGGGCTGGGATTGGCGATCTCGAAAGCGATCTGCGAAGGGGCGGGCGGCAGCATCACGGTCGACAATCTGCCGGACTGCGGCGCCAAGGCTACGGTCCGCTTGCCTGTCATCCATATTTCCCACCCAGATCCTTCAGCTACACTTAAGGCTTCCTTGTAACACTAGGCGGACCGGCGTCCACTTGCTGTGCGCCGAGATCGTTCCTCGAGGAGCACTGTCTATGTCCTGTCTGCGTTCAACGGCCCGGTGGATCGCTTTTGCATCCCTTCTATTTGCCCTGTCTCCTCAACTTCACGCCCAGGACTACCATGTCGTGAGCCGATGGACGGTTGGCGGAGAAGGCGGATGGGACTATCTCCACATGGACGCCCCCGCTCATCGGCTGTACATTGCGCATGGTTCTCAGGTGGATGTAGTGAATACAGAAACCGGCAAACGGGTGGGGACTGTGACGGGCCTCAAGGGCACCCATGGAGTGGTGCTGGATCCCGATGGCCGGACTGGATACATCAGCGATGGAGGAGCCAACGCGATTGTGGTCTTTGATCGCCATTCGCTCGCCGTGCTGGGCAGTATTCCAGCGGGGAGCAATCCTGATGGCATCGTTTATGAGCCAACCACGAAAACGGTATGGGCATTCAACGGCAGGAGCAGCAACGCCACTGTTGCTGATGGCAAAGCGCGGAAGGTTGTTGCCACAATTACCTTGCCGGGGCGGCCCGAATTTCCGGTTGCCGACGGCAAGGGCCACGTCTTTGCGAATATCGAGGACAAAAGCGAGATTGCAGAGATAGACGCGCGAAGCCACGCGGTTCTTGCCGTTTGGCCTTTGGCCCCCGGCGAGTCTCCATCGGGGCTTGCCATTGACGCCGCCGGAGACCGTCTGTTCTCCGTTTGCCACAATGGAAAGATGATCGTGATGGATTCACGGAATGGAAAGGTTCTGGCAACGCCGCCGATCGGAACCGGTCCCGACGCGGCGCGCTACGATGCGAAGCGTAAGCTTGCCTTTTCGTCCAACGGCGGCGATGGGACGCTGACGATCGTTGATGCGGGGAAGCCGGGCTATCCGGTTCTTCAGACGGTGACAACCGAGAAAGGCGCTCGCACCATGGCGTTGGATTCTGGAACGGGCAGGATTTATCTGGCCACCGCCAAGTTTGGACCGCCTCCGGCGGGAGCGGCAGCGGGTCAGCGCTGGAGACGGTCGACCGTTCCGGGCTCTTTCACAATTCTCGTGGTGGGGCGCTAAGGCCGCGTTCCTATGGGCATACTCGGGAGAGCCGGCTGGATGGCTAAGCCGGCCAATTTTTAGTGTGTTGAATTGTTTATTTGATTTGCTCGTATCACGCAGGACGATCCCATGGCATCGTTTATTTTTCGGGTTGAGGCGGCTTGGCTTTTTCCGTTGCTCCGTGCCGCCTCCATTCTTCCGGTAATCCTGCTGACCCTTCCGGGAGCATTGGCGCAAACGGCCTCGACGCCGCAGATAGCGGCTGGAGGAGCATCGGCGAAGCTCGTCCTTACGCTACAGGATGCGATCGCGCGGGCGGAGAGCAACGATCCGGCCTACGCGGCGGCAAAAGGCAATCGCAAGATCGCAGCACTGGACCGGAGCATTGCCCGTGCGGCGCTTTTGCCCAACATCCGCTACTACAACCAATATTTGTATACCCAAGGAAATGGGACATTCCTCACATCCGCGGCCGGCGAGTCCGCTTCGCGCCCGGAGCATCCGGTGGCGGCTCCAATCTTCATCGCAAACGATGCAGTACATGAGTACTACAGCCAAGGCGTGGTCAATGAGACGATAGGATTGGCTCCGGTTTCCGCATACCGGCAGGCCGGCTTTACCGCCGCGCAAGTGGAGGCGCAGCAGGAAATTGCGCGCCGCGGGCTCGTGGCGACGGTGGTGAGTTACTACTACACGCTGCTTGCCGCGGACCAGAAGTACCGGGTGATGGAGAGCGCGGAAGGCGAAGCAAAGGACTTTGCTTCCCTCACTCGGAAACTGGAGCAGGGCCGCGAAGTAGCTCATGCCGATGTGGTGAAGGCGAACCTAACGCTCCAGCAGCGTGAGCGCGACCTGGGCGATGCCAAGCTCGCGGCAGAGAAAGCGCGTCTTGATTTTGCGGTGTTGCTGTTTCCCGATCCGCGGACCGATTTCACGCTTGCCGATAATTCGACGCAGCCGCCTCCGCCTCCTTCGCGAGCCGATGCGGAAGCGGCCGCGGCTCACAAGAATCCTGATCTTGCTGCGGCGGTCGCCGCGCTCCATGCCAGCCAGCAGGGGGTGACGTCAGCCCGCGCCGCGTACCTGCCGAGCCTGGCGCTGAATTACACCTATGGCATCAATGCCGGCCAATTTGCGATCAATGGGCCAAATGGAGAGCGCAATCTTGGCTACTCCGCCTCCGCCACTCTCGACATTCCGGTCTGGGACTGGTTGGCCACGCACGACCGCGTGAAACAGAGCGAGATCCGCAGGCAGGCGGCGCAGGTCCAGCTCAGTTATACGCAAAAGCGCTTGGTCGCCAATCTGGACGAGCTATATGGCGCCGTGATGGTGTCGAATAAACAGCTCGCTTCATTGAGCGCGAGCGTCGCAGACGCAAGAGAGAGTCTCCACCTAACCACGCTGCGTTACCAGGCAGGCGAGGCCACGGCGCTCGAAGTGGTTTCCGCGCAAGATCAGCTCGTTCTGGTGCAGACGGCACAAGCCGATGGGATTACGCGCTATCGCGTGGCGCTCGCTAATCTGCAAACTCTTACAGGAATCCTCTAATGCAAGTGCCGGCAAACGCAACTCGCTTCTTACGGCTTCCGCTGCTCGGCGCACTAGCGGCGATGCTGCTAGTCGCCGGTTGCTCGTCCCCGAAGGAGGGCGCACCCACACCGGTTGTCGATGTGGAGGCGGCCACGGTGGCTCGAGGCTCGGTTACCCCCCGCGTCGAGTCGGACGCCGTGCTTTCGCCGGTTGCCCAGGCTGCCATCGAACCGAAGATAACTGCGCCGGTCAAGAAGTTCTATGTGCAGCGCGGCTCGAAGGTAAAGGCGGGTCAGTTAGTCGCGGTCCTTGAGAATAAGGACCTGCAAGGTGCCGCGCTCGAAAGCCAGGGCTCTTACACGGCTGCCCAAGCGGCTTATCAAACGGCAACGAAAACGCAGATCCCCGAAGCGTATCAGCAGGCCGAGCTGAACGTGGCGCAGACCAAGGCCGATCTGGATCTGAACCAAGACATTTATGACAGCCGCAAGCGCCTATTCGCGCAAGGGGCGATTGCCGGGCGGGAACTTGACACCTCCCACGCCGCGCTCGTGCAAGCGCAGGCCGCTTACGACGCCGCGAAAAAGCGTTTCCAGGGCATGCAGGCGATAGGGCGCCAGGCGGCGGTCACGGGCGCCGAAGGACAGCTTCAATCGGCCAAGGGAAGGTACCTGAGCGCCAAAGCCAGCCTCGCCTATTCGGAGATACGCACCCCGATCGCCGGCGTGGTCACCGACCGGCCTCTCTACGCCGGAGAAACCGCCGCGGCCGGCTCTCCAATTGTTACCGTTATGGATACATCCGCATTGCTCACCAAAACGCATATTGCGGAGGCCCAGGCACAGATGCTGAAGGCGGGTGGAGACGCTTCCATCACCATTCCAGGTCTTGCGGAGCCGGTGCACGGCAAGATCTCTCTCATCAGCCCGGCGCTCGACCCCGGTAGCACCACGGTTGAAGTATGGGTGCGCATCCCCAACCCAAAGGGCACGTTCAAGCCGGGAACTCCAGTCCATGTCGCGATGGACGCGCCGGCGATCGGAAACGTGCTGATTGTGCCGGCCAGCGCGTTGCTCAAGGACTCCAATGGCAATGAAACTGTCATGGCAATCGGCTCTGGAGGCGTGGCGCACCGCACGGTGGTAAAGACCGGCGTGGCGGACACCAGCAACGTGCAGATATTGAGCGGCCTCTCCGCCGGCCAACAGGTGGTGACGACCGGTGTCTTCGCGCTCGACGACGGCACCAAGGTCAGAGTGGTGAGCGCTCCCGAGATGGAGAAGGAAAGTGGCACCGCGGGAGCTGACCAGTGACGCCGCCCTCCCGGCTGAAATCCCTCGGAATCCAAGGCCTCCGCAAACGCACTTCGGCCGAGCCCTCGGCGGAAGGGAGCGCATTCTGGATAGCCCGCATGACGCGGCCCATCTTCTTCTTCACCATCGTGCTGGCGGTGGCGGGCGTATATCTGGCGGCGCGGATGCCTACCTCCGTTTTTCCCTCGACCAACTTTCCCCGCGTGGTCATCGGCATCGACAACGGCGTGATGCCGGTCGATCAGATGCAGGTGACGATCACCAAGCCGATTGAAGACGCGGTAAATAGCGTGCCCGGGCTCCTCAGCGTCCAATCGATCACCAGCCGCGGCTCCGCCGAAGTGGATTTGTTCTTCAACTGGAAAGTGAACATGATCACGACGCTGGAGCTGGTCGATGCGGCGCTGGCCAAAGTACAGCAGTCATTGCCGGCCACAGTCCAGATCAGGACCAACCGGCTTACCTTCGCAACCTTTCCGCTAGTGGGCTATAGCCTCACCTCCGACACGCTTTCACCCACGGCGCTCTGGGAGCTGGCAAACTACAACGTAAAGCCGCTGCTCAACCGGGTGACCGACGTCAGCAGCGTGCAGGTGATGGGCGGCCAAATACCGGAGTTCCATGTGGTTCCGCAGACGGCCAAGCTGCAGGCCGCCGGAGTTACGATCAGCGCGCTGGTCAACGCCATTGAGAACTCCAATTTGGTGCAATCCCCAGGTCTTTATGAATCGAATCATCAGTTGATTCTCGGGCTGGTTGGGGCGCAGGCCCGGGACGTTTCCCAACTGGCGAATCTGGCGGTGAAAACAACGGCTGGCGGCGTTCCGGTCCACATTGGAGATGTGGCCGAGGTGCGTCCCGGCACGGAGCCTGTTTATACCATTGTTACGGCAAACGGCAGGCCGGCGGTCCTGCTGAACATTGTCCGCCAGCCTGCGAGCAACTCCGTTGCAGTTGCCGATGCCATCGCAGCAAAGGTAGCGCAAATCCAGAAGTCCTTGCCGGCGGGCGTCCAGCTTCGTCCTTTCTACGATCAGACGCAATTGGTGCGCGATAGTATCAAGAGCGTTCGCGACGCCATCCTGATCGGCTTGGTACTCGCCGCGATTGTTCTTGTGCTCTTTCTGCGCGACTGGACTTCGTCGATCATCGCAGGCCTGGTGATTCCATCCACCATCCTCATTACGTTCATCTTCCTTTACCTAATGGGCGAAAGCTTCAACCTGATGACGTTAGGGGGATTGGCGGCCGCCGTAGGCCTGGTGATCGATGATGCCATTGTGGTGGTCGAGAACATCGTGATGCACCGCGACATGGGAGAAAGCCGGATCGAGGCGGTGCGCAAGGCATTCCATGAAATTACGCCTCCGCTGATTGCCTCGACCATCACGCCGATTGTTGTTTTTGTTCCGCTGATTTCCGTTACAGGGGTGACCGGAGTGTTCTTTCGCGCTCTGGCGATCACCATGTCTTTCGCGCTGCTGACTTCGCTGGCGCTGGCCCTCACTTGGACCCCGAGCCTGAGTCTGGTGCTGCTGAGGCGCCGGCGTCCACCAGAGCGGGACCAGGAAGCGTCCCACGATGCCACCGCCGGAGGCCCGATCGAACCCCGTGAGGATGAACACCAGGGCCGCATCATGGGCCACGTCTTATCGCTGCATGCCCGCCTGCTCTCGCTGGCGCTGGCGCGCCCCTTATGGCTCGCGTTCTGCTGCTGCGTGCTGGTGGTGGGGGCATATTTCGGATACAAGAGCCTTGGCTCCGACATGCTGCCCGCGATGGACGAGGGCGGATTCACCTTCGACTACATCATGCCGGCGGGAGCTTCGCTTACTGAAACCAACCGCGTGCTGAGCCATGTGGAGCATATTCTGCTTTCGATTCCGGAAGTAGAGAACATTTCGCGGCGCACGGGTTTGCAATTGGGCCTGGCGGCCGTCACTGAAGCCAACACCGGCGACATAAGCGTGCTGCTGAAAAAGAACCGCAAGCGCAGCATCGACGCCGTTATGGCCGAAGTGCGCGATCGCGTTCACCAGTCCGAACCGGAGCTGGATATAGAACTTTCTCAGGTATTGGAAGACGTCATTGGCGATTTGTCCGGAACGTCTTCCGAGCCCATCCAGATCAAACTGTTTTCCAACAATCAGACGCTGCTCAACCAGTTGGGACCAAAAGTTGCGGACGCCATCGGCAAGATCCCGGGCATCGTGGACGTGGAAAACGGAGTGGACAACACCATCAGCGGGCCGGCCACCAGTTTTCAGGTCGATCCCGCGGTGGCAGCGAGGCTGGGCTTCACGCCGCAGGAAGTCTCAGCGGACATGACTGCGATTCTGGATGGGATCCCCACACCGAACCCCGTCATCATCAATAACCAGCCGTATACGGTGCGCGTGCGCTTTGGTCCGGAACACCGCAGCTCGCTGAATAACATTGTCAACACCATCTTCAACAGCAGCACCGGCCACATCGCACCACTCGGCTCTCTGGTGAATATTGTCCAGTTGCCGCCGCAGAATGAGATTCTGCGCGACAATCTTCAGCAATTAATCACTGTGACGGCGCGCCTGCAGGGTTCCAACCTCGGCTCCGCGATTGCGAGCGTCAAGCGGACAGTCGACTCGCTGCATCTGCCTTCGGGCGTGCGTGTGGAATACGGCGGCACGTATCAGACACAGCAGGAATCTTTCCGTCAGCTTGTTCAAGTGCTGCTGCTCGCGCTGGTGCTGGTGTTTGGCGTACTGCTGGTCGAGTTCCACAACTTCTCCGCGCCGGTGGCCATTCTTACCTCTTCGGTGCTTTCGACGGCGGGTGTGGTGATCGCTTTGCTCCTCACGGGAATCACGTTTAGCGTCTCGTCTTTCATGGGTTTGATCATGGTCATCGGCATCGTGGCGAAGAACGGCATCCTGCTGCTGGACGCGGATCAGAAGTTCCGCGATCAGGGCATGAATCCGCACGAGGCCATGATGCAGGCGGCGCGGCGGCGCTTGCGACCCATCCTGATGACGGCGGTGGCGGCGATATGCGGAATGTTGCC
>JAICYR010000240.1 GCA_025934135.1 Acidobacteriaceae bacterium | reverse complement strand
AGCGCGCGAGACATGTCAGTGCCGGGATGGAATTGGAGCTTGATGAGTCCGACGCCCTGGATGCTCTTGGATTCGACATGCTCGATGCCATTGATGTAGAGGAAGTGGTACTCGTAATAATTGACGAGGAAGCCTTCCATTTGTGCCGGGTCCATGCCGCCATAAGGCTGCGCCACATACAGCACCGGCACGCCGAGATCGGGGAAAACGTCACGCTGCATGCGATTGATGCCGACCACGCCGCCGAGAATGGCTGCAACCACGATGACGATGATCGCGACGGGACGTTTCAGTGCGAAACTGACAATATTCAAGTGATGCTCCCACTTGCAGCCGGCCTTCGGCCTTGTGCAATCAGCCGTCGGAAGCGCGCGAGTCGCATGATCCGAACGCGGATGTATCCAGTGTTACATCGTACAGGTTTGTTGGCCGATTGCCAGTCGTCCTCAGTGTCACGGAGGGGGTTGAATACGGCCAGTGTGGGGCGGGTCAAAAGCAGCCAGTGAATGCTTGGTCTGTATACTTCATTTGACCGGTTCGAGACAAGCCGCCTTTTCATCTTTTTCGACGCGGGCGGGTTTTTCCGACTTCGCGCTGCGTTCTTTTTCCGCGCCGGCGTCGACGGCGCGGTCTTTCAGGCGGTAGCTGCGGCCGGTGATGGAGATGATCTCGGCGTGGTGCAGGAAGCGGTCGAGGATGGCGGTGGCGGAGGGAACATCGCCCAGCAGCTTGCCCCAATCTTCCAGCGGCCGGTTGGAAGTCATCATCGTCGACCGTGTCTCGTAGCGGCGGAGGATGATCTCAAAGAGGCATTCGCCGGAACGCTTTGGCAGCTGTTTGATGCCCATGTCGTCGATGACCAGGAGGTCGGGCTTGAGGTAGCGCGTGAGCAACTTGTCCTGACCGCCCATGGCCTCGTCCTGCAGGAAGTCGCGGACCAGGTCGAAGATCGAGCGGTAAAGCACGACGTATCCGGCCTTGATCGCCTGGTGGCCGATGGCCTGGACCAGGTGACTCTTCCCCACGCCCGGCGGCCCCAGCAGCAGAACATCTTTCCCCTCCTTGATGAACCTGCAGGTGGCCAGGTCGAACACCTGCTTGCGCTTGATCGTCGGATTGAACTGCCAGTCGAAGTCATCCAGCGTGCGCATCTCGCGGAACCCGGCGGCTTTGACGCGGCGCTGGATCAGGCGGTCCTGCCTCACGGTCAGTTCATCCTGCAGAATCAGCTCCAGGAACTCGGCGTGGGTGAGGTGATTGCCGGAGGCTTCCTGCAGCCGGACCTCCAGCGTCTGGAGCAGCCCCGAGAGCCGGAGCTTCTTGAGGGCGGTGTCGAGCGAGTCCTTCATCAACGATCCTTTCGTGCAGCCACGTCGTAATTACACGCGGCCCACAGGGCCGCTTTTGTGTATCGCCGCCCCGTGGCGGAGTGGGGAAGCGGAGGGTGGTTTGGAGGGAACCCTTGGGGCCTGATGGGTTCCTTCCAAAGCACTCTTGTCCGCGCAGCGGTTCCTTATTGCTCATGCACTCTGGGCCAGGCTGCCGGCGTCGATGCCGCGGAAGGCGTCCTTCACCAGGGCGTCGTACTCGCTTAAGCCACGGATGATCGGGTGAGATTCCAACAGCGAAGCCTGCTCGCCGACGGAATCCGGCGCTTTGATCAGCTCCCGGATGGCGCGGAGGCGGTACGCCTGATGGCTCAGTGCCACCTGGCAGGCCTGATTCAGATCCGCCCCGGGATGCTGCTTTGCCAGCGACAACAATCCCACCAGCACCCGCACACCCTTCACACCTCGCGCCTGAAGCATGGCCTGCGACCAGTTGGCAACCTCGTCACCCAGCAGCGCTGCTTGCCTGAGCAGATAGACGGTGCCGCGTTCGACGCTGGTAGTTTTGTGGCGGTGGATGTGGTCCTGGGCGGTGGCGAAGCGCCCCGATTCCTGACGGGCATGCACGGCGATCTGCTCGTGGCGGTGATTGAAGATCTTTACGAGGTGCGCATCCCACCGTGCCCAGACCTGCCGCCCCACGTATTCCGGCGGCACCGAGTAGTACGCCTGCGCAATAGCGACGTGGCCATCCCGATGCACGGTCCGCAGGGCCTCGTGGAAGAACGGGAACCGCTCCGCGGGCAGCGGCAGGAGCGTCTGGCGCTCGACTTGCTCGAATACCTGTCCCACCTGTCGGCGGGTGGTGCCGTGGATGCGCGTGTCGGCGACGCCCTTCTCCCACTCCAGAAGATGACGATTCTGATCGGCCAGATCGGTGAACACATGGCCCTTCAGGCCGTTGTCTTTGACGTATGCAACGCCGCGCTCGACCTTGCCCTTGTGCCGCGGCGTGTAGGACTTCGTAGGCAGGATCACCGTGCCATAGTGACTACAGAATGCCTCCAGCCGCGGCACCAGCTCCGGGTCGTACCAGTCGGGATGCACGACGGCAGCGCGCAAGTTGTCGATCACCAGCGTGCGCGGAACGCCGCCGAAGTGGCGGAAGGCGTTCTCCATGCAGGCGATGAAGTCTTCGGTGGTCTGGCGATAAACCGCTTCGCTGTAGGCTTTGCGCGAATGACTCAGCACAATGCGGAAGACATGCGTCCGCCGCTTTTTGCCATCAGGGCCCACGATCGGAGCGCCGGTGCCAAAATCCACCTGCGCTTCCTGGCCCGGCGCTGTCTCCATCCGCCGGAACGGCACCGGCGTTGCCTTGCGCAGATGCCGCAGGAACCGTTTGACGCTGTCGTAACTGGGAGCGCCGCCCGTTTGCTCGGCGACCAGGTCCTGATAGATCCGCCGCCCGCTGAGGCCTTGGGACACCTTCTCCTCGATGATCGCCCGCCATGGCTCGCAATCGCTGGCAGGCCCCGACGCCGCACTCGCCGGTGCCGGCAAAGCCATCTCCGACCCGAGGGGCGGGTTGGTGGCTGCTTTTGGCGCTGACTCCACCCCTTCCACCCCCGGCAACATCCCGGTAATTGCCGCATCCGAGCCGGGGGGCGGGTTCTCCGCCAGGGTGGCTGCTTTTGAATCCGCCGCCCCTTCGCCAGAGCCCATAGCGCCGAGGGGAGGGTTCGTGGCTGGTTTTGGAATTGCCGCCACCAGGTGCCGCCCGACCGCGCCACGGTCCACGCCCAGCTCCCGGGCAATCCGCCGCTGCGACCAGCCACGCTGGTGCAATGTCAAAATCGCGTGAATCATCGCCACATTGAGGTGATTGGCCATCCGTCCGCTCCTTGCTTCCAACACGAAAGCCGGAGCTTACGAACCCAACCGCCCTCTCCTCAAAATGGCTGCTTTTCAACCCGCCCCTCCTGGCTGCTTTTACCCGCCCCATGACACCTCAGTGTCTTTGTTTGACAATGTCCAGAGCGGTCCTCCTCCCCTTGATTCGGACAAGGTCTGCCACGTACCATGTAACCATGGTTTCTCTAGGATCAAAAAAGAACGGATGAGCGGGGCATGGCCCAACTCATGTTTGGGCTGACTCCATCGTCCCGGTAACGAACAGGAGACGAGCCATGTTTACTTGTTTACCAAGGTTTCTCCCGATGGCGGCCCTACTGCTGCTTGGCTGTAACCAATATGGGTACGAAGGCAAGCCGGTAGGTCAGTCCGCACTCGATCCTTCGCCGATTTACGCCCACGTTCAGGTAGACGGCGATGTGCAGGTTTTCGTAGATACCCATGGTCAGCGACTGGAGTCCATTCAAGTCACGACAAAGGACGGTGCCGTCGTAAAGCCCACGAGCATTGACTACCCGGCCTTCGTCGCTGAACCGATCGGAAGTATGTTGGACAGTGAGTCTTTCGGTGCTGAAAGAGCACAGAAGCCAACCGTCGCCCACTTTAATAAAGCCGCCGTCGGTCACGGTCCTT
>JAICYR010000288.1 GCA_025934135.1 Acidobacteriaceae bacterium | reverse complement strand
TCGGCGACGGGGAGACGAGATCCAAATGACGAGACTAAGCATGTAGTCCTGACTGCAGAGGGCTTCCGGACGCGAGTTCGATTCTCGCCACCTCCACCAAACCTCTGAATACGGCCCCGACCTGGGGTCGTTTTTTTCCTGCGTCACGGTGACGGCCCACCGCTTATTCCTGCCGCTTGTCGGAAGAGCGCAGGAATTAGGAAGAATACGCAAGATCGTGCAAATTGCCGCGCGCAACCCGCTGCAACGGCGGCTTGTTTCGACATAGAGTCCACGCTCCTGCATTCACGCATGGACTGGGAGAGTCGAATGTCATCGAAAGCGAAGCTCCGCAATAACCGGTGGAAGGAAACAACTCCTGCTTTTGCCGTTACTGCATTGTGGGCCGCCCTCTACGCCAGCAGCGCCGTGGCGAACCCGTGGTCGTATCCGTCGGATCCGGGCCGTGTCGCCACATCGCCGGCTGACCTTGCTGCGGCGAAGGCCAGCTGGCAAACGCCGGAATACCTGCGCAGTTGGGGGCTGACTGCACAGGACGCATCGACCGCCTATGCGTTGGGGTATTACGGGCAAGGCATCACCGTCGGCATCATGGATTCGGGCGTTCAAGCCGAACACATGGAATTCCAGGGCGGACGCTTTATCCCGGTCGTGCAACAGGGCGTATACGGCACTTCCGGCTACCGATACCGGGATAAGCGCCCGGCCAACCCGTTTTTCGCGGGCAAACCATTTTTCTTGACCGGTGAATACAACTCGGGTGACGCCTTCGGCTGGAACGCGAGTCATGGCACCGCCATGGTCGGAATCATGGGCGCCAATCGCGACGGCGCGCCGAACCCTCTCAACATGCAGGGTTTCGCCTTTGCATCGACGATCGTTCTAGGCAATACCGGCGCAAGTGACGAGAACAGCCACGGTCCCTACCACGACTACACCTATGTCTATACGGGTTACAAAGCCCTCGTGGATGCCGGCGCGCAGGTCATCAACAGCAGCTGGGGTCAGATTTGCCTGACCGTGCCGAAAACCGGTCCCAAATCGATCGGCAGAGACGGCGGAAGTCTTTCGACCCAGTGGTATCAGCGGACGCTGGCGGACGAGGAATACATCTATTTCTATTTCAGGAAATTCTACGACGCAGGTGGCTATCAATCCGATCCGAGCCACCCCGGACTTTCCTTCGAAGACGCCATGTATGACGCTGTGAAGGACAACAGCGTCGTCCATGTGAGGTCCGCCGCCAACTCGGACCAGGAGAACCCGAACAACATGGCGTTCTATCCCTACTTCAATCCCGACGCGGAACAACACTGGATAGCCGCTGGCGGGCTCGCTCAGTCAGGCAGCGAATACATCCTCAACACGAGAGAAAACGAGGCCGGCCCGTACGCCAAATGGTGGTACATAGCGGCGCCTAACGGCGATGCTTCGACGAATTTGAACAACACCTATGGCACTGCAGGAGGCACATCGGGGTCGTCGCCCCACATAACAGGTGCGCTGGCGCTGCTGCTTTCCCGGTTTCCTAACCTGAACGCCATGCAGGTCCGCGACGTATTGTTCACCACGGCCCAGAACAAGAAATCCGACGGCGTGACGTTCCTCGATCTCTGGACCGCTCCCGACGGCCAGCCGGACGAGCGCTACGGCTGGGGGTATCCCGATATCGGCAAGGCCGTTTACGGTCCCGGCCAGTTCCTGGGGCCCTTCAATTACAGCGCGAATAAAGCGTCGGCCGATGTCTGGTCGAACGACATCAGCGAGGTCGCGATCAAGGCCAGGGAAAGCGAGGACTTGGCGTGGCTGGAAAGCTACAAGGAAAATGGCATTTCAGCCGCGGGCGATTTCAACCTCAACATGGATGGAGCTGCGCTTCTGGGTTTGGAGGACATAGTCGGAGTTCCTCAGCCGGCTGATTCCGCGCCGGCCAACTGGGCCAGCGACCCCGCCTGGCAGGCGTATGCGCAAGCAGCCTTGGCCTACCAGACCATTGACCAGGCGCATGCCAGTTGGTGGCGCAAGGAATGGATGGACAGAAGAGCGGCCTCCATTCAGCACAAGGTCGACAACGGGCTCTACACGGCTTCCCTGACCAAGTCCGGCGCCGCCACGTTGTTCCTCACCGGCAATAACACCTACACGGGCGGGACCAGCGTGAACGGCGGCAAGTTGTCGATCGACGGCTCGCAGGCAGGCGACGTCGTGGTGAAGGGCGGCACGCTTGGCGGTAGCGGAAACATCGCGGGTACCGTCAACGTCGTGACAGGACTATTGTGGCCAGGCCTCTCGCCCGCCGAGTCAGCCTTCCTCG
>JAICYR010000233.1 GCA_025934135.1 Acidobacteriaceae bacterium | reverse complement strand
CAAAATGAACCCTACGGCCAGCATCAGCACCATCACCTTCGGCTTCATATTGCTGCCCAGGTACTGCTGCATCGGCTGCGCATAGAACCATTTCTTTATTCCGGGAGAGTGGTTTCCCGCGGAAGGGTGGAGGGTGCTAAGCTCCGTTTGCACCTGCTGCCACGTTGCCCCCGGCTTCAGCCGCATCAGGATTCCGCAGTCATATCCGTTGCACGCGCCGCCCTGGCCCGGTTGCAACACATCCCAAAGCTCCGCGCTCTGCGGCGTGACCGCATTCTGAGGAAGCACACCAACGACCGTGTAAGGCTGGCCCTTCAAGTCCACGGCGCGCCCCAGCAAATCGCGGTTGCCATGGAACATCGACTGCCACAGCCCATAGCTCAGCACCACCGCCTTCGGCCCGCCCGGACGGCTCTCGTCATCCGTGAATTCGCGTCCCAGATAAGGACGAATCCCCAGCACCCGAAAGTAGTGCGCCGTGACCGGCGTTGCTTGAACAAACCTCACCGCGCCACCCGTGTCCGAACCGGCCTTCAGATTCACTCCATTCTCCATACCTTCCCAGGCCGCCAACGTTACCGCCGGAACATTCTGCGAAACCAGCCGCCAGTCAGCCGTGCTGAAACTGTCATCCTCTTCTGAAAAGAACTGCCCCCTGCTTCCCGTGCCTTCTAAATGCGTCATCAGCGCGCCCACGCGCTGTGGTTCGGGATAGGGCAACCGGCGCAGCAGAAATCCATCCACCATGCTGAAGACTGCCGCGTTCACGCCAATCCCCAGCGCCAGCGTGACGACAACCGCCACCGTAAACCCCGGCGACTTCCGCAATTGCCTCAGCGCAAATTTCAGATCGTTCAGCATCCCGTCCCCAAAAGAATTCCAGTCGTGTTCAAAGCAATCGAATATCCACTTCATTGCAGGCCTAAGTTGCTGAATCCGCAAGTCCCGGCCTTCACCCGAACACTCGCCTCTGTCCATCCTTGAAAAACACTGTCCGGAACTGGACAACCTTAAGGCCACTACCCAAACTCAGAGCAATTTAGTCCTAATTGCGATATCATCGACCACAGGCACTAATTCCCCCATCGAATATCACGCGGACAGAACTTGAGCGCATTGAGCGAACTGAGGGTAGGAACGGCGGCGATCGTTGAGTCGCTCGACCTGCCGGATGAGATTGGACACCACCTCATGCACATGGGCTTTGCTCCAGAAGCGCGCGTTGTCGTCGTTCGCCGCGCCCCCGCCGGCGACCCCACCGTCTACTCCATTGACGGGTTCGAGATTGCCTTGCGCCGCGAGACAGCCCGCTTCATCCGTGTAGCGCCGCAGCCGGAAGGGCCGCAATGAACGATTGCTGCTCCGTCGGGACCGGCGTCGCCGTTGTCGATACCATTGCCGCACCGCGCGCGCCCGGAAAAATCCGTACCGTCGCCCTTGTCGGGCCGCCTAACTCCGGCAAGTCCACGCTCTTCAACCGCCTCACGGGACTTCGCCAGAAGGTCGCCAACTATCCCGGAGTCACGGTCGAGCAGCACTTCGGCAAGCTCAGCGGCATAGGACGCAGCGACCTTGTCCTGATCGACCTGCCCGGCATCTACAGCCTCGATTCCTACTCGGAAGACGCCCGCGTCGCCGTCGACGTGCTCCACGGAGCGATGCCCGGCACGCCCGCGCCAGACGCTATTCTGCTGGTCCTGGACTCGCTCCACCTGCGCCGCCAGTTGATGCTGGCCGCGCCCGTGCTTGCGCTTGGCCTGCCCACACTCGTGCTGCTCAACATGAGCGACCTTATGGAGACCCGGGGCGGCGAGGCCGACACCCTCGCCCTCGCTAAGGAGCTCGGTGTTCCTGTGGCGAAGATCAGCGCAACGCGCGGCACCGGACTCGACTCCATCACGCATTTCCTCGACAGCAAAAGCCAACCGCCGCAGGCCAGCCCCACCACGCGGCTGGAGCTGCCCGTAATGGGCAACGCCCGCTCTTATCGCCAGTGGGCCACCGGCATTAGCACGCGGACAAAATACAAAGCTCCGCTCTCTTCCGAGTGGACCCGCAAGCTCGATGGCATCTTGCTGCACCGCATATGGGGACCGCTCTTCTTCCTCGTCGTCGTCATCGCGGTCTTTCAGGTCGTCTTCACCATAGGCCAGCCGCTCAGCGACGGCTTCGGCACCATCCTCAACGCAGGCGGAGACAAAATCGGCGGCTTCCTCGGCAATGGCTGGGTCGAGTCGCTACTCATCGACGGCATCTGGAAGGGCGTGGCCTCCGTCCTCGTCTTTCTGCCGCAAATTCTGCTGCTCTTTCTCTTCATCGGAGTCCTCGAAGACTCCGGCTACCTGGCCCGCGCCGCGCTTATCTCCGATCGCGCCATGCGCTCCATTGGATTGAATGGCAAGGCCTTCATCCCGCTGCTTTCCGCCTATGCCTGCGCCGTGCCCGCCATCATGGCCACGCGCACCATTGAGAACAAGCGCGACCGCTTCGCCACCATCCTCGTCGCGCCGTTCATGACCTGCTCCGCGCGCCTGCCTATTTATCTGCTCATGATTGCGGCCTTCGTGCCCAACAAACACATCCTCGGCGGCTTCTTCGGATTGCAGGCCGCCGTCATGCTCTCGCTCTATGTGCTCGGTTTCCTCGCCGCCTTCGGAACGGCGTGGCTGCTCAAGTCTTCCATTCTCAGGACCGCCTCCGCGCCCTTCATTCTGGAACTTCCGCAGTACCGCCTGCCTACCGTGCGCTCGCTCAGCCTGCGCGTCACCGAGCGCGGCAAGGTCTTCCTCAAGCAGGCCGGAACCATCATTCTCTGCGTCACCGTGGCCATCTGGGTATTCAGCCACGTGCCCTTCCACACCGACCTGCCGCAGAGCCTCATCGGACGCCTCGGTCATGCCATAGAGCCCATCATCCGTCCGCTCGGCTTCAATTGGAAGATCGGCATCGGCCTGCTCAGTTCCGTTGTCGCGCGCGAGGTCATCGTCGGCACCCTCGGCACGCTCTACGGAGCTGACCCCGCCACGCAGTCGCTCGGCCTGCAAGCCGCCCTGCGCCACGACCTCACGCTCGCCGGGGCGATGGCCCTGGTCGTCTTCTTCGCCTTCGCCATGCAATGCACCTCAACGCTCGCCATCGTGAAGCGCGAAACCAATAGCTGGAAGTGGCCTGCCATCCAGTTCACCTACATGAGCGTGCTGGCTTACGTCGCGGCATTCGCGACCAACCAGATCATCCTGCTGTTTATTCGATAGCCCGCTATGCGGTTGAATAGTTGTAAAATTCTGTAGGGTATTTATGCAAATTGCCAAGAATATAGCCGAGAGAATGCAGACCCTCAGCGAGGAACAGTTAGCAGAGGTCGAGGACTTTATCGAGTTCCTCCGGTTCCGCGCCCAAGAGCATGAGATTACCCGCGCCGCAGCCGCAGTAAGCGAACCCACGTTTCACGCGGTCTGGAACAATCCGGAAGACGACGCATACGATGCCTTATGACTTCGGCGAAGTTGTGCTCGTACAATTCCCATTCACGAGCCAAAACGCGTTCAAGAAACGTCCTGCCGTTGTCGTAAGCCGCGCGGCTTACAATTCTGCACGGCCGGACGTGGTAATTATGGCGATCACGAGTCAGCTTCGTTCCAACAGCATCCTGGGCGACGTTCCGATCATTGAATGGAACGCTGCGGGACTACTGAAGCCTTCCGCGATCAAACCCGTCTTCGCCACTCTGGAACAAAGAATCATCCTTTCACGGCTTGGTGCATTAGGGTTGCAGGACCAATCCGCACTTCGCAAGGCGATCGCCGCCGTACTCGGATAATCAACTTTCCCCGTTACAATAAGAAGAGGCAGTTCTCTTCCGCCGCCTTGCGGCCCCCCAACTCAATACTTCAGGACCACCATGATTTCTGTCAGCAACGTAAGCATGCGCTACGGCGCAAAAATTCTGTTTGAAGAAGTGACCGTCACGTTTATCGCGGGCCGCCGCTACGGGCTCACCGGCCCCAACGGAGCCGGCAAGTCCACCTTCATGAAGGTCCTTACCGGCGAGCTTGACGCGCAGAAGGGCGACGTGGTCCGCCCCAAGAAAATCGGCGTTCTCAGCCAGGACCAGTTCGCCTT
>JAICYR010000147.1 GCA_025934135.1 Acidobacteriaceae bacterium | reverse complement strand
GCGCTGGGCACGGGCGAGCCTTACTACGAGGGGCTGTTCCGCAAGCTTCATGAGAAATATGCGGACAAGGCGGCCATCAAGATTGCTTACGATGCCACGCTGGCGCACAAGATCGAAGCGGGCGCGGACATTTTCCTGATGCCATCGCGCTATGAGCCTTGCGGGCTGAACCAGATTTACAGCATGAAGTACGGAACGGTCCCTGTGGTGCGCGCCACAGGAGGTCTGGACGACACGGTGGACGAGTGGGACCCGGAGACCGAAACCGGCACCGGCTTCAAATTTGAGGACCAGACGGCGGAGGACTTCTACGACACGCTACAGCGTGCGCTCGAAGTCTTCCGAAACGACAAGGGGAACTGGACCCAGATCATGCGCAACGGCATGGCGAAAAACTACTCCTGGGACGGCCCGGCGAAGGAGTACGTCAAAGTTTATGAAGGCGTAGCGCGGCGCAAGAGCTGAGGACTGGCCGTCCAGGCGCACGCGCCTTACGGCGCAAGTAGACTTGTTCCGTTGTCGGGAACTCTTCAGGCTGTGGTTTTGGAGCAGTATTCGTTGAAGGCGCGGGCGAGTTCCTGCGCAATGGCCTGCGGAGGATTCGATTCGATGACAAAGCGCTGCATCAGGTAGACAAGCTTTCCATCGCGCAGCAGTGCGATGGCGGGCGAGGTGGGCGGCTGACCTTCCAAGTAGCCGCGGGCGCGGTCTGTGGCCTCCATGTCCTGTCCGGCGAAGACCGTGATGGACTGGTCGGGCACGACGGAATTCTGCATTGCGACGCGCACGGCGGGGCGCATTCTGCCGGCGGCGCATCCGCAAATGGAGTTCACGACGACCATCGTGGTTCCGGACTGGGCGAGTGCGGCGTCCACTTCCTCGGCGGTGCGGGTTTCCTTAATGCCGGCGCGGGTCAGTTCCTCGCGCATTGGGATGACCATGACTTCGGGATACATTGATTAGTCCTCGATTCTTTAGGCCGGAATAAGTTCGGCTGTGGTGGTTGGCTCGGGAATCGGCAGGCCCTCCTCGCGCATAAGCTCGAGATGGCCGTGGATTGCTTCCTGAATGTTGTGTTCGGTTTCCTCTTTGGTGTGTCCGGTTGTGATGCAGCCGGGCAGGTCGGGCACATAGGCGCTGAAGCCCGTGTTGGTTTTTTCAAAGATCACCGTGTATTTCATTTCAGTCCCGCCTGCTTTTTGATGCTGTTCAAGGTCCCGCTGGCGACTTCATCTCCGGGATGTCCAGGAATTGTCACTATGCCACTCTTGCTATCGTGCTTGAAATGCCGGTGGCTGCCTGTTGTGCGTACATGATACCAGCCGTCCCTTTCGACCATCCTGATTACATCGCGTACTTTCATATTTGCAGATATCGCGGTTACGCACTCGATTTCTTTTATTGTACGTTCGGCGCGGTGCGTGAGGAAAGCCAATGGTTGTAAGCTGGAGGTTTCCTGATTCATCCGGAGTTTTTGATGCCGCTTTTTCGGAAATGCCTGCTGCTGTTTCTCCTAGTGCCCGCTGTCGCTCTCGCGCAGAGCGCGCCAAAGCAGTTTTTCGGTTATAAGGATTTTTCCGCGCAGGCAAAAATTGACGCCGACTTTATCTCGGTGCCCAGCGCTCAGCTTGCCGGCGAAGACCTGAAGACCCTGACGGCGGCCCCGCACATTGCCGGTTCAAGCGAGGACTACGCGACGGCGCAGTTCGTCGCGGCAAAGTTCAAGGCGGCGGGGCTGGAGACGGAAATCATTCCTTACGTGGCATGGATGAACCTTCCGGTCTCGATCCATGTATCGGCCAGGGATGCAAGCGACAAGCTGCTGATGAATGGGCCGACGCGCGAGCACGTAGCGGGAGACCGCTTTCAAAATAACCCTCATGTGGTGACGCCGTTCAACGGATCATCGCCATCGGGCGATGTGACGGCGGGCGTGGTGTACGTGAATTATGGACGGCCGCAGGACTTTGCCGCGCTGGACAAGCTGGGCATCAGCGTAAAGGGAAAGATCGTCCTGGTGCGCTATGGAGCGAATTTTCGCGGCGTGAAGGTCTACATTGCGCAGCAGCATGGCGCGGCGGGAGTGCTGATCTATTCCGATCCGGCGGACGACGGGTATTTTCGCGGAGAGACGTATCCGAAGGGGCCGTACCGCCCTCCGACCGGCTTGCAGATGGGCTCGGTGCAGTACATGTTCCTGTATCCGGGGGACTCGACCACGCCGGGAATCGCCTCGACTCCGAACCTGCCGGAGTCAAAACGGATTCCGCCGGCCGACGCTGTATCGCTTCCGAGGATCCCCTCGCAGCCATTGTCGTGGCATGATGCGGAGCCGATCCTGAAGGCGCTTGCAGGCCCGGTTGTTCCGCATGGATGGCAGGGCGCGCTGCCGTTCACGTATCACGCGGGCGGAGCGGACCAGGTGAAGGTCCACATGGCGCTGAAGCAGGACTATAAATTCCGGACCATCTGGGATGTGATTGGAAAGATTCCGGGGACGGAGTATCCGAATGACTGGGTGATTGCGGGCAATCATCGCGACGCATGGGTATATGGAGCGGTGGACCCGAACAGCGGCACAGCGGCCATGCTGGAAGCTGTTCGCGGCATTGGCTCGCTGTTGACGCAGGGCTGGAAGCCGAAGCGGACCATCGTGTTCGCAAGCTGGGACGCGGAGGAGGAAGGGCTGATTGGCTCGACGGAGTGGACGGAGGGCCACAGGAAAGAACTGTTGCACGCGGTGGCGTACTTCAACATGGATGTAGGCGTCTCCGGGCCGGACTTTGACGCCGAAGCGGTGCCGTCGCTGAAGCAATTTGTGCGCGATGTAACGAAGCAGGCGCCGAGTCCCGCGGGCGGTACCGTCTATGAGCAGTGGGTGAAGAAGCAGGCGGAGGACGTGGCGAAAACGCATCCGAACCTGGGCTTCAACCAGGACCGCGAAGGCAGCGAGCAGGAGACAGGCGCGCGCATTGGCGACCTTGGCAGCGGGTCGGACTACTCGCCATTTTTGCAGCACTTCGGCGTGCCATCCACGGACATCAGTTCCGGCGGGCCTTACGGCGTGTATCACTCGGTCTTTGATAATTACCAGTGGTTCACGCAGAATGCTGATCCGAGCTTTAAGTACGAGCAGCAGCAGGCACGGGTCTTTGGGCTGGAGGCGCTGGACATGGCCGATGCCGACGTTTTGCCCTACGACTACGTGACCTATGCGCGCGAGATTGGGCAGTATCTTTTCAACGCGCAGAAGAAGGCGTCCGGCAAAGGGATGATGCTGGACTTCGACGCGGCGAATGCGGCGGCCAAGCAGTTTCTGGCGGCGGCGGAGTCGATCAAAAAGCGGCAGGAGCATCCGACGGGCAATGAAGCGGCGTTGAACGTGGCGCTGCGGCAGACGGAAGAGGATTTGCTGTCAAAGCAGGGTTTGCCGGGCCGTCCCTGGTACAAGCACACGATCTACGCGCCTGGTAAGTATACGGGCTACGCGGCGGTGGTGATTCCAGGTGTAAACGAAGCGATTGACGCGAAAGATGCGACTACGGCACAGCAGCAGCTCGGAGTTGTGACGGCGGCCTTGACGCGCGCGGCGGCAACGCTGCAGGACGCGAGCAGATAAGTGCCCTCCCACCCTTGCCACGCAAAAGCGCGCGCCAAGGATGGGGCACTCGAATATCAGTGCTGGGCTATTGGACTTCTTCCACCACGTCGCCCTCGCCGGGGGCGAGGAAGAGGTTTGATTCGATGCCGTGCTGGCGGGTGTAGAGGCTGTAGTAACGCCCGCCTAGCGCGTAAAGCGACTCGTGGTTGCCGCGCTCGACGATCAGGCCGCCTTCGACCACCAGAATCTGGTCGGCTCGACGGATGGTGGAGAGGCGGTGCGCAATGACGAATGTCGTGCGCCCCTGCATCAGAAACTTCAGCCCTTCCTGAATCATGGCCTCGGATTCGGAGTCGAGCGAAGATGTGGCTTCGTCGAGGATCAGCAGGCGGGGATCGGCAAGAATGGCACGGGCAATGGAGAGGCGCTGGCGTTGGCCTCCGGAGAGCTTGATGCCGCGCTCCCCGACTACGGTCTCAAACCCATCGGGGAACTGGTTAGCGAATTCATCCACGCATGCGATGCGGCAGGCGTAGAGAAACTGCTCTTCGGAAGCGTCAGGCCGCGAGAACATCACGTTTTCGCGAATGGTCCCATCGAATAGAAAGGATTCCTGCAGGACTACGCCAAGCTGCGAGCGGTAATCGCCTAGTCGGACTTTGGATAAATCCATGCCATCGACCATGACTCGGCCTGAGTCCGGTGCGTGGAAGGCACAAATGAGGCTGATGATGGTCGATTTTCCTGATCCTGAAGAGCCGACCAGCGCCGTGACCATTCCGGGCTTCGCCTCAAATGAAATGCCGTGCAGCACGGGCTTGTCCGGCTCGTAGGAAAAAGACACGTTCTCAAAAGCCACGTCGCCGCGAATGGGCCCGAGCGGCTCGGTTCGAGTGGCCACGTGGAACTCGTCGCGCTCGGCGAGCAGTTCCATGGTGCGGTCGAGTCCGGCGGCGGCCTCGGTCAATTGCGTTCCGATGCTCACGATCTGGAAGACGGGTGAAATCATGGAAATGAGCAGCGCGGAGAATTGCACGTAGCCCCCCACGCTCATCTTGCCGGAAAGCACCTGATGCCCGCCCATCAGCATAATCAAGGCCCCAATCACTCCCATTAGGGCGGTTGCGGAAAGCGACATGGTGCTGGTGGCCGTGATGGTGCTCATGATGTTGTTGAGCAGGCGGTCCACTCCGGCAGCGAAAACTTCGGCCTCGCGCTTCTCAGCGCGATAGCCCTTGACTACGCGCACGCCGCCGAGTGATTCGTTGAGGCGTCCGGTAACTTCGGCGGTGATGCGGCCCCGCTCGCGGAAGATGGGACGGATGTAACGGAAGGCGCTCCGCAGGACAACAACAAACACGAGGAGGATGCCCATCACGATCAGGGTCATGCTCGCGCTTTCGTACAGCAGGTAGCCGGATACCATGGCAGCCGCCAGCAGCCCGCCCACGAACTCGATCAACCCGGTGCCAATAAGATTGCGGACACCCTCGACGTCATTCATGATGCGCGAGATGAGCACGCCGGACTGGTTGCTGTCGTAGAAGCCGACGGAGAGCAGTCCCACGTGCTGCTGCACCTGCACGCGAAGCTCGGCGATCATGCGCTGCGCGGCCTTGGACATTAGCTGCGTGAGCGAGAAGGACGTGATGGCTTGAATAATGGCCGCGCCGACAACTATTGCAACCAGCGGAAGCAGCCAGTTTGCCTGGTGTTGCCGAAGCACGTTGTCGATGAAGTACTTGGTGGAGAACGGCAGCACTAGTCCGGCGAAGCGGTTGACTCCGACCAGGACCAGACCCAGGAGCATGAGCCAGCGGCGCGGGCGCATAAGCTTCCAGACCATGGGCAGAACTTTGCGGATAGGCGGCTTCTTGCGGGGGGGCTCGGACGCGCCGCGCGCGGATCCGCGGCCGGAGCGCGCGCGCTCAGCCTTGGCCGTCATGGATCCGAGATTGGAACCGCGCATGCTCGGCATTTGTTAATACTAATTGCTCGCCGAGGTACCTTGTCAGACCCGCGACCGGCGAGCGGCCACAAACGAGCGCACGGAAATCAGCACAAAAAACAGCAGGATCGCGGCGGTGGCGGCCCACTCCTCAATGACGACCGGGTGGGGGAACTGTTGCCCGCGCAGCATCTGGACATATTCCACGATGCTCCAGACGGTGATGAGGAAACCGATCAGCCCGATGGTGACGGCGACGTGCATGAACACCATGCGCTTCTTCGGGTCGTCCGTAAGTCCGAACCAGCCGAACAGGGAAATGAGAAAGCCGAACATGGCGGGCACAAGCGGCGTGAGCGCGTGGGTCCCGGCGGAAACATAGCCGAGAAACCCAAGCAGAATGAGCAGTACTCCGAGAGCGATGGCTGTTTTGGCCATAAGGGGCTATCTCCGTAATGGCGCACCCGGGGTTTTGAGTTCGGGCACGAGTTGGTCCAGAATGTTTTGCGCGACTTCAGCCGGCGGGCCGGTGGCCTTAACCCGAAGAGCGTCTTTCGGCTGCTCCAGTGTATCGATCTGGCTTTGCAGCAGGTCGGGGTTCATGTAGTGGCCCGGACGGTGGCGGATGCGCTCTTCGAGAACGCCGAAGGGCGCCTCCAGCAGAACAAAGCGGCAGGTTTTTTCAGGAAGCCCGCTGGTCAGCACGTCGCGATATGCCTGCTTGAGCGCCGAGCAGGTCATGATTCCGTTCTGACCCTTGTTGACCCAGTCCACGATCACGCCATGAAGGCTGGCTAGCCATGGAGCGCGGTCGGCGTCATTGAGCGGATGGCCGGCGTGCATCTTCGCCTTGTTGGCCGGGCTGTGGTAGTCGTCGGCTTCGGCGAAGCTCCACCCGGTGAGTCGAACGAGCTCGGCGGCGATGGTGGACTTCCCGGAAGCCGTCACCCCCATAAGAATCACGATCATGAAGTGGTCTTGTCCTTGAGCAATTGTTTCACGTCGGAGATGAGCTGTTCCGGTTTCCAGTCGTTGGTGGGATACCACTTGTAAATCTTGCCGTCGGGCGTGATGACGACGGTGGAAAGCGAGTGCGTCAGCGTGGTCTTCGGCCCCGGCGTGACTCCCACAAGAAAGAACTTCAGTACCTTGGGCAGTTCTTTTTCAGATGGCGCGGCAAAGTCCCAGTGCTTAAAGGTTGACTCGGTGTAGCGCCCGGTGTAGGCGCCGCCATAGCTGCGCAAAACCTTGGGCGTGTCGTACTTGGGGTCGAAGCTGACGCTGAGCAGGTGTGTCTTCTTGTAAAGATCGGGGTCCTCAGCCAGCGCGTCGTCAATTTCGGCGAAATCGCGGCTCATGCGCGGGCAATAATCAGCCAGCGGACACCGTGTGTAGATAAAGGTCATGAGGAGCACTTTACCGCGGAACTGGTCGAGGTGGATCGTCCGGTCGCTCTGGTTCAGGAAGCTGAAATTGGGGACGCTTTCGCCCGGAGTGAGCGGGTTGTACTGCATGGGCGGCGGATAGTCGGCCTTCGCCTGGCCCACAATCACGATCTGGTCGAGGATATCGGAGGTGTCGGAGGCGAACAGCGTGGCCGTGATGGTGTCGCCGGGGTGCAGGTCGGAGATGATGTTCGGCGTCTTCAGCTTGTAAGGCATCACCATTGCGTCCATGAATCCGGGAATGGCCTCGGTGTCGAGGGTAATTTCGCCCTTTGTTGGATCGGTGGAAACGATGACTCCGCGAATGTGGTACTGCTTCACGCCGTTTGCCGAGGCTGAAGCGGCGGGGGCAGGAGCGGGGGATTCATGGCATCCGCAGGCCAGGGCCAGAACACCCGCCAGCAGCGCGGTTGAAAATCCTGAGGAAAAGCGCATGCACGCTCAGTTTACACTTGAGCTTTCATCCAGAAAACGAAATGCGGATCGCGGAAGAGATCGAGCGGTCGTTCGGGTCGGGAGCGACGATTCTGACGGCGAACGCGCGTGCGGCGCGCTGGCTCCAGCGCGAGTATGGGCTGCGGCAGCGCGAGGCGGGGCGGCGGACGTGGGCGACTCCGCCAATTGAAGACTGGGAGACGTGGCTGCGGCGGCAGTGGGAAGAGCGCGCGCTGGCCGGGCCGAATGCTCCGCTGCTGCTGACGAGCTTGCAGGAGCGCGGTGTGTGGACGCGGATGCAGCGCGACGATGCCGAGCGGGTTGTCTCCCCGGCAAGCATGGCCGCGTTGGCGGAAAGCGCGTACGCGCTGCTGAGTGCCTATGAGGCACAGAGCGAGCGAAAGTATTCGTGGGCGAAGGCCGACGCGGAAAGCTTTCGGCAATGGGCGACGGAGTTCGACCGCGAGTGCGCGCGCCGCAATTGGATTCCCCGTGCCGTGCTGGAAGCGAAGCTTGTAGAAGCGGGGCTGCTGAAGCTGCCGGAGGAAGTTCTGCTGGTTGGCTTTGACCGCATTACTCCGGCGCAGCGCCGCCTGCTGCGCGCGCTACAAGAGCAAGGTGCGAGCGTTCGGACGGCGGAGATTGCTTGCGCCAGGCGCAGGCGGGAATTTTTCCGCGCTGCCGGTTTGCGCGAGGAGATTACCGCCTGCGCCTGGCGTGTGCGCGAGTGGATGGGGCGCAATCCCGAGGCGCGGATCGGAATTCTTGTTCCGGACTTGAATGCGGTCCGCTCGGAGTTGGAGCGGATCTTCCGCCGCGTGCTCATGCCGCAGGCCGACGATATTTTTTCCGTGCAGGCCATGCCCTTTGAGTTTTCGCTGGGACAGCCGCTGGCCGGCGCGCCCGCTGTCCGTGCAGCGTTGCTGCTGCTGCGCTGGCTCACCGGGCCGCTGCGCGAGGAAGAGGTTTCGTGGCTAATGCTCTCCGGCTATTTGGGTGGCGCGGAGTATCTAGCAGCGGCGAAGCAGGATGCGAAGCTTCGCGAATCGACCCCGATATCCGGAGAGATCACGCTGGCTGGGTTCCTGGGCCGTGCGGGAGGTTTGCGGCTGGGAGCTTTCGCAAAGCTGGACGACGCGCGCAGAGCGGCGGCGGCAAACCGGATAGATGATCTCCGGCTGCCGGGCCAATGGACGGAAATGGCGCAACATCTGTTGGCGAAAGCCGGCTGGCCCGGCACAGCCGAGCGCGGGTCGATCCACTTCCAGACGCTGCGTCGCTGGGAACGTGCCTTAGACGAAATTGCGCTGCTGGATTTTGACGGCGAGCGAGTGGGCTACGGAGATTTTCTGCGCATGCTTGAGGCTCACGCGGCGGAAGCGATTTTTTCGCCGGAATCGAGGGGCGCTCCGGTGCAGGTGATGGGTGCGTTGGAGGCATCGGGCCAGCAGTTTGACGCGGCGTGGTTC
>JAICYR010000128.1 GCA_025934135.1 Acidobacteriaceae bacterium | reverse complement strand
CTGGTTCGCAATCTGCAACCTGACCTTCGGCTGGGTCAACCTGCTCCCTATTTCCCGCTCCGACGGCAGCCATGCCCTGGAGGCCATCCGGGCCATGCACCAAGGGGTAAGTGTGAACGCTCGCGGATGAGCGTGGGCATCCTTCTGCCTGTTGTTACACTGGTGCGTGAACCAGCTATTCCTTGACTGTGACGGCGTACTCGCCGATTTCGATACGGCAGCGGAGCAGTTGTTTCACATGGGTCCGCGTCGGGCCGAAGCCGCGCTCGGGACCAGGGAGTTCTGGAACACCATCCGCAACCACAAAGACTTTTACGGCAATCTCCAGCTCATGCCCGACGCCATGCGCCTGTTTGATGCCGTCTCGCACATGAATCCCATTATCTTGACCGGCTGCCCCATGGGCGGCTGGGCCGAGCGGCAGAAGGTTGATTGGGCCGCCCGTCATTTTCCCGGCGTCAAGATCATTACCTGCCGCTCCCGGGAAAAATGCCAATTTCTGCAAAATCCCGGAGACATCCTCGCGTAGACGACTACCTGAAATTTCGGCACCTTTGGGAAGAGGCTGGCGGCGTCTTCATCCATCATCAGACGGCGGAACAGTCCCTTGAGCGCCTGTCCGAATTGGGTCTTCCGGTCGGCAAGCTGATAAGCTGAGTTCGCCATCCCGGCCAGAAAAGGCGAGCGCAGGCGTGAAGTCCCTCATCCTTACCGAATACAACCACCTCGACATTGTCGACCTTCCCGTTCCCGCCGTGGGGCCAAACGACGTGCTGGTGCGGGTGGAAGCCTGCGGCATTTGCGGAAGCGATGTGCATGGTTACGACGGCTCCTCCGGACGCCGCATTCCTCCCATCGTGATGGGCCATGAGGCCGCCGGAACCGTCGCCGCAGTTGGCTCCGAAGTGAGTGGCTTTAAGCAAGGCGACCGTGTCACTTTTGACTCCACCGTCTACTGCGGCGAGTGCGAATTTTGCGCGCGGGGAGAAGTGAACCTCTGCGACCAGCGGCAGGTGGTCGGGGTTTCCTGTGGAGACTATCGCCGCCACGGAGCCTTTGCCGAATACGTGAGCGTGCCAGCGCGCATTCTTTATCCCCTGCCAAATACGGTCTCCTTCGCGGAAGCGGCCATGCTGGAGGCAGTTTCGGTGGCCCTGCACGCGGTCAGAATTTCGCCGCCCATGCGCGGCAACACGGTGCTGGTGATTGGCGCGGGCATGATCGGGCTGCTGATTTTGCAGGCCGCGAAAGTCGCCGGGGCGGCACGCGTATTGATTATCGACGTGGATGCGACCCGGCTCGATCTGGCGCGGCACGTGGGCGCGGATGAGGCGATTCACGCCTCCGGCGCGGCGCTCGAAGCCGAATTGATGCGGCTGACCGGCGGCAAGGGTGTGGATGTGGCGCTGGAGGCTGTAGGCAGAAACGAAACAGTTGCGGCTGCTATTCAGTGCGTCCGAAAGGGCGGCGGCGTGACGCTGGTGGGCAACATCGCTTCGGAAGTTACGATTCCGCTTCAAAAAGTGGTGACGCGCCAGTTACGGCTGCAAGGCTCCTGCGCCTCGGCGGGAGAATATCCCGAGGCAATCGACCTGTTGGCGAGCGGAAAGATTCAGGTCAAGCCGCTCATTACGGCGGTGGCTCCCCTTGAAGACGGGCCGGAGTGGTTCCGGAGGCTCCACGCGCGCGAGCCGAATTTGATGAAGGTAATTCTGACTCCGGGTCGGAGTGAGGCGAGCAATGTTTGATCTGACCGGACAGACCGCCATTGTGACCGGGACGAGCCGGGGGCTGGGCCAATACTTTGCCCGCGCGCTGGCCAAAGCCGGAGCCAACCTCGTGCTGACCAGCCGCCGACGCGAGTCTCTGGCCCCGTTCACGGCAGAGATTGAGTCGCTGGGGCGGCGCGCCATCTCACTCGAACTCGACGTGCGCGACCAGAAGAGCATCGAGCGGATGGCCGCAGAGGCGGAGGCGGCCTTCGGGCAGATCCATATTCTGGTCAACAACGCTGGGTGCAACGTCCGCAAGCCGGCGCTGGACGTGACTTGGGACGACTGGAACCAGGTGCTCGACACGAACCTGCGCGGCACGTTCTTTGTGGCGCAGGCAATAGCGCGGCGCATGATTGCGAAAAACTATGGCCGGATCATCAACATCGGCTCAGTGACCAGCGTCTCCGGCTACGCCGGACTCGCGCCATACGGGGCCAGCCGTGGCGGCGTGCGTCAGCTCACTATGAGCCTCGCCGACGATTGGGGCAGGCACGGCGTTACGGTCAATTGCCTCGCCCCCGGTTGGTTCCGCACTGAGCAGAATAAAGTGCTGTACGAAAACAAGGAATGGGTGGAGTACCTGGTGGACCGCATTCCCGTAAAGCGTCCAGGGGAGCCGCACGATCTTGACGGCGCGGTGGTATTTCTGGCCTCCGAGGAGAGCCGCTACATTACCGGGCAAACCCTGCTGGTGGACGGCGGTATTTCAACCGGCGCCACCCGCGCGACCGTGCCCGGCCCTGCCTCAAAGTAACTCCATTTCCCTGCTGAAAACCTCCCAGCCGCCCTGTCTCTTCCGCGAATCCCAATACATTCGTTTCATTACTGTATATTCTTATTGCCAAGAACATTAGGTTTGCTTTATGAATGAATGCGAATGTATTCGAGGGAGCGGGAGATCAGAGTGCGGAAAGCTTATTGTGGAATTGTGAACTACGGGTTAGGTGTTTTGCTGTTGGCGTGCTGGCCCGGTGCAAGCCTGATGGCCCAAAGTGGAACCTCCGGACTGAACGTCCAGGTCAGCCAGACCGATGGAAGCTATGCCCTCGCGGCGCCGGGTTCCGAAAGTGCGGTTCTGAGCGCGGGCGTCGCCGCCCAAGTTGACGGCCATTGGCTACAATCGAAAGATTATCCGCACCACGATGTAAAGCAGTCGAGCGTGTCGGATGACATGGGTCCCGCGCAGGAATGGACTGTTACGTTTTCGGGCCTGAGCGGCCAACCGGACCTGATCTACCACCTTCGCCGTTATTCGGAGAAGCCCTATGCCGACATTCAGATGTCGGTCGATAACACCACCGGGAAATCCATCGAAGTGCAAGCGATTCGGCCCGTCGCGGCGACGGGCAATCCCATCCTTAATCTTGGCGGCCCGGTCACGGCGGACCGCATCCTTTCCGACAGCTTCAGCGAAGACCGCCCCGGCATGAGCATCCACGACTTCGGCAAATTCTACGAAGAGACGCCGAATATGTATCGCGCCGTCGGTAGCCAACTCGTCTACAACCGCAAGAGCGGCGAAGACCTTTTCATCGGCGCTTTGACCTCCGACCGTTTCCTCTCCGTCATGCGCATCCACGTTGCGAACGACGCGATCGGCGCGTTTGAAGTGGACTCGACAGGAACGACGGAACTGGAACTGGATAATTCCCTTCGCGACTCGCCGCAGCAAGACCGCGTGACGCTGACGGTGCCTGTGGCACCAGGCGCGCAGTTGTCTTCGGAAAGGTTGCTGTTCAGCATCGGCAAGGATTATCACCGGCAGTTGGAGACATACGGCCGCCTCATCCGGCAACTGCATCATCCGCTCATTTCCGCCCCGTCGCCCATGGGCTGGTGGAGTTGGACCGCTTACTATTTCGGCTTGAGCTCGGGAACGGCACTCGCCAACGCCCGGTGGGAAGCCGAGCACCTGAAGAAGCTTGGCTACGACTTCTTCCACATCGATGAGGGCTACCAGTATGCGCGCGGCGAGTACACGACGCCGAACGCAACGCTCTTCCCCCACGGCCTGGAACCGCTGGAAAGAAAAGTGACCGGCCTCGGGCTGACTCCGGGAATCTGGACCGCGCCGTTTGAAGTTTCCGAGCGCGCATGGGTCTACCAGCATCATCCCGACTGGCTCATTCACAATGCTCAGGGCAAGCCCATTCCCGCAGGGTGGGTGTCGCGAAAGCAAGACCAGCTCTACATGCTGGACTGCACCAACCCCGGCGCGCAAAAGTATCTTTATCAGACTTATTCAACGCTGGCGCACGTCTGGGGAATCCGCTACATCAAGCTGGATTTTATGGACGACAGCGCCATCGAGGGCTACTACTATCGTCCGCACACCACCGCGATGGAGGCGCAGCGGATCGGGCTGGGCATTATCCGGAAGGCGGTGGGCGACCACGTTCTGCTGGATAAAGACGGCAGCGCGATGCTCAACCCCGTTGGCTACGTCGATTTCGGACGCATCTCGCAGGACACCGGCCACACCTTCTCCGCCAGCAGAGAGGCCGCGCCAGGAATCGCGGCGCGCTACTACATGAACCGCAATTACTTTGTCGCCGATCCCGATGCGTTCTCGGTTTCAGAGCAAACCATCACGGACCAGTCCTGGCACAACAGCAGGAAACCTGTCACGCTGGATGAGGCAAAAATCTCCATCGCGCTGGCCGCCGTTACGGGTGGAATGTATGAGATTGGGGACGATCTGCCCATCCTTGGCTCCGAGCCGGCACGCCTTGCTCTGGTCGAGAATCAAGACCTCATCGACATGGCGCGGCTGGGCCGCTCTTCCATCCCGGTCGACCTGATGACATATTTGCCGGAAGACGAACAGCCGAGCATTTTTCTGCTGAAAGAAAGCGGGCGGCAAAGCATCCTTACCATCTTCAACTGGACTGAAAAATCGCGGATTCATACCATCTCGCTCGCCAGCCAAGGCCTCCACGGGAAAGGCCCCTACTCCATCACTGAAGTTCTGGATAAGAAGCAACTGACGGGTTCAAGTCCAATCGTAGTCACGCAGCCTGCCCACTCCGTCCGGGTTCTCAAGATCATCGACACTTCCGTGCCCGCGCAGGCCCCTTCGGTAACGGCGGAACATCCATCCTCAGCGGCCACCGGCGATAGCGTGCAATTCACCGCGAAGACTACCTCGGCGGAGATACCGTCGATGACGTATCAGTGGAACTTTGGCGATGGAGTTACAGTCGAAGGCCCGCAGGTCAGCCATGCCTACACTCATCCCGGCAACTATACGGTCACGCTACAGGCAAAAGGATTGGATGGCCTCACCGGCAAAACCGAGTTTCGGATTGCTGTGAATGGGACTATTCCGACGAGGTTCGACCCCGCGGATATTCATCGGGGCGCTTCGCAACAATAAGTGCGGATGCGGAGTTCTGCGTGGCCATACTTGCTCCCGCGCTGCATGATGCACGCCGGATCGAAAATGAAAGACGCGCTCGCAAGATTGACCTTGACAAAGTGCTTATCACGAACTAAACGTAATATAACGTGACAAATAGAAAACAAACGTTGATACCTTTCCTGAACCTTCCGGACTGATTAAGGAGCACACCGTTGGATCCACTTTCAAAGCTTCTTGAACTGCCGGAAAAGGAAAGGCGATCCCGGGGACTTCTCCATACCCCCGGCGAAATTCAGCAGCAGCCCGCCACATGGCGCGGCACAGTAGAGCTTCTCACCCAACAGCGCGAACAAATTCTTAGCTTTCTCCATGAATGCGGCCCGGCGGAGCACCTCAGCGTCCTGCTCGCCGGGGCCGGTACATCGGACTATATCGGCAGGGCGATGGCCGCAGTGCTCCGCCAGCAATGGCAATGCGAAGTCGCTGCAGTGGCCAGCACGGAGTTGCTGACCAATCTGGAGGATTATCTCCTCGCCGGCAAAAATTATCTTTTGATCTCGCTTTCCCGCTCCGGCGACAGTTCCGAAGGCGTCGCGCTCATTCAGCGGGCGCTAGAGCGGTACCCGGACCGCATTCGCCACTTGGTCATCACGTGCAACCGGAATGGAGCCATGGTGCGGCAATTCCCCGGGAACCCTGCGCTGGCCACAGTTGTTCTGGATGACTCGGTGAACGATCGTGGTCTGGCCATGACCAGTTCCTTCTCCAACCTTGTGGTAGCCGGACAATTCCTGGCTTATATACGGACCCCCGAAACATACGCGCCGATCGTCGAGCACCTCGCTGAAATGGGAGAACGCCTGCTGCCGGTGGCCGCGAACCTCGCCGCCAGGATCGCCGGGAAGCCCGCGGACCAGGTCTGCTTTCTGGGAACGGGCGCACTGGAGGCTATCGCCGACGAGTCCGCCCTCAAGGTGCTGGAACTGAACGCGGGCCGTATCCATACCATCGCGCAGTCGCCGCTCGGGTTGCGTCATGGCCCGCTCTCTTCTCTCGACGCTGCCACTCTGGTCGTCGCCTTTCTCTCCGGAGAGGAGCCGCGCGCGCAATACGAAATCGACCTGCTTACGGAACTGTGCGAGAAGCAGCTTGGCTCCCGCTTGGTGGTTGTGACCCCGACTTCCGATAACCGGCTGACCGCGCTCACCCCGAACATTCTTTCCCTTGAAGCACCCAATCATTTTCCGGATTCATGCCGCCCACCGGTAGACGTAATCGTGGGGCAATTGCTGGGGCTGTTCTTCTCCATCCAGAACGGCTTCGCGCCAGACTCACCTAGCCCAAGCGGCGCCATCAGCCGCGTCGTCTCCCATGTGAAAATCTATTCCCATAACGGAGTGTCCGCGTGAGCCCTCACGCTTCATGCCTTCATCGTTTCCGGCGCCTTCTTCTGCTCATCTTTATCTCTGGCATCGCGACTTCAGCTTTCGCCGCTTCCGCCAACAGTTCAAAACCGCTGGCGCAAACGCCGCCCATGGGCTGGAATGACTGGGCGCACTACCAGTGTGGATTCACCGCGCAGACCATCCTCGATAACGCCAACGCTTTGGTGAAGACCGGCCTCGCCAAACACGGCTACAACACCGTGACCATCGACGATTGCTGGATGCAAAAAGACCGCGACGCCCACGGCAATCTACAGGCCGACCCGCAACGCTTTCCTCACGGCGTCAAGGCGGTGGCCGATGCCGTCCACGCGCTCGGCCTGAAGTTTGGAATCTACGAAGACTCCGGCTATCTCACCTGCGGAGGATTCGCCGGCAGCGGCGTGCCCAATGGCGGCGGACAGGACCACTTCCTTCAGGACGCCCGGCTCTTCGCCTCCTGGGGCGTGGATTACCTCAAGCTGGACGGCTGCAATCTTTACGTGCCAAACGGCAGCACCAAGGAAAGCGTCTATCGCAAGGCTTATGCGGCCCAGAGCGCCGCCCTCAAAGAAGTAGGAAGGCCCATCGTTTTTTCAGAATCCGCCCCGGCATATTTTCAGGGAACTCCCGGCTGGTACGACGTGCTTACCTGGGTCCGCGACTACGGCCAGCTTTGGCGCGAGGGCACCGACGTCGAGATCCATGACACGAAGAAGCCCAATGCCTCGCGCTTTCACAGCGTGCTTTGGAACTACGCCTATAACCTCCCGCTGGGCCGCTTCCAGCAACCCGGCAACTGGAACGACGCCGACTTTATTATTGGCGGCGACTCCGGCATGAATCTGGCCGAGTCCCGCAGTCAGATGGCTCTGTGGGCGATGATGTCCGCGCCGCTTATCCTTAGCTCCGATCTGGACAAGCTTAGCCCGCACGCAATAGGGGTTCTAAGCAACGACGCCATCATCACCATCGATCAGGACCCGCTCGGCCGCATGGCCACTCTCGTGCGGCGCAGCCCCAAAATGGACATCCTGCTGAAGCCGCTCAGCGACGGCGACTATGCGGTTGCGGTGCTGAACCGGAGCGCGGCAACTCAGAAAATCGATCTCCGCCCCGCTGACTTGGGCTTCCCAGCCAACGCGGATTGCAGCCTCGACACGCAGAATCTTTGGACTAAATCCAGTCCCGCCACAGTTTCAACGCTGCAAGCCAGCATTGCCTCCCACGACACTGCGATCTGGCGCATTCACCCGGCATCCTCCTGCGGAAGGCCCACCCGCAGCGGAGCCATCACCTTGATCGCTCCCGGAAAACATCGTGAGAGCATCGAAGGCTACACCGTTTGCCTGGCCGCGCCGGGGCAAGTCGAGTCATGCGCGGGCACGCCAAAGGAAGTCTGGACCATTACGGACTCCGGAGCCTTGCAGTCAGCAGGTCGCTGCCTCACCGCTGCCAACGGTCACCCGGCAATGCAGGCGTGCGGCGACACCAGCGCGCAGCACTGGAAATACACCTTAGTTGGCAACTTGAAAGATGCGAATGGCGGATGCCTCACAGCCAAAGCCAACAGTCTGAGCATCGAACCGTGCGGCCACAATCAGCGCGATCAGATATGGTCGCTTCCCAACTGATCCGGAAAAACTAAACCAGCGTGATGCCGATGTTGTGCTTCTTCAGCGCTTCCACTGTCGCTTGCGGCGCGCCATGATCGGTAATCACATGGTGCAGCGCCGTAATAGGAACGATCCGCGACAAGCTGCGCCGGTAGAATTTGGTTGAGTCGCACACCGCGACAATCTTGGTTGCGGAGCTGATCATCGCCCGGTTCACGCGCGACTCCAGAAGGTTCGGGGTCGTCAAGCCGATCTCCGGGTCAAATCCGTCCACTCCCAGAAAAAGAACGTCGGCGTGCATTTCCGCCAGAACATCTTCCGCCACGGGACCCACCAGCGAAAACGAGTTCTTCCGCAGCGTCCCTCCGGTAAGAATCACTTCAAGATTTGTGGATGCGAGTTCCGCCGCAATATTGATGGAATTGGTGATCACCGTCAGCGCGGAAAATTTCTTGAGCGCCTGTGCGATGGCCGCGGTGGTCGTTCCGGAGTCGAGCATCACGCAGGAGCCTTCCTGCACCATCTTCACCGCCGCTTCGGCGATCCGCTGCTTTTCCTCAGCGTGCAACTGCTGCTTCTCCTGCAACGAAGGATCGAACAGCGCGCTCGAGGTAGGCGGCAAAGCTCCTCCGTGGCTGCGCTGTACCAGGCCGCGGCTGTGCAGCGAATCCAGGTCCTTCCGGATGGTGATCTGCGACACATTGAATACTTTCGACAGATTGCTGACCAGCACGCGGCCTTCGGTCTGCAGGAGCGACAGAATCTTCTGCCGGCGCTCCTCGGCCATCATCGAATCACCCGGTTGGTCCACTGCCGCCGCCGGTTCGGTGTCCGGGGTTTTCGCTCGATCTTTCATCGTAAGAACGTCCATTTCACGCTTCGTTGTTAATTAGCTGAATCGTAACACGCGCTTACAAATAGCTTCAATTTGTATTTCTTTTCATTTCGCCCCGGCTGGCAGAAACACTTGCGTCGCAGCAACGCGCAGCATGGGGATGGCCGGTTCTTCTCCCCAATCCCGCCAGTATACAAAACTGTATATTTATGTTGCGGATTGTTGTACATTGTTGTTTTTGCTTTAAAAGGAGAGAACAAGAATGCGGATGAGAACCAAAGAGGATTGCGGTTATACCGCTGCTCATAAAACCTTGCGGCAATTGCTGGTGCTTCTGGCGTGCTTCGCGGTTGTGTCCCCACTTTTCGCCCAGAACCTTACCGGACGTTGGTACCTTCCCAGCAGAACCCTCGATAATGGCGAGCAACTATTCTCCATCCTTGACCTTAAACAGGACGGCTCCAAGCTGACAGGCAAGCTCGAGTCAGAGGGGCGCACTTCTGATGTAACTGGGACCGTTTCCGGCGATCAGTTCAAGCTGTTCGCGTCATTCAACCAGGACCAGCCGTTCATCACGGGAGAACTTACGGACGGCCAGTTGCATGGGACGTATCGCGGACGCAGAGCTTTCACGGCACGGCCCGCCACCGCTGCGGACAAGCTGCCGACGATTCCCTATATCGCTCCTCCTCCGCTCAAAAAGATCCCCTATAACGGTCTGGCCAAAACGCCGCCAATGGGCTGGAATAGCTGGAACCTCTTTGCCGGGCGCGTCAACGAACAGCTTGTGAAGGATATTGCCGACGCCATGGTCTCCAGCGGCATGCGCGACGCGGGCTATGTCTACGTCAACATCGACGACACCTGGGAAGGAACGCGCGACTCCGACGGAAATATCCGCGCCAACAAGAAATTCCCGGACATGAAGGGTCTCGCCGATTATCTTCACGCCCGCGGACTGAAGCTCGGCATCTATTCTTCGCCTGGGCCGCGCACCTGCGCGGGCTATCCCGGCAGCTACGGACACGAGGTGCAGGACGCGAAGACCTTCGCATCGTGGGGAGTGGACTATCTGAAGTACGACTGGTGCAGCGCCGGCGGCATATATAAGGACAGCCAGCTACAGCCCGTCTATCAGAAGATGGGCGAGGCGCTCCAGTCCACGGGCCGCCCAATCGTGTTCAGCCTGTGCGAATACGGTCGCGGCGAAGTGCAGAAGTGGGGCCCCGACGTCAGCGGCAACCTGTGGCGCACCACCGGCGACATTCGTGACAGCTGGGACAGCATGATCGGCAATCTCGAAAGGCAGGTCCCGACCGCTCCCTATGCCGGGCCCGGCCACTGGAACGATCCGGACATGCTGGAAATCGGCAACGGACACATGACCGACACCGAATACGAAACCCACATGAGCCTGTGGGCGCTCTCCGCCGCGCCGCTGCTCGCGGGCAATGATCTGCG
>JAICYR010000008.1 GCA_025934135.1 Acidobacteriaceae bacterium | reverse complement strand
CCGCCCGACCAAGCGTGCTTCCAATGGAGCTTGCCGAACTCGCAATACCGCTCTCCCGGATCGAAATATTTTTCCTTCCCGTCGATGGAGACAATCGCCAGCTCATCGTCAAGCTGGTTCCAGTTCAGGAAGTTCTTTTCAAACACGCTCCTGTCGTTGTTCACCACGATCGCGCCATACGCCTTGAGCCCTGCCGCCCGCACCATCGCGACAAACAGTCGCGTGATCTGGTCGCTGGTGCCGCGCTGTAGTGCCCAGATATCATCGGCGGTCTTTACTTTCACGCCCTCCGCCTTGTTTTCCTCGGCTGAGTGCTCGCGCGTGAAGTCGGTATTGTCCACTTTCATGACCGCCGCATAGATTTTTTCAACCTTTCGCTCGGCTGTGTCTCCGGGAGCAATGATGCCATTCACCGCGCTGTGAATCTTGTCCGAGGGGTGGGCAAAGTGATCAAAGTCCTTGGACCAGTATTTCCCGTTCGACGTCCAGTACTCGGGCGCAGTCCGAAACGGCGAATAATAGAAGATGAGCCGATAGCTCAGACTGCCGAAGGGTGGCAAATAATCCTCGTCCGGCTGTGCCGGAATGTTCTCAACTGCCAGGTCGAAACGGCCGTTCACCTCCTCCGTCACCTTGGCGCTCGGCGGAAGAATGGAACTATACAGAAGCTGGTTCGCACGGACCACATGGCCATACTCATTGGTGGTTATAAAGCGCAAATTGCCGTGCAGGTCCGGGCTGGACTGGAAATAATACTGCGCCTTGAGCACCGGCACGCGGCGCTCAATGACCCAACGAGGCGAACTGAGAATATCGTCGTTGTATCGGAGTTTGTAGCGATATTCAAGAATGCTGCCCACCTGAACGTCGGGCATGCTGAAAACTTTGGCCATTACCTTCAGGCCTCCCTGCTTCAGCAGCAGCTTGTCATTAGGCTTTCCGGTAAATGGGACCACCGTTCCGTCGGCATGAATCGTGCGGCCCGCAATGCTGTCGATGCTGAAGGCCGAGGCTTCGTATGGAATCTCAATGTCTCCATACATTTCCTTGCCCTTCTCACTCAGAATCTTGATGCGGGCATACATGGAGTGCATGTGCAGCTTGTCATCTACCGTTTCCTCGCGGTAGAGATACACCGCCGGCGCATTCGGGTCCGCCGCGTAGGTTTTCATGCTCAGTTCAGCGGAGGTGGGCTGCTGCCAATCCGCGGCGAACGCCGGCAAACAGGAAAAAACCAGACAGAAGGCAAGGAGGCGACGAACACGTGCGGACAATTCAAGACCCCGGCGAAGCGAAATTCCCTCCGGAGCAATACGGCAGGGCTCCGAAGAGTCGCCCTATTATGGCTTCGCGGGCCCAGATCGGCAACAACTTTTTTCTGCTTTGGGCGAATACCAGTGCGAATCAATCGATTCAGTTGGTAACGGCTACCACTCCTTGGCCGGAGTGCCGATTTCCACCGGATCGTTCGGCCCCGGAGTCTTCCAGCGAACCACCGGCTTGTGCCAGCGCAGGACAGGCTTACGCGCGGCTGTGGTTTCATCCAGGCGCGAGATGCGCGTGGAGTGCGGCGCGCTCGTGACCAGTTCCGGATTCTCCTCAGCTTCGCGCGCGATCTGGCGCATGGCGTCGATGAAGAGGTCCAGTTCCTCGCGCGACTCGCTCTCCGTCGGCTCAATCATAAGCGCGCCGGGGACGATGAGCGGAAACGACGTGGTGTAGGGGTGAAAGCCATAGTCGATAAGCCGCTTGGCTATGTCACCCGTCTTCACCCTGTTCTTCACCTGCCGCTTGTCGCTGAAGACGACCTCGTGCATGGAGGCGGTGGGGTAGGGCAATTCGTACACGTCTTCCAACTTCTTGCGAATGTAGTTGGCGTTGAGCACGGCGTCTTCCGTGGTCTGGCGCAGGCCGTCAGGGCCGTTTGCCAAAATATAGGCCAGCGCGCGAACGAACATTCCAAAGTTACCGTAGAGCATACGCACACGCCCGACAGATTGCGGGCGGTCGTAATTCCAATGAAGCAGGCCGTCGGGCCCTTGCGCCAGAACAGGCGTGGGCAGGAACGGCTCCAGAAAATCTTTGCAGGCGACTGGGCCAGAACCAGGGCCGCCTCCGCCATGCGGCGTGGAGAAGGTCTTGTGCAGATTCAGGTGCATCACGTCCACGCCGAAGTCGCCGGGGCGGGTTTTCCCCACCAGCGCGTTCATGTTCGCACCATCCATGTAGAGCAGCGCACCCTTGGCGTGCAGCACGTCGGCAATCTTGTGAATCTCGTGCTCAAAGACGCCGATGGTGGACGGATTGGTGAGCATCATGGCGGCCGTGTCTTCGTTCACGATTTCCGCTAGCGCGGCCACATCGACTCCGCCCTGCTCGTTTGATTTCAGGTTGATGATCTGGTAACCGCAACTTGCCGCCGTGGCGGGGTTCGTTCCGTGGGCCGAGTCGGGGATGAGGATGGTCTTGCGGGGATTGCCCTTCGACTCATGCCAGGCGCGTGCCAGCAGGATTCCGGTGAACTCGCCGTGCGCGCCCGCTGCCGGTTGAAGCGTAATGGCGTGCATCCCGGTAATGTCGAGCAGGCAGTCCTGCAACAGCTTGATGATTTCGAGCAAGCCCTGCGAGAGAGCCTCGGGCTGATAAGGATGCGCCTCAGCGATGCCTTCCAGGCGGGAGACAAATTCATTGACGCGCGGGTTGTACTTCATAGTGCAACTGCCCAGCGGATACATGCCGAGGTCAATGGCGTAGTTCCAGGTGGAGAGCCGCGTGAAATGGCGGATGATTTCTATCTCGCTCAACTCCGGCAGCATGGGTTCATTGGAGCGCACGGAGTCGCCGAGCAGGGCGGACGCATCGGCCTCGGGAACGTCGAGCGGCGCGAGCTTATATCCCTTTTTGCCGGGAGCGGATTTCTCGAAGCTCAGTGCTTCGTTCTGTGTGAGGTGCGCCGTAACTTTGCGGGTTGTGCCGGTGAATGCCATCGTCTCTATCTCGCCGTTGCTGCGACCGGCGCGCTCGCGAGCACTGCGGCCGCCGCGTCAATCTGGTCTTTGGTCGTCAATTCCGTAGCGCACCACAGGCTTGCGTTGCCCAGTTCCGGATACCACTTTTTGAGCGGCAGTCCGCCGATAATCTTCTTCTCCAGCAGGCGGACATTGATCTGTTTCGGCGGATCTTCCGTCTGCAAGACGAACTCATGGAATCGCGGCGTGCCGGCGAAGAGCAGCTTACCGTGCTTGCCGAGCGTGTCGGCGGCGTATTTTGCTTTTGACAAATTCTGGAGCGCCAACTCGCGGATTCCCTGCTTGCCGTAAACAGTAAGAAAGACCGTCGCCATAAGCGCGACGAGAGCCTGGTTCGTGCAAATGTTCGAGGTCGCCTTCTCGCGGCGAATGTGCTGCTCACGCGTGGAGAGCGTGAGAACGAATCCGCGGCGGCCCTGCGTGTCGGTTGTTTCGCCAACCAGACGGCCCGGCATCTGGCGCAGATATTTCTCCTTGGCCGCGATCACTCCGCAGTAGGGGCCTCCATAGCTGAGCGCGACGCCGAAGGACTGCGCTTCCATGGAAACAATGTCCGCCTCGACTGGCGGACGCACAATGCCGAGCGAGACGGCCTCCGCAATAGAAACGATGAGCAGCGCGTCTTTCTTATGGGCGATTTCGGCGATGGCGGGAATGTCTTCGATGATGCCGAGGAAGTTGGGTGACTGCACCAGGACGCAGGCGGTTTCCTCAGTCACGGCCTGTTCGAGCGCGGACAGGTCTATGCGTCCGTCCGGCCCGTATCCGACTTCACGCGCTTCATGGCCCTGGTGTTGTGCGTAGGTGTGCATGACCTCGCGGTACTCGGGATGCGCGGTGCGGGCGACCAGCACGCCGTCGCGCCCGGTAACGCGAACCGCCATCATGACGGCCTCGGCGGCTCCGGTCGAGCCGTCGTACATGGACGCGTTGGCGATGTCCATCCCGGTAAGTTCGCAGATCATGGTTTGGAACTCAAAGATGGCCTGGAGCGTGCCCTGGGTGATTTCGGCCTGGTAAGGCGTGTAGGAGGTGAGAAACTCGCCGCGCTGCACAATCGTGTCAATCACGACAGGCCGATAATGGCGGTAAGCTCCCGCTCCGAGAAAGCTTGTATAGCCGTTGGCGTTCTTCTGGGCCGCAGCCTTGAAGTGGTCGACAATTTCCGACTCGCCCATCTGGCGCGGGGCGTTCAGATCGCGGGCAAGACGGTACTCCTCGGGGATGGCCGAGAACAATTCATCAATGGATCCAACGCCGATGTCGCGGAGCATTGCTGCACGTTCGGCGTCAGACTTGGGGAGATAGCGCATCGTTACTTTCCGCCCTCTTCGGCGATGAACTGTTCGTAGTCGGCGGCTGAGAGAAGTGCATCAAGCTCGCCCGGATTGCTCAACTCAACCTTGATAATCCAGGCGGAGTGTGCCTCGGTGTTGAGCTTTTCCGGCGAATCCTTCAACGCCTCGTTCACTTCGGTCACGGTGCCGCTGGCGGGGGAATAGAGGTCGGAAACGGCCTTGACCGATTCCACGCTGCCGAAGACCTCGCCTTTCGTGACGGTCGCACCGACCTTCGGAGCATCGACGAAGACGATGTCGCCGAGCGAGTTCTGCGCGTAATCGGTAATGCCGATGGTGCCGTGGTTACCCGCGGCCTCGATCCACTCGTGCTCGCGCGTGTATTTGTAGTTCTGCGGATATGCCATTCGGTTCGTCCTCTTTAAATTGTCTTCTTCGGCCTGCGATAAAACGGCGTGGGTACAATCTTCGCTTTGACTGGATTGCCGCGAATTTCCACGGCGACTTCGGCGTCGATTGTCGCAAGCTCCACCGGCACGTAGGCCAGCGCGATGTTCTTCTTTAAATATGGAGCAGGCGAGCCGCTTGTGACCACGCCTATTTTCTCCCCAGAAAGGTTAAGGACGGAGTAGCCGTCGCGGGCAATGCCGCGCTCGAGCATTTCCAGCCCAACCAGCTTACGTTTTGGGCCACCCTCAACCTGAACCTTCTTTAATGCCTCAGATCCGAGAAAATCGCCTTTGTCCAGCTTAAGGAAGCGGTCAAGCCGGGCCTCGAAAGGATTGATGGTCTCGGAAATCTCGTGTCCATAAAGAGACATGGCCGACTCAAGCCGTAGCGTATTACGCGCCCCCAGTCCGCATGGCAGGATTCCGAATTCCCTGCCCGCTTCCAGCACTTCGTTCCACACTCGCTCGCTGGTCGGCACGTCGGAGGGGACATAAATCTCGAAGCCATCTTCGCCGGTGTATCCGGTGCGGGCGACCAGCGTATTGGCCAAGCCGCAGACAGTTCCCCACTGGAACCAGTAGGGCTTGATGGCGTCCAGATCGAGCTTAGTTAATTTCGCCAGCATCTCCGCGGCGCGCGGCCCCTGAATAGCAAGCTGTGTGTAATAGTCGCTGTAATTTGCAACGTGGCAGTGGAAGCTCTTAGCGTTCTGCTTGATCCACTGGAAGTCCTTTTCGCGCGTACCGGCATTGATGACGATGAGGTAATCGTTCTCGCCCAGCTTATGCACAATCACGTCATCCACAAACGTGCCTTCTGGATAAAGCATGGCTGAGTAGTGCGCCTGGCCTATCTGTAGCTTCGAGGCATCGTTCATCGAGATGTGCTGGACCGCGTCGAAGGCCTCCGGGCCGCGAAGCTGAATATCGCCCATGTGGCTGACATCGAAAAGGCCCACCCCGGTCCGGACGACCATGTGCTCGGCAATCAGCCCGGAGTATTCGACAGGCATGTCCCAGCCGCCAAAATCGACCATTTTGGCCCCCATGCGGCGGTGCATGGCGTTCAGCGGAGTCTGGCGAAGCGCGGGAGGCGCGGAACTGGACAAGACAGGGGTCCTTCCCCGAGAAAAAGTCTGGAACCTTTTACGTTAGCACGGCAAACGAAGGCGCGGTGACGGGGCTGATCCCACCGCACTGGCGCTGCCTCCGGGCATTGCCGGATGGTCCACGCAGCCACCGCGCAATCCATTGAGTAAACCGATTGACTAGGCCTGTTCGAAAACGTACGATGAAACCCGCGTCACTGCACAGGAGAAACCCCACAATGAAGGCCAGAATTCTGTTTCGCTCCGCCCCGGCGTTGCTCGCGCTGGCTTGCCTGAGCGCGCCCGCACTCCGCTCGCAGGAGCCGCCCAAACCGCCCGCGCAGCATCATCCCTGGGACAACAAATCGCTATCGCCCGACCAGCGCGCCGACATGGTGCAGAAACAGCTCACTCTCGACGAAAAGATTCAGCTTGTCCACGGCACCGGCTGGGGAGCGCTCCGCCCTGGCGCGCCCATCCCTCCCGGAGACAACTGGTCCGCAGGCTTTGTTCCGGGTATTCCACGGCTTGGCATTCCGCCTATCAACCAGCAGGACTCCGCAGTCGGCGTCCGCCTCGCCGCCGTGATGGGCCGCTATTCCACTCTGCTGCCCTCCACGCTCGGTGCCGCCTCAAGCTGGAACCCCAAAGCCGCGCAGCTTTACGGAGAGGTGATCGGACGCGAGCTTCGCGCCCAGGGCTACAACATGTCCATTGGCGGCGGCATGGACATTACCCGCGAGCCGCGCAATGGCCGCAACTTTGAGTACGCCGGAGAAGACCCCCTACTCGCCGGGACCATGACCGGCAATGTTGAGAAGGGCGTCAAGTCCCAGCACATCATGAGCGACCTCAAGCATTACGCCTTCAATGACCAGGAAACCGGGCGCACCGTTCTGAGCGCCAACATCAGCAAGCGCGCCGCCCGCGAGAGCGATCTGCTCGCGTTTGAGATCGCCATCGGCATCGCCAAACCCTCCGGCATAATGTGCTCTTACAACCGCGTCAACGGCGTCTATGCCTGCGAGAATGACTGGTTGCTGAATCAGGCGCTGAAAAAGGACTTCCACTTCAAGGGATGGGTAGTTTCCGACTGGGGTGCGACGCATTCCACCGTGAAGGCCGCGCTCGCGGGGCTTGACCAGGAAATGCCCGGCGACGAAGGCTACTTTGGAGAGCCTCTGAAGAAGGCTGTTCAAGATGGCAAAGTCCCCATGTCGCGGCTCGATGACATGGACCACCGCATTCTGCGCAGCATGTTCGCCGCAGGAATCATCGATTACCCCGTTGATCCGCGCTCGGTCGTCAATCCCTTCCAAGGCCGCCGCGACGCCGAGCACATTGCCGAGCAGAGCATCGTCCTCCTCAAGAACGAAAACAACATTCTGCCGCTCGACGCCGCCTCCATCCACTCCATTGCGCTCATCGGCTCCCATGCCGATGTAGGCGTGCTTTCCGGAGCAGGCTCGGCGCAGGTGGATGCGCCTGGCGGCAACGCCATCGACCCGCATCCTGGATCACCCAGGTGGCAGGAAGTGGTTTACTTTCCCTCCTCGCCGCTCCGGTATATCCGTAAGCACGCGCCTAACGCCAAGGTTGAGTTCAATCCCGGCACGGACAATACCTCCGCCGCGAACTTCGCCAAAACCGCAGACGTGGCAATCGTCTTCGTGAACCAGCCGATGAGCGAAGGAATGGACCGGCCCACGCTCGCGCTGCCCGATAATCAGGACGCGCTAGTTTCCGCTGTTGCTGAGGCCAATCCCCACACCATTGTCGTGCTTGAGACCGGAGGCCCCGTCTCCATGCCCTGGGCCAATCAGGTGCAGGGCATCGTGGAAGCCTGGTATCCCGGCATTGGCGGCGCGCAGGCGCTCGCGAATCTGCTGTTCGGGACAGTGAACTTCACGGCCAAACTGCCCGTCACTTTCGCAAAGAGCGATGCCGACTTGCCCCATCCAGAAGTTCCCGGCATCAATCTCAAGCCTGTGGACCACACCGTCACCTTCGCGCGCAACGGAAAGAAGGTCACGCGCAACTTCAAAGAGCTGCCCTTGTTTGACGTGGATTACAACACAGCCGGAGCGGCCGTGGGCTACAAATGGTTTGAGGAGAAGAATATTTCGCCGCTCCTTCCGTTTGGCTTTGGACTCTCCTACACCACCTATCAGTACTCTGACCTGAAGGTTGATCCCCAGGGCCGCACCGCAACCATGACCATCAAGAACACCGGCCAGCGCGCCGGAGCGGAAATCGCCGAGGTCTATGCCGAGTTGCCCACAGCCGCGGGCGAAAGCTATAAGCGCCTGGTCGCCTTCGACAGGGTCAATCTCGCGCCGGGCGAAGCGAAGGCCGTGACTCTCGACCTCAACCCGCTCTGCCTCTCCATCTACAACGTCCAGAAGGACGCGATGGAGGAGATCCCCGGCGAATACAAGATTCTTGCCGGGCCTTCGTCCGCCGACACACCGCTGGCGGCGAGCTTTACGTTGAACAAGTAATCACGGGAGTCCGGCCTTCACCATTGTGGGCGCCGCGCACTCGCTATTTCTTAGCCTGCTTGCACGCGGTGCATAGCTCGCCCGTGATGCCTTTGCCCTGTGTGATGGTGAAAATGCGGTCTACCGACGGCAGGTGGACCGTTTCCATCTGGCCGCCCGGCCAGTGGATTTCTACCTTGTCGACGTTGGATGCGTCGCCCAGGCCGAAATGGACGCGCTGGTCGTTCGACGACATATAGCTTCCGCCACTGAGAACATCTCCGCGCTGGCGGATGCCGTTGACCGTAAGGTAAACGGCCGCCCCAACAGCATCGCGCGGGCCTTTGGATCCGCCAATAAGCTTCAGCTCAACCCAGTGGTGATGGTCCGGGTTGACGTTGCGAAGCAGAATGGCGTGGCCGTCGAGCGGGCTGATGACCACATCGATCTTGCCGTCGTTGAACAAATCTCCAAACGCCGCACCGCGACCCGGAGTCACGATGGCCAGCCCGGTGTTTTCAACCGGCGGCACCAGCGCGAACTTTTTCCCCTGTTCGTTACGGAAAAGCTGCGGGCGCTGGGCGAAAGTCGTTCCCCAGTCCTGCTTGTCCACGCCGGGATAAACATGTCCATTGACCGTAAACAGGTCTTTCCAGCCATCGTTGTTGTAATCGAGAAAGCCGTCGCCCCAGCCCAGAAACGGAATCGTGTCTTGCGCCACCCCGGCATGGTAGCTCACATCGCTGAAATTGCCCTGCCCGTCATTATGGAAGAGCACGTCGTAGTCGTCGGAAAAATCCGTGACGAAGAGGCTGTCCCATCCGGCATTGTCGTAGTCGCCCACGGCGAGTCCCATGCCAGCAATCTCGCGCCCGTCCTGGTTCAGCGCGAAGCCGGAGGCATAGCTGTCATCCTCAAATGTGCCGTCGCCCTTGTTAATGTAAAGGTAGCCGGGCGTGGAGTCATCGGCCACCGCCAGATCGACCTTACCGTCGTTGTTCAGATCGACAAAAACGCTGCTGAATCCGTAGTACCGGTTGGGGTCACTCACCCCCGCCTTGACGCTTACGTCGGTAAAGGTTCCGTCGCCGTTGTTGTGAAAGAGATGGTCCGGCTCGCCTTCAAGTCCGCGCGGGCCGCACATGACGGAAATTCCGCGAAAGTTGCAGAAGCTATAGGAAACAGCCTTGGTGCCGGGGATGGGCGGATTGCTCATGTCGTAATGAACGTATCCGGGAACGAATAGATCGAGCCGCCCATCGCCGTCATAATCGCCAAAGGTCGCGCCTGTGGACCAGTTGCCCAGCGTCACTCCAGCCTTCACCGCAACATCGGTGAAGGTTCCGTCGTGGTTGTTGTGGTAAAGGCGGTTCTGGCCAAAATTCGTCACATAGAGGTCGGGCCAGCCATCGTTGTCGTAGTCGCCGACAGCGCAGCCGAATCCCCAGCGGTCGTTCTCGACTCCGGCGACGTTGGCCACATTGGTAAACGTCCCATCATGATTGTTACGGAAGAGCGCGGCATGGGGTGGCGCAGTCTTGCCGCTGAGCGCGTCGTAGGTCGATCCGTTGACCAGATAAATATCCAGCCAGCCGTCGTTGTTGTAGTCCAGCAGGCAAATGCCCGATCCGTTGGCCTCGATGATGAACTTCTTCTGCGGCGTGCCCATCACGTGCGTCCACGAAGCCAGGCCGGATTTTTGGGAGATGTCCTGATAAACGACTGGGCCGGACTTTACAAATCCGCCGGCGGTGATGGGCCGGTTTTCCGCGTCGTGGATCGCGGCATGCGCACCGCCCGTGGCGTTTCCCCCGCCCATTGGCTGCTGCGCCTGCTGGGCGAGCGAGGCAACCGGAAGAACGGCGGCCAGAAAGAGGGCAGCCGCAAGGCATCGGTATCTTGGCAAAACTAAAAGACTCCTGCGCGCGGGATACGTGCTGAGGATAGCAGAGCCAAGCCCGAAGCCGCATTCCGGCCACACAGGCTGCTATACTCTGGGTGCTTACAAAAGCGATTTACCCAGTGAGGTCTGATGAGAAAACTGCTGCTCGCCATGATGTTTCTGGCTGCTCTCTGCCTCGCCGCTCCGGGAAAAGCGCAGGCGAGTGCCAGCGTATGGGTTGGAAGCTGGTCGTCGGCGCAGCAGATTCCCGAACCGCAAAACGCGCTGCCGGAGCAGGAGATGACCGACACCACCGTCCGCCAAATCGTCCATCTGTCGATTGGTGGAAATGAGCTGCGCGTGCATCTCTCGAATGCTTTTGGTACCGAACCGCTTCACTTCACCTCGGTGCATATTGCCCGCCCGCTTTCCGCGGCTTCGCCGGACATTGATCCAGCTTCCGACCGGGTGCTGACTTTTTCCGGCAAAAGCGAAGTAACGGTTCCAGCAGGAGCGGGGCACATCTCCGATCCCATCGACTACCCGGTTGCTCCGCTTTCGAATCTCGCCATTACGTTTCATCTGGACGACGCCCCGGCTCGCGAAACCGGCCATCCCGGCTCCCGCGCAACCTCCTATTATGTCCACGGAGATCAGGTTGGATCCCCGAAATTGCCCGGCGCAAATACTGTGGACCACTGGTTTCAAATCGCCGGAGTTGATGTGTTGGCCACGCCGGGAGCGGCCTCCATCGTCGCGCTTGGCGATTCCATAACCGACGGCCACGCCTCCACAACAAACGGAAACGACCGCTGGACTGACGTGCTCGCCGAGCGCCTCCAAAACTCAGCCGCAACGCGCGACATCGGCGTGCTCAATGAAGGAATCGGCGGAAATCATCTGCTGATCGACGGCCTCGGGCCAAACGCGCTCGCACGTTTCAATCGCGACGTGCTGGCGCAGGCCAGAGTGCGCTGGCTGATCGTCTTTGAGGGAGTGAACGACCTCGGCGGGCTCACTCGCGACGGCGAAGTCCCCGCTGCCGCGCACACGCAGCTTGTCGAGCGGATCGAAGCCGCCTACGAGCAGCTCGTCACCCGCGCCCACGCGCATGGCATCCGCGTGATCGGTGCGACCATAACGCCCTACATGGGCTCGGACTACTACCATCCAGACGCCCGCGACGAAGCCGATCGCCAGGCTGTGAATGCATGGATTCGCGCCCCCGGACACTTCGACGCCGTGCTTGACTTTGACAAGACCATGCGCGACCCACAGCAACCCGACCGCCTGCGCCCCGACTACGACTGCGGCGACCACCTGCATCCCTCGCCCGCCGGATACCGAGCCATGGGCCAGGCCGTTCCGCTTTCGCTGTTCGCCCGCTGAATAATTGGTGGATTCAGGACGAGGTGCGCTGATTTCCGGTATAACGTTCATGGCCTATGAATATTAAGGAAGTTGCACGCGCCGCCAGGGTCTCCACCGCAACGGTATCGCGCACCATCAACGGCTCCGAGAAGGTCACGGCGGAGACGGCGGCGCGTGTGCGCCGCGCGATTGAGGCGCTCAAGTTTTATCCCAACACCAACGCGCGCGCGCTGGGCTCAGGCAGGAGCAGCCTCTACGGCCTGATTATTTCCGACATCACCAACCCGTTTTTCCCCGAACTGGTAAAGAGCTTTGAGGATGTCGCCGTGCAGCATGGGCTGGAAGTGCTGATCGCCAACACCAATTATGACAAGCACCGCACCGAGCAGTGCGTTGCCCGCATGTTGCAGCGTAAGGTGGACGGCGTGGCCATTATGACCTCGGAAATGGATGAACACCTGATCGAGGAATTCAGCAGTCGCGACATTCCGCTGGTTTTTCTCGATACCGGGACCGTGCAGAAGGGCATCAGCAATATCACCATTGATTACGCCGCGGGCGTGGATGCCGCCGTGGAACACCTGCGCCGCCTGGGGCACAAATCCATTGCGTTTATCAGCGGCCCATCCGACCTGACCTCCGCGCAGGTGAGGCGCAAGGCTTTTCTCGCCAGCATGAAGCGCAAGGGCTTGCGGCCAGCCAAAGACTTGATCGAGGAAGGCAACCACCGCATGGATGGCGGCCATAATGCCATGAAGCGTTTGTTGCGGAAAGGGGCAGGGGCCCGCCCGACGGCGGTGCTGGCGTCAAATGATATGTCCGCCATCGGAGCCATGGGGGCCATTCTTGAACATGGCCTGAAAGTTCCAGACGACATTTCGGTGATTGGTTTCGATGACATTGCCTTGAGCGAGTACACGCAGCCTCCGCTGACCACGGTACGGCTCTCACGGGCGCAGATCGCAAAGCTCGCCTTTCGCGCCCTGCACGGAACCAGGGACGCCGCCACCGCAAAAGGCGCGGAGTACAGGATTGAGCCTGAGTTGGTGCCGCGCAAAAGCACCGGGCCTGTTCCGGATGCGGACCACAAAGCTCCGGCGCTATAGAACGTCCGCAATAGGCGGAAAAGTAAGCATGAGGCCCAGAGCCAGCAGCACCAGAGCTATGGCGCTGATGCGCCCCGCCGAGACGCTCGATTTCCGCCAGCGCCACTCCAATGCTCCCCAGCAAATCAGCCATATCACCACTGCGGACGTGGTGACCCCGGAGAGTGGCCCGGTCGGTTTGTAGAAAGTGAACCAGCCTTTCAGGAGCGCTGATTTGTCCCCCGCAACCGCCAGCACACCAAGAGCGAAAGAGCCAATCCCGGCTGCAAGAACCGCGGCGGCGGCGGGACCGTTTGTGAGGCTCGTGGGCGACGCGGTATTGACCGGAGCAGTTTCAACTGAAGCATTCATTTCCCCAGCGCCTCCATATTTTGGGATAGCTGAATCGTGTGTCCGCCTTGAACAGGCGCATTCTTGTTGATCATCGCGCCAAAGAAACCCGCCACCCCGGCGGCAACAAAGGACACGAGCGCAAAGGAGAGCACGGCGGCGCGGAGTTGCCGATGGTTCCTGAGATCGCGTCCATAGCGGATAAACACATACGCGGCCATTGTGATGGAAATGGGCGCGAGCCAGGAAACATGCTCTTTCCATTCCATTCCGAGCGAGTGCCAGCCGATGGTGGAAGGGTTGGACATCAGCAGATGCTGAGGATACATGAGGGAGTTCACGGCTCCCGGAGGCGGCACCGCGCGATACCACGGATACACAATGTAGGCCCCGCTCAGCACTGCCCCCCATGCGAGAACCACCATGGTGATGAGATAAACGCGCAGGAAAATCTCGTGCCGCGGCGTGGAAGGTGTAGGAGCGGGCGAGGCGGTGGAACGGTAGAGTTCCAGGATCCCTCCGGAACAAGCCAGCAGATAAAGGGCGCCGAACCCGAAGCCATGGATCAGTGTCCACAGACTTCTCACTGTGATTTCCATGAAAACGATTACCTTTCCGGATATCGGCCATTCTACGGCCTCGTCCGGCATTCGGCTACATCATTTTTTGGCGGAGCGCGAGCTAATGGCTTCCTTTATCTTTTCCCCAGGTTTTATAGAGGCCCAGGTAGGCGTAGTTTTCCGTCTGTCCGGCAATGGAGTGCCCGTAGGCGAAGATCAGTTGCAGCCCCGGCTGGCTGAAGTTGTAGAACCCTCCGGCATCGATCAGCGTGGAGGACTGCGATAGCGCCACATCCTGCTCAACTCGTCCGTGAGAAAAAATCTCCGCCGCCAGATCAAGCTTCTTGTTCATGGTCCGTCGTACAAGGAAACCGCCGTAAGGGTAGTTGCGCATCCCCGACTGCGGATTCACGACGTATCCCGCGCCGCCGTCGAGGCTCCACGGGCCAATGTCCTTCGCCACCCAGATGGGCAGCCTGTACCAGGGCTCATCGTCTTTGGGTATCTCGATCATCGGGAAAGTGCCGATCTGGGGCCGGCGCTTGGTCTGAGTGATGAAGCCATACTTCGCACCCAATTCAATGTCGCTCAGGCCATAGGTGATGGGGCCTTGCCCGTCCGGCCCATAGGCTGGATGGTTCATGGGAGCCGCTATTCCGAAAGGCACCAGCGCATGAAGCTGCAACTTGGGGACCGCGCCCCAGTTGAACTCAAATCCTGGCGCCACCGCATCCGTCTCAACCGGCGTTCCGTCGGCGATTCCGAAGACGTAAAACTCGTAATGGCCATAATCCACCGGAGTCGGGTCGTCGGTCTGGAAAGGCGGTCCCGCCTGCGCCCACAACCCAGGCGCGATAAAAATGAGAAAGAAGATCGGTGCGAATCGCGCGCAAATGCGGACCATCCTCATTGAGGCTCCTTTATGCCAGACGAATCAATAAATCTAGTTTTTAGGAAGCAATCGGCTTTCGCCAAGATGCTATCTTAGTCGATCCTCTCGTGACGGTAGCCCTCTTCGGTCAGCGATTTTCGGATTTCTTCAATGTGCTCGCCGCCACGAGTTTCCAGCGTGATGTCGATGACGGTGTCGCCCAGGCTCACGCCGTAGTGAGTGCGGTCGTGCGCGGTCTGCACAATGTTGGCGCGGGCGTCGGCGAGAATCCGCGTGAGCCCGTGCAGCGCGCCGGGTCGGTCGGTCAGGTGAATGCGAAGCCGGGTGCGGCGTCCGTCCTTCACCAGACCGCGCTCGATGATGCGGGCCAGCAGGCTCACGTCGATATTGCCTCCGCCAATCACCACGGCGGTGCGCTGGCCGCGCAGCGTGGTCTTGTGCTGGAGCAGCGCGGCAAGCGCGACAGCCCCCGCTCCCTCCGCCAGCGTCTTTTCGCGCTCCAGCAGAACCAGAATGGCCTTGGCGATTTCCTCCTCATCTACCGAGACCAGCTCATCCACGTAGCGCTGGACCAGCGGCAGCGTTCGCTCCCCTGCGCGGCGCACGGCAATGCCATCGGCAATCGTCGCCTCAGCGGGCAGAGTCACCGGCGACCCGGCATCTGCGGCCCGCAACATGGACGGCAGCCGTTCCGTCTGCACCCCGATGACGCGAATGTGCGGATCGGATTCCTTAATGGCGCAGGCCACTCCCGCGATCAGTCCGCCGCCTCCCACTGGAACCACCACAGCTTCAAGATCGGGAATCTGCTCCAGCAGCTCAAGCCCAAGCGTCCCCTGGCCTTCGATCACGGCATCGTCATCGAAGGGATGCAGAAACGTCATACCGTCCTGCGCTGCCAGTCGAAGTGCCTCCGTGCAGGACTCGTCATAATTGCCGCCGTGCAGCACAACCTCTGCCCCATAGGCCGCTGTGGACGCGGTCTTCACCAGCGGCGTCATCAGCGGCATCACAATCCGCGACTGGATGCCGCGCGCCGTAGCGTGGTACGCAACCGCCTGAGCATGATTTCCGGCGCTGGCCGCGATGACTCCGCGCCGCTTTTCGCAGTCCTCAAGCGTAAGGATCTTGTTGAGCGCGCCCCGCTCCTTGAAGGCCCCGGTGCGCTGAAGGTTGTCGAGCTTGAGAAAGACCTGTTGACCCGTCATCTTCGACAATTCATCCGAGTGCGGTGCGGGCGAAAAATAAATGTCGCTGTGGATGCGCCGCCGCGCCTCTTGGATGCCGCCTAACGTTACGCTCATAATTTGTCGTTCCTCTGATTATCGCTTTTCTGCTTTCATCACGAAAAAACCACCAGGCTCCAGGAGCTGGTGGTCTCGATACTCGAATCGCTGCCGCCGCTCCTACGGAGAAGGAATAATCGCCATAATCCGAATAACTCGGCGAATGCTGATTCCGGAATTAGCGACCATGGGCTGCATACGAATGTGCTGATGAAAACAGAGCGCGCGCCGGAAGTCAACTGCGACGCGGCACCGGCTCCTGACGGTAAAGCTCTCGGGTGTGCCGCACGGCCACAATGACCGCCATGCAAAGCATCACGGTTGCGGCGATAGCTCCTCCCAGGTCGAACAGCAGAACCCTGCGCCCGAACACCGTCGCATACGGGGTGCGCAGCAGCTCCAGAGTGCCGGCGATCAGCAAAATGCGAATCTCCGTAGGACCGAATACACCCTGCGAAAGCTGAAAATGACCCAGTGTATAGGTGGTGAGATAGCTCTCGGCTGACAACAGCAAAAACGCAATCAACATGGCCGCCGCTATACCCGGATGCAGAAGCCCCGAGCAGGCAAGCCCCGCCATGAGCGCGGTGGCCCCGAAGATGTCCACAACATGATCGACATAGAATCCGTACCGCGGGCGCTGCTGCCTCCGCACACGGGCCAGTGTTCCGTCCAGGCTGTCGCCGAGCCAGTTCAGAATGATGCACAGCACTACCAGCAGCAGTGCGCGGCGGTCATATCGTGACAGCGCGAAGAAGATTCCTGAGCCGACCTGGGCGGCCAGCCCCAACGCCGTAAGCTGGTCTGACGTGACCCAGCGCGGCGCGCGTTCCGCCATCCATTCCAAAGCTCGTTTTTCCGCCGCCGCGGTCAGAGACCGGTTTACCCGCCGCGCCGTTGTAAAATTCGCTTGCGTATTAACGTTCATTTCTGTCCTCCCTGGTTTCGCAACGCATTGCATACGGAGCGCAACGTGAACTCCATCGATTCGCGCGGAATGCTCTCCACGAATGGCCCCACAACCCAGCCAAGTCCGCGCGGAATGGACCGCGTGAGCGAGACGGACTCGATCCGCATGTAAAGCCCTCCATCCCGCTCCTCGTAACTCCAGTAGGTGTTGATCCGCCACAGAAAGCCGTGGGAAGCATCGGGCCTGAGCGCGTGTTCGTCGTCGATCTCGGCAACGTTCGTGCTGCGCGAGATGCTGTATCCGTGACTCGCATCCAGCCGGACAAAGTGAACGTTGCTGGTGATGTCGAGCACCACCGTGATGACATGATGTTGGCGCACCCGCAGCATGACCCGAAATTGATCGCCCTGTCGCGCCGACACTTGCGCCCGCTGCACCTGCGGAGAAAAGACCTGCGGATACGCGCCGTAGTTCTCCATGAGCCGCTGGAAGTCTTCGGCCTTCGCTCCGGGGACAAATGCCGTGCCGCTCCAGTCGTGCAGCAGCGCTCCCTGCAATTGGCTGTCAGCGGAGGGCGTGAGGCGATCCACGACCAACTCGCCGCGCCGCAGCCGCGCCTCATCCTGGGGGCCGAGGGAGGCTACGGGCGACCAATGCTGCACCGCGAAGTGGCCCTCAACCCTTCCTATATAGGAGCTGAAAGCGGCGAGCGCGCCCGGCGACGGCTGCGCCGAGGCCCTCCCAGAAGCGACCGTGAGCAGCGCGGTGAAGCAGGCGAACGCGAGTTTCTGTTGAGTCATGGGCCGAAGTTTGGCGTCTCCCGCTCATGGAAGCAATGCACCGGACCTCACCGCGCCGGCGTTTGTTTCTCACCGGATAAGTCTTTGCAGGGCACGGGCTTGCGGCAATTTATATTTTCAGCAATGGCGCCTCTTCAAGACCACCGGGATAAACTCGACCTTGAGCATGACTGAGCCGACCCCGCAATCGGAACCGCAACAGGCGCGGCGCTACCGCTTCGGTGTGTTTGAAGCCGATGCCGCCACGGGCGAACTTCGCCGCAAGGGGATCCGCGTCAAGCTGAACGCCCAGCCCTTTCAGGTCCTGATCATGTTTCTGGAGCGGCCGGGCGAGTTGCTCACGCGGGAGGAAATCTCCTGCGAGTTATGGCCCGACGGAACTTTCGTCGATTACGAGCACGGTGTCAACTCGGCGGTGAACCGGATTCGAGAGGCGCTGGGCGACTCGGCAGGGAACGCCCGATTCATCGAGACGCTGGCCCGCCGGGGTTATCGTTTCATCGCTCCGGTGGAGCGGCTCGCGGACGGAAACCCGCCGCCGATTCCAGAATCCCCGCGCTCGGACTCAACCGCGACCCCGCCCAAAACTCGCCGCCGAATCCTGTCTTCCCCAGAGGAGCTTCCGAACGTTCCGCATCCGGTTACGCGGACCCTCTTCCTGCTGCTGCAGCTCATGTATCTCGGCTTCTATATTGGGGCGCTCGCCAACCTGGCGGAGATCAGGCAGCTTCTCTCCGCGCTGGCAACGCCGACCGCCACCTTCGTTCTGCTGATCGTAACGGCGGCCATCCTCATCCCGACCCGCGCCTTCATCCTCTCAGCGGTGGCGTTCCGAGCGCCCCGCGCGCGGGAGAAGTTCCTCACGCTCTGGCCGTTTCTTCTGCCGCTCGATTGGCTATGGGCGCTCTCGCCCTTCCTGCTTCTGCACCATATCAACTTCGGACTGGCGCTGGCGTGTACAGGGCTGCTCGTCTACTCGCCCTTCGCCCAGCGCTCACTTATGCTGATGGGCGCGGGCAAGTCGGAACGCGAGTCGGTGGTTGTCCGCTAACCCTTCAGCCGTTCGCGGGCGATCGCGTCCAGCACGCCGTTCAGGAAGTTGATCGACTCCGCCGAGGAGTAGCGGCGGGCGATCTCCAGCGCCTCGTTGATGACGATGGGCGCGGGCGTGCCGGGAAAGCCGGTCAACTCGGCCAGCGCCGTCCGCAGCACGTTGCGGTCAACCGAAGACATGCGCGCCAGCTTCCAGTTGGCCGAGTGCTCCTCGATCAAGGCGTCGATCTCCGCCTCGCGCGCCGTGGCCACGCGAAACAGATCTTCGGCGAAGCCGCGCGTATCGGGCTCCACCTCCTCGCGAGCATGCCAGAACGTCTTGCGGACCTCGTCTGGATTCTGCCGCCCCATGTCCGCCTGGAACAGCATCTGCATGGCGAGTTCGCGGCCCTTGCGCCGCTTGCCTGTAACGGTCATCGGGCCGCTTCCGTTCCGGCTGCAATCTTCCGCCCCAGCGAGACCATTTCGATGGCCGCCGCCGCCGCTTCAAAGCCCTTGTTGCCGGACTTCAGGCCGGCGCGGTCCAGCGCCTGTTCGAGCGTATCGCAGGTCAGCACGCCGAAGGAGTGGGGGACCCCGGTCTCCTGCTGCGACTGGCCAATGCCGCGCGCCACCTCGTTGTAGATGGCCTCGAAGTGCGCCGTTTCGCCACGCAGCAGGCAGCCGAGCGTGATGATGGCATCGGCCTGCTTCGCCTCCGCGATGGCGCGGGCGGCGGCGGGAACCTCCCACGCTCCGGGAACCCGCACCACGCTTACATCTTCTCTTCGGACGCCGCTGCGGTGCAGGCAATCCAGCGCGCCCTGCAGCAGGCGGTCCGTGATGACGGCGTTCCAGCGAGCCACGACAATGGCGAATTTCATGCCCGTCGCGACCAGGTCGCCCTCCAGTGCGGCGGGCTTGTTCTTCAGCGGATCAAGCCATTCCCAAAAGGTGAAGGAGTGGCCCGGCGCGGGCTCCACGGTAAACGCCCGCGACTTCCAGTGAGTCTCGGTGGTTTCGGAAATGCGCTTGCCCGCCTCCCGGCCAAGATGTTGATTGAGCCAGCCTTCGGCCACCTGCCGGACGTCGTCAAGCGCCGTCACTTCAATCAGCGTGGTCGATGGAACACGGATCGTCCCGTCCACAAACTCCAGGTTCCCCAGCGGAGCAAGAAAGGGACGTCCCCGGCTGATGTCGTTGTCCCAGCCCTTGCCTGGCTCAAACCCGAGCGCGGAAAAGAAGCTCGCCAGCGCGTCCAGCTCGCCCGGCGACGCGGCCGGACGGACAATCGTGATTCCTTTAATCATGCTTCTTCAGAGTAAATGAGAAGCCCGGGTTCGCTGAGTTCACCGGAGTTTGCCGGAAAACGAATTCAGTAGCTTTTCCCGGATTTTGCACCCGTTTGAAAATAAAGACCTTGCAAAACAGCAATTCCGGAAGCGTATGACAATTCAAGGCTTATCGCCGGACGTTTGAAAACAAAGCACTTCCGGATTCGCCCCTGCTAACTGTTTGATCTCCGGCCACTTCCATTCAAGCGTTTGATTCCGTTGGTCTTCCCTCTGGCCCGAAGCTTTCCGCCACAAAAGCAAAAGGCCGCTCGCGGCGGCCTATTTCTCTCCCTATTCTTATTGTAGTGAATCGCAATAATTCAAATGCATGGTTTGGAAAATTTTGTTGTGAATATCCAACCGGGTCTCGAGTTGATAACAGCAGTATTCCTTTGGCCGCAAGCAACTTTCGATAGTAGGCTTAATGCACAATGAGCGTCATCCATTTAGGCCATATCAAGAACAATATCCTGACTCGCTTCGGCAGTATCATCGACCTTTCGGATGTCCTAACCAGTTCGGAAGAGCAACGGGAAAAAGCACGATTGACACGTGCTCTGGCAGCGTTCGCAATAGCAGAACTTGGCAGCTTAGATGATCTTAGTGCTGCGCAGTGTGTTACAGACGGATCTGGTGATAATGGCATCGATGCGGTTTATTACGATGCTGCCGAGAAGAATTGCTTGCTGGTCCAGTCGAAATGGAACTCAAGCGGGAATGGCAGTGTTGAAGTTGGAGACGTTCACAAGTTCATTCAGGGCATCACTGATGTTCTGGATGCAAAGTTTGAAAAATTTAACTCAAAAATGGATCGTCACCGGGATAAGGTGTTTGCCGCGCTATCCGATGCTTCAGCAAGGTTCACGATAGTTCTCACTTACACGGGCGAACAATTTCTGTCACCTGACGCGAGTGGCCCATTGGCACAGCTCCTAGGCGAAATGAATAGCCCATCGGAGGTGATGACCCTTAAAGTTCTTAATCAAGGTGAACTACACAGGATAGTTGCTACCGGAGTGGCAGGCGAATCGGTGGATTTGGAAGTAATGCTCCACCAGTGGGGCATGATGCAGACGCCTTACTTGGCATACTACGGACAGGTTGCTGTAGCCGACATAGCATCCTGGGGGCAGTTTGGAACAAGACTTACTGCAAAGAACCTGAGACAGTTCAAGGGATTGACGGAGGTGAACGATTCAATCTCGAGGACACTTATTTCGAACCCCGAGAGATTTTGGTATTTCAACAATGGGATAACTGTACTTTGCGAAAATCTTAGAAAAAAGCCGCTAGGGGGAGCAAACAACGAGACAGGGACATTCGTGTGCCGGGGCGCCAGTGTGGTTAACGGGGCCCAGACCGTCGGCACCGTTTCTGAGGTGGCAAAAGCTCACAATACGGCGATCGCTGGAGCGAAAGTGTTGGTTCGGCTCGTCTCGCTGGAGGAATGCCCGCCAGGGTTCGGTGATGACCTCACCCGGGCCGCGAATACCCAGAATCGAATTGAGAAGAGGGACTTTGCGGCGCTTGATCCGAACCAGAGGCGGCTCCGAACAGATCTCTTCCTTGAACGGCAGAAGGAGTATATCTACCAAACTGGTGAGCAGACGCCGCTGGGGGAGGCTGGTTGCACATTAGATGAGGCTGCGGTGGCGTTGGCTTGCGCAATGAAGGATGTCTCATTCGCGGTTCAGGCGAAACGCGAGGTCGGCATGCTTTATGAGGACATCACGAAAACTCCTTACACCGCCATCTTTAATCCTTCAACAACGGCGGCATCATTGTGGCGAGCAGTCATCGTTTTACGTCAGGTCGACAGCGCGTTGCGGAGGGAACAGGCAGAACGCGAGGGTAAGGAACAGTTGATCTCTATTCATGGCAACCGTTTCGTACTTCACATTATTTTTCAGCGTTTGGCCGCAGAAGGGGTCACTGAGGCTCCCGAGGATGAAGAGCGAAGGGCTCAGGTTAAAGATCTTGTTGCGAGTTCCTTGGCGATGACGATTACTATGGTGATTCAAAAATTTCCGACAGCGTATCCGGCTAACCTATTCAAGAACGCCTCCAAATGCCGTGACTTGAAGGCCTTCATCATGGAAGCGCTGGCTCCTGAGGTCGATTCGTCTGCGTCGATTTCAGTCAGTTGAAATGACGCCACAGCGTCTCTGCTCCGCCCAGGAGGACGTCACAGAAAATTGGTGGGTGAAGCTAGTTTACTGCGCTGCAGCTAGATCCCTGTTCTCGCCCCAATAATTACAGCAGGCCATCCAAGCCGAGTTGGGGCAGGGGGCGGTGAGGTCGTTGGCTCCGTCGCCTACTGCTACCATCACATGTGCGAGGGAGATACCTCTTGCCCGCACCTGAACCGCTGCACCGATTCAAAGTCGGAGCTTTGAACGTTGAGATTCATTCAAACAATGAGTCCGCCAGCAAAGCCGCGGCAAACGACGCGGCACGAATGCTCGCTCGCGTTGGCGAAACTGCGGATGAGTTCGGCATCATCTTCGCCACAGGCGCTTCCCAGATCGGCACTCTCGAAGCACTCACCTCGACGCGGGGCTTGCCGTGGAACAAAGTGCTCGGATTTCACCTCGACGAATACGTCTGTTTGCCGATCGCGCATCCGGCATCCTTTCGCGGCTACCTGCGCCATCATTTAACGAGCAAAGTGAAGTTGCGCGAGTTCTACGAAATCGACGGCACGGCGGAAGACATTGAGCAGGTATGCGAGCAGTACGCCGCGAGGCTTCGGGCGATTCGTCCGCAACTGTGCCTGCTGGGCGTCGGAGAAAATGGCCATCTCGCCTTCAACGATCCGGCAGAGGCGGACTTTGAGGACCGCCTGGATGTGAAGATCGTTCATCTGGATTCGGTGTGCCGGCAGCAGCAGGCATCGGAAGGATGGTTCGGTTCTCTCGATGACGTCCCCCGGACAGCCGTCACCGTTACGATTCCAGCCTTGTTCCGCGTTCCCAAACTTGTTCTCACAGTATTGGGCCCGCGTAAGGCATCGGCCGTGAAGGATTTGATCCAGGGACCAATCTCCACCAGTTGCCCCGCATCGATTCTGCGCCGCCACCCTGATGCCACGGTTTATCTGGATAAAGAAGCCGCAGCGGGCGTCTTCGCAAAATGAAGCAGAACCGCAGATCCTTCGACTGCGACGCGCTCAAAAACGCGCGTCCCCGCTCAGGATGACATCGCGGAAGAAGGGGCTGGATTGCAGAGGTTATCGGCTTACGCCAAATCCCTATCCCGCACGCCGATGAGATACAGCAGGCCGTCGAGGCCGAGTTGCGTGAGCGAGTGGTCCGCGCTCTGGCGGACGAGAGGCTTGGCACGGAAGGCGATGCCCATTCCGGCGAGGTTGAGCATGGGCAGGTCGTTGGCTCCATCGCCGACGGCAACGACCTGTTCGAGCGAGATATGTTCCTGCCGGGCGATTTCTTCGAGCAGTGCGGCCTTACGGGCCCCGTCCATAATCTGGCCCGTGACCTCGCCCGTCACCACGCCGTCGGCAAACTCAAGCTCGTTTGCGTGGACATAATCAATGCCGAAGCGCTGCTGAAGACATCGCGCAAAGAAGGTGAATCCGCCGGAAAGAATGGCGGTTTTGTAGCCCAGCGTTTTCAGCGTTGAGATGAGCCGCTCCGCGCCCTCGGCCAGCGGAATGCGCCCGATCAGGTCCCGCACGCGCGTCTCCGGCAGTCCCTTGAGCAGGGCCACGCGGCGGCGGAAGCTCTCCTGAAACTCGATTTCGCCGCGCATGGCCGATTCCGTTATCCTGACCACCTTGTCCGCGACCCCGGCCATTTTCGCCAGCTCGTCGATTACCTCGCCCTGGATCAGGGTCGAATCCATATCGAAGGCGAAGAGCCGCCGGTTGCGCCGGAAAATGTTCTCACGCTGGAAGGCGATGTCGATGGGCATCTGTTGCGCCAGAGCGACAAATGCCGCCCGCATCGCGTCCTCATTCTGGACCGAGCCGCTGGCGCGCATCTCGACACACGCATTCGCCGCCTGCGTGTGGACGGCGAGTGAAAGCCTGCGCGAGAGCCGCTGAATTTCATCGATGTTCAGCCCATGTGTGGCGATAATTCTGCCCACCCGCGATAGCGCCTCGGCGGAAATAGCGCGGCCCAGCACCGTGACCAGAATCCGGTCCTTGCCTTGCGCCGCCAGCCAACGGTCCAGCGCTTCCCGGCTGATGGGCGTGAAGCGCACGTGCAGCCCGAGGTTATCGGCTTTCGCGAGCAGCGCGGCCTTGAGCGGAGCAAATTCGCTCCCGGCTGGAATCTCGATGAGCAGGCCAAGAGCCAGCGTTTCATGCACCACGGCCTGCCCAATATCGAGCACGCAGGCCTGGAAGTCGGCCAGAATGCCTGTAAGTTCGCTGGTCAGCCCCGCCTGGTCGGGGCCGGAGAAATGTAGGAGGATGGTTTCGCTCATCGGCAATCTTCAGTCTATTTCAAAGGGCGTCTCAGTTTGGTTGGAATAAAATCGAATCAGGACTATGAGAATGCTGCTCCTGTCTCCAATTCTCAAGCGCTTTCGCCACGGACGTCCCGACCGTGGACGGAACCTTTCCTGAATTACTAGAATTTTTCTCGTTACGGGTTTTCGGCGGGCCGCTCTCGCCCGCGCTGCTGCGCGCATCCCATCGCCGGGACCGCGCCTCTCACCAAGAAAGGTCTATGCCATGAGCAAATCTCTTGATAGTTTTGGCAGCTTCTCGCAACTCAAGTCCGGCGACCGGACCTACGACATCTATCGCCTGAGGGCGCTGGAAAAGAAAGGTGTGAAGCTCAGCCGCCTTCCCTACAGTTTGCGCATTCTGCTGGAGAACCTGCTGCGCCACGAGGACGGCAAGAGCGTCACGGCCGATGACATTCAGTTCCTCGCCAACTGGGACCCCAAAGCCGCGCCCTCGCGCGAGATCGCCTACATGCCGGCGCGCGTGCTCATGCAGGACTTCACCGGAGTTCCCGCTATTGTGGATCTGGCCGCTATGCGCGACGCCATGAAGGTGCTGGGCGGCGACCCGGAAAAGATCAACCCGCTGCAACCGGCCGAGTTGGTCATTGATCATTCCGTGCAGGTGGACCAGTACGGGACGAACAATTCCTACTCGATCAATGTGGCCTTTGAGTACCAGCGCAACCGCGAGCGCTACGCCTTTCTCAAGTGGGGGCAATCGGCTTTCCGCAATTTTTCCGCCGTGCCGCCGGGTATGGGCATCTGCCATCAGGTGAATCTGGAATACCTTGCGCGCGGCGTCTTCACGCTCCAGCAGAACGGCTCGACGCTAGCCTACCCTGACACGCTCGTCGGCACCGACTCCCACACAACTATGATCAACGGCCTCGGCGTGCTGGGCTGGGGCGTGGGCGGCATTGAGGCCGAGGCGGCCATGCTCGGCCAGCCTGTTTCCATGCTGGTGCCGCAGGTTGTGGGCTTCAAACTCAAGGGCAAACTGCGCGAAGGCGCAACCGCCACTGACCTGGTTCTGACCGTGACGGAGATGCTCCGCAAGCTCGGCGTTGTCGGCAAGTTTGTGGAGTACTACGGCGAAGGCGTTGCGGAACTGGCGCTGGCCGACCGCGCCACGCTCGGCAACATGTCTCCGGAGTACGGCGCGACATGCGGCATTTTCCCTGTTGATGCCGTGACACTGCGCTACCTCGAATTGACAGGCCGCAAGCCGGAGCAGATCGCGCTCGTCGAGGCCTATTACAAGGAGCAGGGGCTCTTCCACACGGCCAACGCGCCGGAAGCCGAGTACACACAGACCATTGCTCTCGACCTTGCGGACGTGGAGCCGAGCATCGCTGGCCCCAAGCGCCCCCAGGACCGCGTGCTTCTCAAGGACGCCGGCCCAAGCTTCGCCAAGCAGTTGCCCAACCTGCTCGGCCCCACCGGCAATACCAACGCCAACGGAACACGCCAGGTCGTTCGCTGGGAAGGTGAAGGTGGACACGCCGCCGAAGCGGTTGACTCCGCGCAGGGCGTGACGGAACCCGGCCCGACCGTTTCTGTGAAGGAGCGCTTTGGCGTGGACGTGGAGAAGTACCTCGACCACGGCTCCATCGTCATAGCGGCCATCACAAGCTGCACCAATACGTCGAACCCGTCGGTAATGATTGCCGCCGGACTGCTCGCCAAGAAAGCAGTCGAGAAGGGCCTCAGCGTCCCGCCCTGGGTCAAGACTTCGCTCGCGCCCGGCTCGCGCGTAGTTTCCGACTACTACAAGAAGGCCGGCCTGCTGCCTTATCTCGACAAGCTGCGCTTCAACGTTGTGGGATACGGCTGCACCACCTGCATCGGCAACTCCGGCCCGCTGCCCGCCGACGTGTCGAAGTCCATCGACGACCACGGCCTCGTTGCGGTGTCCGTCCTCAGCGGCAATCGCAATTTCGAGGGACGGATCAACTCCGACGTGCGCGCCAACTATCTGATGTCGCCGCCGCTCGTTGTCGCCTACGCGCTGGCCGGGCGCATCGACCATGACTTTGAGAAGGACGCCATCGGCAAGGACAAGAGCGGCCAACCGGTCTACCTCAAAGACATCTGGCCAACGCTGAAAGAGGTTTCCGAAACCATTACGGCGTCGGTCGATTCCGGTCTCTTTAAGAAGGAGTACGCGACCGTTACGGAAGGCGATGAGAACTGGCAGCAACTCAAGTTCCCCACCGGCAATGTCTACCAGTGGGAGCCGGACTCAACCTACATCCGCAAGGCCCCGTACTTTGACGGAATGCCGGCCAAGCCCGCGCCTGTCGAGGACATCCGCAATGCGCGCGTGCTGGCCGTGCTCGGCGACTCCGTAACCACCGACCACATTTCGCCCGCCGGCTCCATCAAGCTGAACTCGCCCGCCGGAAAGTACCTCACCGACCACGGCGTCAAACAGGCCGACTTCAACTCCTACGGGTCGCGCCGCGGCAACCACGAGGTCATGGTTCGCGGCACCTTCGCCAATGTGCGGCTCCGCAACAAACTGGCTCCCGGAACCGAGGGCGGAGTTACCCGACTGCTGCCCGAAGGCGAGCAGATGAGCATCTTCGACGCCTCGGTTAAATATGCCGAGCGCGGCGTGCCGCTGGTCATCCTCGCTGGAAAAGAATACGGCTCCGGCTCATCGCGCGACTGGGCCGCCAAAGGCCCCATGCTACTGGGTGTGAGCGCCGTCATTGCCGAAAGCTATGAGCGCATCCATCGCTCAAACCTCGTTGGAATGGGCGTTCTGCCACTGCAATTCGCGGACGGTCAGACGGTCGAAAGCCTCGGCCTCACTGGCGAAGAGGTCTTCGGCTTCCCCGGCCTTAAGCCGCTGCTTGATGCCAAGTTCGGCAACGGACGCAAGCTGAAGGTCAGTGCGAAATCGCCTGACGGAAAAGCAAAGGAGTTCGACGTTACGGTGCGCATCGACACCCCACAGGAAATCCTCTATTACGAGAACGGCGGAATCCTGCAATACGTCCTGCGCAGCCTCGCGACAAAGAACTAGCTGGTCTGAGTTCGCAACAGCAAAAGCCCCGGATGCGTCCGGGGCTTCTTTGTTTCGAGAAACTTGGTTACTAGATCCCCACGCCGTACTCGGCCGGCGACTCGTCTCCGGCGTGCGCGAAAAAGTCCGCAGGGGTGCGGTGTTTGAATTTATAGCGAAGGCGCAGCTCGCGGCCCACATACAGGCCCACTGCGGCCACTCCCATCGTTACGGAGGCCCATCCAAGCAGACGCAATGCAATCCGGCTTTCACGGCACGATTTTAGACCAGGCAAAATCTTCACGGGTTCTATCCTGTTTGCAGCGGACTTGCGGCTCCGCGTTGACCTCATAATAGCCTAGTTCCGGCCAAAACGGCCCCCTATCAAACTTCTTTTGACGGGACTATTACATTTCCGGAACAGAGGCCGGATTCGACCGCGGCACGGATGACGGGGTGCCCATCTTTCTTGCATCTGCGCGGCAAGTATAGGATCAATTTTCCCTCACCTCTCCACCGCCAACGCCACCGAATTCCCTCCACCCAGGCACAGCGCCGCCACGCCGCGCTTCACGTCCCGCCGGATCATCTCGTAAATCAGCGTAATCAGCACTCGTGCGCCGCTCGCTCCAATCGGATGCCCGATGGCCACCGCACCGCCGTTCACGTTCACCTTCTCCAGCGGAATCCCCAGTTCGCGAGTGACGGCGATGGCCTGGACGGAAAAGGCCTCGTTCAATTCGAAGAGGTCCACGCTCTCCGCCGTCCATCTTGCGCGCTCCAGCACCTTGCGGATGCCGCTCACCGGAGCCATCATCACCCACTTTGGATCGATCCCGCTCGTCGCCTGCGCCCGGATTGTGACCAGCGGCTTCAGCCCCAACTCACGGGCCCGCCCGGCTGTCATCACCACCACCGCCGCCGCCGCGTCGTTCACGCCAGGAGCATTTCCCGCCGTCACCGTCCCATCTTTTTTGAAGGCCGGCTTCAGCGCGCGCAGCGCCTCAATGCTCGCATCTTCGCGAATCGACTCGTCGGCTTCCACAATCGTCGGAGCCTGCCCTTTCTTCTTCGCCGGGATCTCCACCGGAACGATCTCCGCCTTGAAGCGTCCGTCGCGCCGCGCTGCCGCCGCCTTGCGATGTGAGTCCAGCGCGTATTCGTCCTGCTCCTCGCGAGAAATGCCGTACTTCTCCGCGACGTTCTCGCCCGTGACGCCCATGTGGTAGTCGTTGAAGGCGTCCCAAAGCCCATCATGAACCATTGAATCCACCACAACGGAGTTCCCCATCCTGAATCCGCTGCGCCCCTGCGGCAGGAGATATGGCGCGTTGGTCATCGACTCCATTCCGCCCGCCACCACAATCCCGGAGTTGCCTGTTTGAATCGCCTGAACCGCAAGGGCAATCGCCTTCAGCCCCGACCCGCAGACTTTGTTGATGGTCAGCGCGCTCACCTCCGGCGGAAGTCCTCCGTTGAGCGCCGCCTGCCGCGCCGGATTCTGCCCCAGCCCCGCCGACACAACGTTGCCCATAATGCACTCATCCACCTGCGCCGGATCGAGCTTCGCCCGCTTCACCGCCTCGCGCACTGCAAGCGCTCCCAATTGCGTAGCCGAAAGGCTGCTCAATCCTCCCTGGAATTTCCCCACCGGCGTCCGCGCCGCCGCAACAATCACAACCTCTTCCATCGCTCTCCACTCCTATCTACTGATTCGATGCTCCCCCGCGCCAGCCGTTTCAATCCCATCTACACTCAATGCAGCGAACCCATGAAGGTATCAGAGAACCTCGCCGAAACGCCATCCGAACTCGCGCACTGGCCCAGCCACAACCGGCCCGTCGCGCCCTGGTGGCACACCGCCATCCTGGTGGTGGTCATTGTTGGCGTCTCCACCCTCAGCACGGTTCAATCCGGGACCGCGGGTTTCGGCGGTAGCCATTACCTGCACTACGGCGTCACCATCGCATGGGAGTGGTTCCTCGCGCTCCTCGCCTGGTGGGGCCTGCGCATGGGCCGCACGCCTGTCCGGGAAATTCTGGGCACGCGCCGCGCCGGACTGAAGGAGTGGGCCCGCGACTTCGGTATCGCGCTCGTCTTCTGGATCATGGCCATCATTGTGCTCGCCGGCATCGCCAGCCTGCTGCGGATCGCCCACCTCATGCACGCGCAGAAAACAGTCATCGCGCTCGCGCCCCAATCCATTCCGCAGCTTCTTCTCTGGTTCGCCCTTTGCTGCACCGCCGGCTTCGTCGAAGAATTTGTCTTCCGCGGCTACCTGCTCCAGCAGTTCGCTTCCATTCGCGGCAAGCTCTGGATCGGCATCATCCTCTCTTCCCTGCTCTTTGGCGCGGCCCACGGATACGAAGGCATCGGCGCAATGATCGCCATCAGCGCTTATGGAATCATGTTCTGTCTGCTCGCCATTCAGCGCCGCAGCCTGCGCTGGAATGATCGCACACGCCTGGCATGACTCAATTACCGGAGTCGTCATTGCCATCGCGAGGCACTCGCATCTCCTCTGAGCGAAAACAGAACAGCAGTCAGTTCGGAATCTCAGCAAAAAAATAATCGCGAAATGCAATTTTTTTCTTGACACTCTTTTTCGCTGCTTCTATACATTCGTTAACTGCGACATTTGAGTTGCAGTGAAAAGGGAGAATAGAAAACTATGGCAACGAAAAAGGCAGCCAAGAAAGCGGCTAAGAAACCTGCAAAGAAGGCCGCGAAGAAGAAGTAAGCAGTTGCAGTAAAGGCAACACCCAAGGGGAACGCGAAAGCGTTCCCCTTAGTGTTTTCGCGGCATCCCACATCTTTTGCGAGAAAATACATCTATGACCCGCCGCCGCTGGATTGCCGACACCTGGGACGAAGCCACCGCGTCACTCACTGGCGAGCAGGCCACTCACCTCATCCGCGTGCTCCGCGCGCAGCCCGGCATGGAATTCGACATCGTTGCGGGCGACCGCGTCTACCACGCCGTCATTGCCGGCATTACCGGAGACTCCGTTCGCTTCAACCTGGTCGCGGAAATTCCGGCCGAGCCCGCGCTGCCCGTCACCCTGCTGCTCGCCGTCTTCAAGTTCGACCGCATGGAGTGGGCAATCGAGAAAGCCACGGAACTCGGAGTGGCCCGCATCGTTCCGGTCATCACGCGCAGGGCTGAAAAGCATTTGGTCCGGTCCGCGCCCGGACGCGTGGAGCGCTGGCGCCGCATTGCGCATGAATCCGCTAAGCAGTCCCGCCGCTCCGATATTCCCGTGATCGAAGACGCGCTCCCGCTCAAGACGGCCGCTGCCCGCGAGGACGATGCCGTCAAGCTAGTGTTGGCCGAACAGGAACGCTCCACCACTCTGCGCGGCGCGCTCGAAGAGGCCTTGAAAATAACAGGAGATGATTTTCCGGAGATTCGTCTCGCCATCGGGCCCGAGGGAGGTTGGGCCGCCGAGGAGGAAGCCATCTTCGATGACGCGGGCTGGAAGCCGGTGAGTCTCGGCCCCCGCATTCTTCGCGCCGAGACCGCCGCGATTACGGCCTTGGCGGTCGTTGCATCCTTGTTGGAATAAACCCGAACCGGCCCGCTTTACCGCGTCCACAGAAGCTGCGCGTAGACACTCCGCCTAATTCCGACAATCGTATTCACATCGCTGCCGAACTCCGCATGATGCGGCCGCAACAGGTTTTGTGCGGCCACGGAAAGCGCCCATTGGTTCGACATGCGCCAGCCCAAGCGGGCGTCCGCCGTGCTGTAGGCTTTCACCTTCTGCGCGGGAAGGCTGCTGACGTAGCGGTAGGTCGCGTCGAACTCAAACCTTTTGGGAAAGTTGAATAATCCCTGGATTCTCGCCTGATGGTGCGGACTCGATCCGTTATCTGCAACGGTATTCAGATCGTCCGTGTAGCCCGCCTTGTCATGCACATGCAGGTGCAGGTACGAGTACCAGCCCTTTACTTCGAACCAGCGAGAAAGCTTCCAATCCGGCGCAATCTCTCCGCCGGACGTATCTCCCTGAAGCGCATTCGCCAACGTTTGATACAGAACCGTGTGCGCCGGCGCCGGATTTGCTTCTACAAATTTGCTGCGCGGGCCATAGCCATAAAGGTCGTTGTACTCATTGCGGAAGAGCGCCAAATCCACATACAGATTGTGCCGAACCAGCGTGCGGTATCCGACCTCGGTCCCCAGCAGTTGCTCCGACCTGAAGTCCTTGTTTCCATCCAAGCGGAAGTACGCGGGATATCCGGCTATGGGAAAACCAAGATAGACCGTGAGCCGCAGGTCCTGGTCGAGACGCGAAGGCGTCCGCACCGCTCTGGTAAACGCTGCCCAGAAGGTCTGGTGCGGAGTAGGCGTCCACAGCAGCCTGCCTGTCGGCTGCCACTCAAATCCGGAGCGATTGTTGCGCTCGAATTTCGATCCCAAAATCAGCGCCAGCTTGTCCGGGACAAGCCCAAGCCGATCCTGGGCGAACCAACTGTAGATACTGTCCGTCTCATCGTGCGGCACAAAATCCAGCGTCGTGAACTTTTGCCCAATGTGGTCCGGACTCCACCTCGCCCCCGCTCCCAGCAGAATGTCCTGACGCGCTCCTGCGGCACGGTGATAGAGGAAATCCAGATCGAACGTGTTGCGGGTCTCATCCAGTTGCGGACTGAACCGCGTGGTCCGGTCAAAGTAGCCACGCAGCTCAAAGTCCGAATTCGCGTCCACCTCGTGCCGCCATCGCGCCACCACATTGCCACCTGAGGTGTGGTGCGCCGGGTCTTGGATCACCTCGACCGATGGCGGCGAATAGAACGAAATTCCCACTCGTTCACCCATCCGGCCCCGATACAGATCTCCCTGCACATTTACCCAGTCGCGGCCGTTCGGCTGCCAGTCCGTGCGGAATCCGAGCTGCCCCATCTTCCACTCGTCGAAGTTTTCTCCGTCCGGATGAAACTCCGGCCCGCGAATGAACCCCTTGCCGTACACACGGTAGTCGAAGCTCCTGCCATGCGCGGTCCCATCGCGGGCCGCCAGCTCGCCCTGGTCAACAGTCCCCCCGGACGCCGCAACCAGCGCCCCGTGGGTGTCCTTCGCGTTTTTCGTAATGATATTGATGACGCCATTGACGGCGTTCGCGCCCCAGATCGTGCCTCCGGGACCGCGAATCACTTCGATCCGCTTGATGTCGGGCAGCAGAGTGTCCTGCACCTGCCAGTACACGCCCGCGAACAGCGGAGAATACACGCTTCGACCATCAATCATTACCAGTAATGACTTGGAGAATTGACCGTTGAATCCGCGAATTCCAATCGCCCAATGGTCGGAATCGATGCGCGCCACTTCCACGCCGGGAGCAAGCCGCAGCAGTTCCGGAATGCTGGTCGCGCCGGAGCGCCGAATGTCTTCCTGGGTAATAACGTAGATTGCCGCCGGAGTGTTCCATACCTCCTCCGGCTCCTTGGTGGTCGTCGTGACCTCAACATTGCCAAGCGCGGCAAGGCTCAGGTGCGCCAGATCAACAGAGGCCCGGTCTTCGGGTTGCGATGCCCGCGCGCGAGCTTCCCCAGCCATTACGCAAAGGAAAACGCAGACCAATGCGGCACTGCCAATTTTTAACGGGGACTCCCGAAGGCAACGCTCACTATTCAATCGCCTGGACCGCATGAAATGACGATATTCCACAACAGCAGTTTTCGGCTAGGCGGTCCAATAAAAATGGCGGACGCAAGTACCAAAGTATGAGACCCGCCACAGCGGGTCTAAAGCTCTTGCTCGAAGTGGAATTACCTTGGGACCGCTTCTACGTGAAGATTTCCTTCACCTTCTCAAAAATGCCCCTCGGCGTCGGAGTGTTCTCCATCGTCAAGCTCTCGCCAAGCTGCCGCAGCAGTTCCTTTTGAATTTTTGTCAGCTTCTTAGGCGTTTGCACTACTACCTGCGCGATCAGGTCGCCGCGCCCATGTTCGTTCAGGTAAGGAACGCCCTTGTTGCGCATCCGGAACTCGCGCCCGCTTTGCGTCCCCTCCGGTATCTTCAGCACGGACTCGCCCTCCAGCGTCGGAATCAGAATCTCCGCGCCCAGCGCCGCTTGCGCAATCGAAACCGGAATCTGGCAGTGCAGGTCGTGCCCGTCCCGCGCGAAAAACTTGTGAGGCTTCACCGCCAGCACAATGTACAGATCGCCGGAAGGTCCGCCGTTCGGCCCTTTGTCGCCCTCGGCCTGATAGCGAATGCGCGTCCCCTCTTCAACGCCCGCCGGAATGCTGACCTTGATGGTGTGCTCGCGCTCCGTGCGTCCATCGCCGCGGCACGTCTTGCACGGGTCGGAAATCACCGAGCCGGTTCCGCCGCAAACGCTGCACGTCCGCGCAATCGAGAAGAACCCCTGCTGGTAGCGTACCTGTCCGCGCCCGTTGCACTGCTTACAGGTGGAGGGACCGCGCCCGTTCGCCGTGCCCAGCCCATTGCAGTCCACACATGGTTCCATCCGGTGGATCGAGATTTCCGTCTCTTTGCCGAAGACCGCTTCTTCAAACTCAATCGTCAGGTCGTAGCGCAGGTCGCGGCCCTTTTGCACACGCGACTGCCTGCGGCTGCCGCCCCCCATGTTGAATCCGAAGAGATCGCCGAAAATATCTCCCAGATCCTGGAAATCCACAAACGGGTTTCCACCCTGGGCCGCACCCGATACGCCCGCATGGCCATAGCGGTCATACGCCGCGCGCTTCTCCGGATCGCTCAGCACCTGGTACGCTTCGCTGCATTCCTTGAATTTCTCTTCCGCCGAGTGGTCTCCCGGGTTACGGTCCGGATGATATTGCATCGCCAGCCTGCGATACGCGCTCTTCAGCTCCTGGTCGGACGCTGTGCGGCTCACACTCAATACTTCGTAGTAATCGGCTTTAGTCACGTTTGCGGATGTACTCATGCTTCCTTCTGTTGCGGATTGCTGGCGACGCGCACCATGGCCGGACGCAGTAGCCGGTCCTTGATTCGGTAGCCGCGCCGCACTTCGTCAAAAACCTGATGGTCGGGGACGTCGGGCTTCTCCACCATCTCAATAGCCTCATGCACGCGCGGATCAAATGTCGCGCCCACAGCCTCCACCGGCTGCACATTCAACGTGCGCAGGGCGTCTTCCATCTGCTTCACTATCAGTTCGACGCCGGCCCTCAGTTGCTCGGCCGATCCCGTGGCCTTCAGCGCAAGATGGAAATTATCCAGCACCGGCAGAAACAACTCCACGGCCCCCGCCACGGCGAAGTCTCGAAACTCGGTCCGTTCCCGCTGCTCGCGCTTCCGTGCATTTTCAAACTCAGCCTGCAGGCGCGCCAGACGATCCAGCAGCGAATCGCGTTCCGCCTTTAACCGGTCATAATCTTCCTGCGAAATCGCATTCGCCTGCGCCAGCGCGCCTTCCGGCTTCGCGCTATCTGAAATAGATTCTCCAGATGTCTCCTGCGATTCAGCCCCGGCGTCCTGCGACTCACCATTGGGCTGCTGCGGCTCCATATCTTCCTTGTTCATCTTCTTATCGACAAAAATTCTTCGGCTCATAATTGGAAGTTCAGTATTTCTTTAGTTTACCGTGCGACGCCATCCCCGGCCACGATCCATCAAAACGGTCGAGCAGCGGCTGTAGGGAGCTTAATCCTGAAGGAGCCGATCTGATAGCTGGGCAATATACGCCACCGCGTTGATCGTTTCCTCGTATTGGATGCGCGTGGACCCGATCACCGCGACCGTGCCCATGTTCGCTGGTGAGCCAATCAACACCAGGTTTTCCATGCCCGGAGCAGCATCTTCCAGCCCCACCACAACGCGCACCATTCTCTGCCGGGCGTCCACATAGGCGTTCAGCAATTCAATGAGCCGCTGCCTGGCCTCCAGCGCGGTCAACATTACCCGCAGCCGCTCGCGGTCCATTTCCCCAGAGAGCAGATTCGCCACGCCCTCCACAAAGATCACCGGCCCGGAAGCACTCTCGCCTTCCAGCGCGCCTTTGCGATATAGCTCCTTCACGGCCTGTGCCAGACGGTCATATTCCGTCCGCTCTTCAATCAAACGCCGGTCAAGTTCCCCGCGAATCCGGTCAATCGACCATCCATGAAAGTTCTCATTCAGGAACCGCGCTGAGGCCTCCAACTCACCCACCGGCATATCGCGGTCCAGCAGCAGCACGCGGTCCTGCACCGTGCCCGATGTCGTGACCACCACCGCCAGCACGCGGCCCGTGCTCAGCCGGGAAAAATGAATGTGCTCCAGCGTCTGCGCCTCGCGAACGGAGGCCAGTGCCACGCCCACGCCGCTTGAAACCAGCGCCAGCACATGCGAGGTCCGCTCCAGAAACTGCTGGCTCGATCCCACGCCCGCGAAGCTCTCGTCAATCTGCTCACGACGCTCCCGCGTCAGGCTCTTCGGCGCGCCCGCCAACTGCTCCACATAGAACCGAAACGCCTGCGCCGTCGGGACACGCCCCGCCGAAGTATGCGGCTGGTCCAGCAGTCCCGCATCCCCAAGCGCCGCCATGGTGTTGCGGATGGTCGCCGCCGACATGCCTTCCTGGTTCCCGAACTGCCGCGCCAGCGTCTGCGAACCAACCGGCTCACCCGTCGCAATGTAGCTCTCGATAATGCTCGTCAGGACCAGCCGCTCGCGCGCGCTGATCCGCGGTTCGGATACCATCTCATCTCCGGGTCTGCACTACGGCAGGAACCTCATATATATTTATATCCCCGCCACCCGCGGCAGAGCGTATTATGCATCTGCAACTCCGATGCGTTAATTCCCGATGTAGCAGGAATCCAAATGCAAAAGCCCAAGCCGATAAGGCGCCTGCTCCTCTCACTTTGTTCGTTGCTGGCCGTCTGTGTGCTGCTCACTCCCGCTGGGTATTGCTGGGCAAGGCAAGCCGGTCACGGAACCACCCAGGACCAGCCTCCCGATCTGGTCGAAGCCCTCAAACGGGACCGCTTCGATGATTTTGACTTGGAGCGGATCGCAAAAGCACACGATCTGCAAGCAATTGATGTGTTAGAAGAGAGATTCCAACAGCGCCACGACCACACACTCGGCGTTCAAGCGCTGCAAGCAGAACTTCCTTCAGCTTCGAAGCATAGCGACGGCCGATTCGAGACGGATTGGTCCAACATGGAAAATGAGTTGCATATCGCCAGCGTCCTGATTAGGCTCGGCGTTAAGGACGATGTGTATTGGAATTATCTTGCTGAGCAGGCGCAAGCTATTATTAAGATCAACATCCTCTTCCCCCTCAAGGCCGACGCGCGAGATGGGACGAGTCCCAAGTTTGTTGCATGGGCAAAATCCCGGAACCTGGATCAGAACGCGGCTTTTATTTATGAAGTTATGAAAATGCCAGGCCCTGTACTTTTTCTTGCGATCACAGGCGATCCCCGCGGCATCCCCCTACTTCGACAGGGTCTCACGTCCCCAAATTCCATAATTCAAGTAGCCTCGGCCAGAGGTCTCGCAGAACTCCGCGATAAATCATCGGTTCCCTTGATCATCGCTGCATGCAAAAAGGCATCCGCCTCGGAACGCACCGCACTCGCTGAGTCGCTTCTTTATTTCGATGATTCCCAGGCCCAAACTTACGCCGCGCTCAATCTACCGAAGACAAACTATGCTGCTGTTCGCCAACGCATCGCCCAGGGACATACGCCATTTCACTGATCCGGATCAGTGAGAACCCAGAACCTGCGCAGCTACTTCTTCTTCACCGTCGTTGGAGCCAGCACCACCGGCGGCAAGTCATAGACCTCAATCGCCCCATTCCGCAGAATCGCGAACCGCCGCCCGTCCGCCGACAGCGCGAAGTTCTGCCCCGCGCTCAGGATCGGAGAGGCATCCTTCACCAGCACCATGTCGCCTGTTTTCGTATTGAAGACCCCCACCGGCTGCGCCACCACATCGTCTTCGCCGAAATAGTCCATTGTCCCAATGTCGCGGTTCATCTCCAGCGACTCATACGCGAAGCGGCTCCCGTCCTCCGCCAGCTTAAAATGCGGCCAGACATATTTAGCGTTCCAGTAATCCCCCCACAACACCTTGCCGCTATTCAGCAAAATAGCCCTTACCTCGTCGCCGTTTCCACCGTGCACGGGACACCCCTGCGACAGCAACACGTCCGCACTCAGCATCACCAGTTGCGGAGCACACGACGACTTCACCGTTGCCACCGTCGTCCTTGTGCTGCCAATCAGTTTTTTTACAATCACCCACTCTTTCGGCTTTTTCCCCTCGTCCAAATCCAAAAGGCCGTTCTCCAGAAGCGGCACAGTTCCTGGAGTCCGTATCTGGCCCCCAGCCAGCGCCTTCTGCTCGCCGGGCCGCAGGAGCACCATCTGCGTCACCTCACGCTGCGCGCCGTTAGACGGGCCGAGGAGCGACGGCGGCCCCGACGCATTATTTTCACCATCGTCTTCAGTCTTTGCCGGCAGGACCTTCTTCGCTTCAATCATCAGCAGCCCGCGGGCGGGAGAAACCTGCACCCACTGCAATTCCGCTTCAGAATCCAGATACGGCTTCAGTACGAGGCTGCGGTCGGTAAAAAACAGCGAGTTGCGCTCCCGCACCAGAAACTCACCGTCCCGCAGCGCCCACAGGTATTGGCCCCGGTCGTGCATCCGCCAGTCCGCTTTGCGCAGCACCTTGCCAGCCCCGATATCCAGCACCACAGCATGGATCATCTGGTCATCGTCATCCGCCGGATCGCCAGGAATCCTCGCCAGCAGCTTGTTCACGTGAAACGTAAAGAGGAGGTGATCGCTATCGATAAAGTCCAGCGTCGCGAATGAGATCCGATGGCTCAGATAGCTCGGATTGGGCGGGACAAATCCCAGATCGTCTACGGGAATCACCCGCACCGGCTTCTCCTCGCCTGGTGCGGGATGGGCTGCTTGCTTTTCCGCCCGTGAGCCTGCCGCCAGGAGCGGCAGCAGCACTAGCGTGAAGGCTAGCCTCCACAAGCTCTCTTTGCGCATTCGCAGCATTGTTACTATTTTCCCCCGGCTTGTCCGCTAAAATCCAATCGCCGACCAGTCGTGGGAAAACGGACGCCGCTACTATTCCACTTTTTCCGCGGGGTTCACCAAATCGCGAAGCTCTTTGCTCGGCTTGAAGTAGGGCACTCGTTTCGCCGGGACATCCACCTTGGCCCCGGTCTTGGGATTGCGCCCAATTCTCGGCTTCCGCTGGCGGATGCGAAAGCTTCCGAATCCGCGGATCTCGATCTTGTCGCCCGCTCTCAGCGCGCCAATCACCGCGTCAAAGATCGTGTCGACGATCACCTCGCCGTCACGGCGGGTAAGATCGCCAAGCTGCGTAACTTCCTCAACCAGTTCTGCTTTTGTCATGACGCGCTCCAGACCCGAGGCTCTCTATTCAGCTTAACCTCTTTTAACGATAGTAGATGCGGGAAATTATCGGCGGGGCGAGGGCCGAAAGTCAAAAATCGCTTTCAGCGGCACTTTCCCTGTTCCTCGCCGCAAAGCTATGATGAAATTAGTTGTCCCCCGAGACAGGCTGGGCGCCGGTGAAAATCGAATACAGCATCGTGATTCCCGCCTTCAACGAGCAGGCGCGCATTGGAGCGACGCTCTCCGAGGTTGTTCGCTGCGTGGAGGCGAACGCCTGGCGGGCCGAGGTCATTGTCGTCGATGACGGCTCATCCGACGCAACCGCCGAAATCGTGAAAGCCGTTACATTCCGCAAACCCTACGTCCGGCTGCTCTCCAATGGAGAAAATCGCGGCAAGGGACACAGCGTCCGCAACGGGATGTTGAATGCCGCCGGCGATATTGTCCTCTTCACCGACGCCGATCTTTCTTCTCCCATTCAGGAAGCGACGCGCCTCTTCGACGCCATCCGCAACGGCGCGGACGTCGCCATCGGCTCGCGCTGGCTCGCGCAGAGCCGCCAGACCATTCGTCAGCCCCTCTATCGCAGATTCTTTGGCCGCTGCTTCAATCTGGTCACGCGCGCAATTATGCGGCTGCCCTTCGCTGACACCCAATGCGGATTCAAGGCCTTCACACGGCACGCCACCCAAACCATCTTCCAGCTTCAGCGCATCGAGCGCTGGGGCTTCGATCCGGAAATTCTCTTCATCGCCCTCAAGCGCGGATACACCATTCGCGAGGTGCCCGTAAGCTGGGGACACGATGAGCGCTCCCGCATCAGCTATCTGCGCGATGGATTGCAAATGCTGAAAGAGCTGCTCCTCATTCGCTGGAACGCACTGATTGGGACCTACGGCAAAGTCGTCAGCGAATACGTGCCATCCATTCCCGCTGCAAAGTAATCATCCAAGAACGCGAAGAGCGCCCGCATGGGGCGCTCTTTCCCAGGCCTCCTTCTCAGAGGAGACCCTTACGAAGCCAGTGGCTGTCTCATATCCTGCATCGTCTCCCGCATACGCAGACCGGGTTTCAAGACTGTTTGAACGCCTTGGCGAGTCTTCTCAAGGCGCATCGTTTGAGAGCAAACGCCGCATAGCCAGAAATGCTCCATGCGGTGTACCGGCGCGTCACTGTCACTCTCCGCGTCGAATACAAAAATTCGGCCTTCGCGCAGATAGTGAAGCGGTTTCGCGCATTTCGGGTTCGCGCAGTTATTTACCATTTGGGTTTCTCCAGACAGGCGCAAACT
>JAICYR010000054.1 GCA_025934135.1 Acidobacteriaceae bacterium | reverse complement strand
ATAGAGTTGATGAATCCCCCAATGAGCGCGGCGAAGAAGAGTAGAAAAAAGCGTGCAACCGGCGGATGGAGCAGAAAGGAAGAGTGCATTCTGATTTGATCTTACGGGAGCCTACCCGATGCGAATTTCCGGCGTGGCCGCGAGCAGCGTCTGTGTGTAGGGTTCGCGCGGGGCGGAGCAGATCTGGGCGGTGTCTCCGTATTCAACCATGCGCCCATTGTGCAGCACGGCGATGCGTGTCGCAAGATACCGCACCATGGGCATTGAGTGTGAGATGAAGAGATACGTCAGCGAAAATTCTCGTTGAAGTTCTCGCAGCAGATTGGCGATCTGCGCCGCAACGCTTACGTCAAGGGCGGAAAGAGGTTCATCGAGCACAATCAGCTCGGGCCGCAGCGCGAGCGCGCGGGCAATGTTGATGCGCTGGCGCTGGCCTCCGGAAAACTCGTGCGGAAAGCGCGCCATGGCTGAATCGTCGAGTCCGGCGGCGCGGAGCAACTCCGAGACCTTTGCCCGCAGGCCCGCTCGCGGGCAGGCCCGATGAATAATGAGCGGCTCGGCTACGATGTCCGCAACCCTCATGCGCGGGTTGAGCGCGGCGTAGGGGTCCTGAAAGACGATCTGTAGCCGGCGGCGAAGATGCCGCATTTTGCGCGGCGCAAGTCCGGTCAGCGGCTGGCCATCAAAGAGAACGTCTCCGCTGGTCGGCTCAATCAGGCCCATGACCATGCGCGCGATCGTGGACTTGCCGGAGCCGGATTCTCCGACAAGTCCGAGGGTTTCGCCGCGCTCGATGGAGAAGGACACGTCGTTTACGGCGGGCGCGGCACCTTCGTAGGCCTTCACCAGGTGGCGGACTTCGAGGAGGGGCATGGATAGAGCTTAGCTGCTTTCCAGCTTCGGGTGCAGCTTCTGGAATCCGGCCGCCTCCTGATACGCGCGGGCGAAAGCGCATAGCTTCGCGTCCTGATAATGCCCGGCGAGAAACGTGATGCTGACCGGTGTGCCGGGGCCGCCAATTGAGTCGTCGTTCCCGGTATCGATGGCTGGCGGGGGCGGCGCGTCCGGCCCGCGTAGTCCATTTGGGACGATGCAGGCCGGATGTCCGGTGAGATTCGTGACCACCAACTGCTCGCTGTTCGTGGCGGCGACGATGATGTCCACCTTCTGGAACAGCGCCGAGACCTGCTGCACGGCGAGCGACCGGGCGCGGTTCGCCTGAATGTATTCCACTGCCGGATAGAAGCGCGCGATGCGGAAGTCATTGGGCCAGTCCTGCGGGCCCTGGCGGGTGAGCAGGCGGTCGCGTCCCGTCACGGTCAACTCGTCGAATGCGGCGGCGGCTTCGGCAGTAAGCAGCAGTGTCATGGAATCATAAGGCAGATCGGGCAACTCAACCGGAATGAGATTAACGCCCATGGACCGCAGCTTGTTGAGTGCGGCCAAGTCGTATTTCTGGTCGTAAATGTGGCGGGCGCGGTCCGCGGCGGCTCGCTGCTCGCGCTCAGCCCGCTTCTTCTGCTGCTCCGGAGTGAGCGTCTGGGTCGCTTTGGCATGGCTCTGCGCGGGCGGCTTCTCCGGCTCGAACTCCTTGGTGATGTACCCGACGCGCAGGCCCTTCCAGTCCAAGTCCGCATTCCAGTTGAAGGCGGCGTTGCGGACGGAGAGGTCCTGTTCGTCAGGGCCGTAGATCGCTCCAAGTACGATGGCGCAGTCCTCCACGCCCCGGCAAATTGGCCCAAGTTTGTCCATCGTCCAACTCAGGGCCATGGCCCCGGTGCGCGGCACGAACCCGAAGGTCGGGCGCAGGCCGGTGACGCCGCAGCGCGTCGAGGGCGAGGAGATTGATCCGAGCGTCTCCGAACCGATGGAGAAGGCCACGCATCCCGCCGAAGTCGCCGAGGCCGGCCCGGCGGATGACCCGCTGGAGCCTTGCTTCGGGTTCCAGGGATTGCGGGTTCGGCCTCCGAACCACCAGTCGCCCATGGCGAGCGCGCCCAGCGTGAGCTTGGCGATCAAAACGGCACCGGCGACGTCGAGGCGCTTCACCACGGTGGCGTCCTCATCGATCATCTGGTGCTCAAAGCCGCCCGCGCCCCACGTGGTGGGATAGCCCTTCACGGCGAGCAGGTCCTTCGCTCCCCAAGGCAAGCCGTGGAGCGAGCCGCGATATTTCCCGGCGGCAATTTCGCGGTCGGCTTCGCGGGCGTGCGCCAGCGCCCGCTCTTCCGTCAGTGTGATGGTGAAGTGCAGCAGCGGGTCGTAGCGCTTGAGGCGGGCGAGGTACATCTGCGTGAGGTCGAGCGAAGAGACCTTGCGGCGTTGGACGAGGTCGGCCAGTTCGGGAACCGAGTAGAAGGCCACGTCCTCCAGATCGCGGGGCATGGTGGCGACGGTGTGGCTGTAGACGGGCGGCTGGCGCTCGGTGTTGACGGTTGCGCCCGGCGGCAGAGGATCAAAGACGAACGCGGGCGCGACGCTGTTGGGCAGGTGCAGCTTGCGAATCTCCGAGTAGGCTCGGCGCTGCTCATTCAGCCCCCCGAGCATCATTTTGGCCTGCTCGGGCGTGATGGTGATTCCGGCGAGCGCGGCGGCTTGGTCGATCATCTCCTGAGTGATGGGCGCGAGCTTTGGCTTGGCCTGACCTGGGGCTTTGGGCTGCGGCTTGGATTCGGCTTGGGAAGCGAGCGCGTAGAGCGCTCCGGGAAACAGGGTGGAGGCGAGGCCTCCGCTGCCTGCGATGGCGAGAAAGGAGCGACGGTCGAGCGGCATTGGGTTCTTCCTTTTGGAGTAAGCGGAAGTATACCGCTGTGGACGAGCGTTCAGCCTTCAGCGCGCAGGGGCCAAGGGCCATGACCAGCGTTCAGCCTTCAGCGGTTTAGCTTTCAAAATTTCGGGAGCAAACTCGCAAAATATAGAAAACAAAGGATCAGTGTCTCGCTTTACAGCGGTCTGTCCGTGTACAGCGTCTTGTCGGAGATTTCCTGCAACTCATACATCTTCTTTCCGTGCTCGTCCATGAGCTGCTCCACGTGGTCGTGGAACTCTCCCGGCACGAACAGAAAAATGCGCGGTCCTGTCGCCCATTTAGCCAACAAGCCGGGGTCGGCCATGAAGATGTGCGGCGCGTCCGGATAGTCCGATCCCCAAATCATGGACGAGCCGAAGGTGGCCTCGCGCGGCTGTCCGTTTGCGCCCAGCCGGGGCTCGAAGTAGTTCTTGCTTCCATGCGCGAGCAGCGCCTGATGGTGCGTATAGAAGATGACGGACGAGCCGCTGGCCTGATCTCCGTAAATAATTAGCTGGTACTGGTGGTTTCCCGGAGTGGAGGCGATGTGGTTGATGGTCTCGGCCGCGGCTTTCGATGAAAGCATGGGCTGGAAACGCACCAGTGCGATGTGCGCGGCGATCAGGACTATGGCCAGCGTGAAGGACACTGAGGTCGTGGCCTCAAATCCGTGATTGCGCCGGCGCAGGCGCCACGCGGCGAAGGGGCCGACAAGCAGCGCCGCCGCCGCGATGACCGCCGGCAGGCGCAGGGCCGCGAATGACGGCCCGGTCAGGTCGAAGAAGTGCGACGTTGCCAGCGAATAATTGCCGACCGAGCGGTGTGCCAACAGTGTCCCGATGTCAGGAATATAGGGAAGATGACGGGCAGTCCAGAGTCCCCAGGCTAGGGCCGCCGCCGCCGCCATTCCCAGCACGGCGAAGGCTGCGTGCATTCCGGTGAGCCACTTGCTTGAGTCGTTGATACGGCGCGGGTCGCGGTCAGGGGCCTCTTCAACGGCCGCCAGCGCTCCGGCAATCATGATCAGGATTGCCGGCCACGCGGGCCAGGTGTAGTACTCCTGATTGGTGGAGATGGCGAAGAACACCAGAATGAACGCCGCGTAAATTCCAAGCAGCAGCCCGGTGCGTGCGCGAAACCGGACTCGCGCGCTGCTTGCGGCGCCGAGGAATTCGACGGATCTGATTGAGCCGCTGCGAAGGTCAGACGCGAAAACCCGCCGGTTGCGCCACGCGCGGACCACGGCGGCCGGGATAAACAGGCTCCACGGGAACAGCCACACCAGTTGGCCGAACCAGTAGGCGAACCACGGCTGCTTGTTGTAGTCATGCGGATAGCGCTTGCCGAGGAAGCGCAGGAAATGCTCGTTGATGAAGTAGAAGTAGAAGAATCCGTGAACATTGCCGGGGTGAGGGATATTTCCGACGGGGTGCCCTTGATCGGGGTTCCGCAGCCCGCACAGAATGTGCCACGGCGCGCCGATGGCGAGGAACAGCAGGAAGCCCGTAAGCAGGCGCATTTCCCGCCAACGCCGCCACTCACCGGTAATGATGAGGTAGGGAATTACCGCCGCTGCGAAGAACACCGGCGCGATGAGTCCTTTGGCCAGCAGCGCGACGGCCAGCGAGGCATACGCGATATAAAAACGCGAGGGTTTTCGGTCTTCGAGTCCGGTAAAAAAACAGAAGAGCGCCAGCATTACGAAAAACGTCAGCAGCGATTCCGGGATAAGGAACCGGGTCCACAGAAACACTCCGACTGACGTGAGGACAGCGAGCGCCGCGTAAAAAGCCGCCCGGTCGCCGTACGCGCGTCGCGACCAGAACCACGCCAGCAGCGCGCATCCCAGCACTCCGAGCGTCATGGGCAGGTGCGTTGCGAAGACGTTGTATCCGAAGATGTGGTAGTCGATGGCGGCCAGCCAGTAAGGAAGCGGAGGCTTTTCCAGATACCGGATGCCGTTGACGTAAAGTGTCACCCAGTCGCCGGTGTGGGCCATGTGCTGCGCGGCCTGCGCGTGTGTCGCGTCGGCGTCGTCAAGCAGCGACGGTGAAAAAAGCGCCACAAAATGCACAGCGAAGAAGACAAGAAGCAGCAGCGTCCAGGCGCGCGAGGGCGACGAATAAAGGCTTCGGGTTTGGGTGGCTGGCTCGGACCTGGAACTAAGGCGCTGGGTGGTCATGGGTTGAAAAAGCTGATTTTTCGGCTCCAATCCAGAATATCAGCCAGTGCTGGCCTCACGGGCGACTGCGCCGAAATCCTTGAATCAGAATAGAATCGGGATTGGAAAATTTACTTACGGAACCCCTCCTTTACGAATGACGATTCAACTTTTCAATACCTTGACAGGCCGCATTGAGGAACTGTCCCCTTCTGACGGCAAGGCCCTGCGCATGTACGCCTGCGGGCCCACCGTGTACGACTACGGCCACATCGGGAACTTCCGCACCTTCCTTCAGGTGGACGTGCTGCGCCGGTTTCTGAAACTTGAGGGCATCACCCCGAAGCACGTCATGAACATTACGGACGTGGACGACAAGATCATCCGCAACGCCGCTGCGGCGGGCGTTTCCATCAGCGAGTACACGCAGAAATACGAGAAGGCTTTTTTCGAGGACCTCAACGCATTGGCCGTTGAAAAGCCGGAGATCATCGCGCGCGCGACCGAGCACATCCCCTCGATGGTTGCGCTGATTGAAAAGCTCGCGGCGCAAGACTGCGCCTACAAGACTGAGGACGGATCGTGGTATTTCCGGATCGCGAAATTTCCCGATTATGGCAAGCTCTCGAAGAAGGACTTCAGCGGTATCACCGACGGCGCGCGCGTAGATGTGGACGAGTACGACAAGGACTCCGCCCGCGACTTTGCCTTGTGGAAGGCTCCCAAGCCCGGTGAGCGCAAGTGGGAGACGGCGCTCGGGCCTGGCCGTCCCGGCTGGCATATTGAGTGCTCGGCCATGGCCACGGAATACCTCGGCGACAGCTTCGACCTGCACGCTGGCGGCGAAGACCTGATGTTTCCGCACCACGAGAACGAAATCGCGCAGTCCGAGTCGGCGTCGCATAAGACGTTCGCGCACCACTGGTTTCACGTGCGCTTTCTGCTGGTGGAAGGGCGGAAGATGTCGAAGTCGGAAGGGAACTTCTACACGCTCCGCGACCTGCTGCTTAAGGGCCACAAGGCTTCGGCGATTCGGATGCTGCTGATTTCTGTGCCTTATCGCCAGCAGTTGAATTTCACCTTCGATGGGCTTGCGGCGGAGACCGGCGCGGTCGAGCGCCTGCGGACCTTTCACGAGCGCGTGCGTGGCGTGGTCCCAGCGCCACAGGAAAACGCGGAGCTTGCGGCGGAGACGGCGAAGTCCCGGGAGAGTTTCCACGCTGCTCTCGCGAATGACCTGAACACCGCCGAGGCCCGCGCGGCAATTTTCGATCTTGTCCGGGCCGGGAACGCCGCCATTGATGCCGGAACAGTTGGCCGCGAAAACGCGGCGGCCATGCTCGCGGTGCTCGACGACTTTGACCAAGTCTTCGCCGTTCTCGAAGACCGCGATGCCGAGTGGACCCGGGCCGCTCTCGATTGGGCGGAGCGCGAAGGCCGCCTCGGCGAAGCCTCCGCCGAAGTAGTGGCCCAGAGCGCCCTTTCCGACGACCAGATTCAGGAACTGGTCGACGAGCGCACCCAGGCCAAGCGCGCCCGCAACTTCGCCCGCGCCGACCAGATCCGGAATGAACTCGCGGAAAAGGGAATCCTGCTGGAGGATTCAAAGGACGGAGTGAGGTGGAAACGGAAATAGGGCTGGGTTTAATGGAACGATCAGAATGAAATTACTCCTGCTCCCCGGAATGCAGGGAACTGTGGATCTTTTCGTCGATTTTGCGGCGGCAATCCCCAGTGAATTCGCGGAGCAGGCAATCGGTTTTTCAAACGACATACCGCTTTCGTATCCGCAATTGCTCGAATTGGTCTGCTCCCGCGCGCCATCCCAGCCGTACGTCGTAGTCGCTGAGTCCTTTTCGACACCGCTTGCCATCCAGTTCGCTGCGACAAACCCTCCCAACCTCAAAGGACTTGTACTCTCAGCCGGATTTGCCACGAGCCCGGTGCGGGGGGTTCTGCGATTCCTCACTCCATTTCTAGCGCCGCTCCTAGCCCATATCCCCGTTAACCAGATTGGCGCGAGACTCATGTTATTGGGCTCGACCGCTTCGGAGCCATTGCAGGCACGAATAGGGGCCGCCATCGCATCGGTCAGGCCGAAAGTCTTAATGGACCGCGTTCAGGCCGTGGTCGCATGTAATTCGCTCGAGGAATTGCGCAGGATCAACGTCCCGATTCTTTATCTGCAGGCCCGATACGACCGTCTGGTGGACCCGATTTGTCTGGAAGAAATTCGTCGCGCAAAGCCGGAACTCGAAGTTGAGGTTCTTGATAGCTCGCACATGCTCCTGCAGCAATTGCCGCAGCAGACCGCGCAACTCGTCACCGATTTTGTCCGCCGACTATGATGGTTCGTAATCCCAATCTTTTCTCCCACATGCCCGACAACTTCGCCCAGACCGTAAAGCAGCAGGCCGATATCGTCAAGATCATCGGCGAGTTTGTGCGGCTCAAGAAAGCCGGGGCGCAGAACTACACCGGGCTGTGTCCCTTTCATTCGGAAAAGACGCCATCGTTTTCCGTCCATGCCGGACGCCAGTTTTACCACTGCTTCGGCTGCGGGCAGTCGGGAGACGTCTTCTCCTTTATTCAGAAGATTGAAAATGTCGGCTTCCTCGAGGCCGTTAAAACCGTCGCCGTCAAGTGCGGAATTCCGCTGCCCAAACGCGAATTTTCTTCTGCCGAGGAAGCAGCCGAAAGCCGCCAGCGCGGCAAGTTGATCGAATTGCATGAGGCCGCCGCCGCATGGTTTGAGCAGCAGTTGCGCTCGCCCGAGGGCGCGCTTGCCCGCGAATATCTCACCGGTCGCGGGATGACCGAGGAGGGAATCGCCAAATTCCGCATCGGCTACGCGCCCGATTCCTTCAACGCGCTGCGCGACCGCCTGCAATCCATGGCCGATACCGAAACCCTTCGTGCCTCCGGCCTCTTCAGCTTCAAGGAGCAGGAGGACGGCTCGCCCGGCCATCTCTATTCTCGTTTCCGGAAGCGCGTAACCTTTCCCATTGCCAGCGAATCGGGCCGCATCATCGCGTTTACCGCCCGCGCGCTCGACAGCAGCGACAAGGCCGGCGCGAAGTACATCAACTCGCCCGAGACGCCGCTCTACACCAAGGGCCATGTCCTCTTCAATCTGGATAAGGCGCGGCAGTCGATCCGCGAGGCTGACTTCGCCGTGCTGGTCGAGGGCCAGATGGACTGCATCTCGGCCTATCTCGCCGGGATCACAAACATCCTCGCCACCAGCGGCACCGCCTTCACCGAGGCCCAGGTGCGGCTGCTGCGTCGCTACACCTCGCGCGTAATCGTGAACTTCGATCCCGATACTGCCGGAGCCAACGCTGCGGAAAAATCCATCGCGCTGCTCACCGAGGAAGACTTCGATATCAAAGTAGTCACGCTTGAAGGCGGGCTCGATCCCGACCGCTACATCCGCGAGCGCGGCGCGAAAGAATACATGGCGGCGCTGCGCGGCGCGCGTCGCTATCAGGATTATCTGCTGGAACGTGCTCGCCAGCTTTTTCCGCCGCGCACGCCGGATGCGAAGATCAAGGCACTGAATTTTCTCCTGCCACATATCCGCCGCATGCCCAGCCGCATCGCGCGCGACGAGTTCGCGATGGACGCGGCGCAGAAGCTCGGCATTGACTCCGCGCTGGTGCGGGAGGAACTCAAGCAGGCAGCCGCGAAGCGGCGCGATTCTCTGGGTGCGCACGGAATCGCGCCTTTTACCCGCGCCGAGCAGATTTTGTTGCAAGCGTTTTCCTCGCCGCAGTCAAGCGAACTTTATCAGTGCGCCGAGGCGGCATGGAGCGAGTACCAGCAGGACCTCACGCGTATGCGTGAAGACGTCCGCGAAATACTCGACCGGCTCCGCACGCGCGGGCCCCATGCGGACCCGATGCAGGCGCTCGAACCGGAACAGCGGCAGGCCCTCGCCGGGGTGCTGGTCTCAGTCCACGGAGCCGATCCCGAGCCTGAGCACGTAAACTCCGCCATCCTCACTCAGCGTCGAGCTTGTCTTGAGCAGGAGCAGCGTGCCACCCGCGCGGCTTTGCAGGAAGCCGAGCGGGCCGGGAAGGTGGAAGAAATTCTGTCGCTGAGCGTCAAGGTGCAGCAGATCGCGTCACAGCTAAGGAGCCTCGGCTGACTCCGAAGCATTCACCTCTCACTCTTGCCGCCGTACTCGCGCATGGGGCTGAACGGCTGCAACACCTGCCCACCGCGCACCGCGATGCGGAGCTTCTGCTGCGCCATGCCATGGGTAAAGACCGCGCTTTTATGCTGACACACCCCGACGCTGAACTTGCGCCCAAACAGCGGATGCTTTACGAGCAATGGCTCGAGCGCCGCGCGCGGCACGAGCCCATCCAATACATCCTCGGAGAGCAGGAGTTTTACGGGCTCGCGCTCCGTGTCACGCCGGATGTGCTGATTCCGCGCCCTGAAACCGAGCACCTTGTTGAGGCCGCCCTGCATCGGCTATCGCATGATGCACCGGTAAACATCGCCGACATCGGCACCGGCTCGGGAGCCATCGCCATCGCTCTTGCCCATGCGCTTCCGCATGCGACCGTTACGGCGCTTGATACCTCGCGACCCGCGCTGGAAATTGCCCGGCAGAATGCCGAGCGTCACAAGCTGGTAGGCCGCATCCGGTTTGTTGAATCCGACCTGCTCACTGGTGTCGCTGGCGAGAGGTTCGATGCCATCGTTTCCAACCCCCCTTACGTCGCGGACAGCGAAGCTCTGGAAGAACAGGTGCGCGACTACGAACCAAAGGCCGCGCTCTATGCCGGCCCGACTGGTCTTGAAATTTACCAGCGCCTGATTCCACAAGCGTGGGAAGCGTTAAGGACCGGGGGCTGGCTGCTGCTGGAAATCGGCCACGGCCAGCGCGATGCACTCGCGGCGCTGCTCGCGCATTGGAGCGAAGTGGAGTTCCTGAACGACCTTCAGGGTATTCCACGAGTGGCGTGCGCACGACGTCCCTAGTTGCTATTGCCGCTTTCGGCCCCGCTCCAGTTGAAGCTCGCGGTAAAGCTCGCTCTTGGAAACGCCGCGCTCGCGTGCGATTCGCTTGAGCGCTTCTTTTTCGTCCAGGCCCTCGGACTTGGCAAGCTCTTCCAATTGTTCCCGCAACGTCGCCGGTCGCACCTGCCCCTTTGACTGCGGCTGCGCTTCAATCAAAAGGACCATTTCGCCGCGCATCCTATCGCGCTCCGCAAGTAGCCCCCGAACTTCACTCACATTTCCGCGCAAGAACTCTTCATGAATCTTCGTAAGCTCGCGGGCGAGCACCACGCGGCACTCCGGGCCATAAACCGACTCCACATCGGCCAGCGTCTCCAGAATGCGGTGCGGGGCCTCATACAGAACCACGGTCAGCGGACCCTCCCGCGTTTTCACAACAGCTTCAAGCCGCGTCCGCCGTGCCGATGCTTTCGGAGCCAGGAACCCGAGAAACAAAAATTCTTCCGTGTTCAGTCCGGAGGCAATCAGTGCGCTCAGCGCCGCGTTCGCACCGGGCACCGGGATGACCGCCACTCCCGCCTCAATCGCCGCCTTCACCAGCAGGCTGCCGGGGTCGGAAATTCCCGGCATTCCGGCGTCGGAGACGACAGCAATGCGTGCTCCGGTGCGAAGCTCCGCAACCAACTCGGCCGCGCGCGCGGCCTCATTATGCTCGTGCAGGCTCAGCACCGGAGTTTCGATCTCAAAATGGTTCAGCAGCTTCCGCGTTTGCCGCGTGTCCTCGCACGCGATACGGTCCGCCGAACGCAGCACGCGCAGGGCCCGCAGAGTTATGTCTTCAAGATTTCCTATGGGAGTGGCGACCAGATAAAGTCCCGGCGCGAGCGGCTTAGGCTCCGCTGCTTCAGTCTCGCCGTTCATCAGCCTTCGCGCTCAAAGCGCCGGTGTTCGGCCAGCAGGCCCATGCTGTTGCTCAGGTTCTGCCAGGTCACAATGCCGACGATGCGTCCGCGCTCGGCCACCGGAACCAGCGACATGCGCCCGCCCGCGACCCGCCGGATCATCAGCCCCAGCGAGTCTTCCGGCTCGGCCACCTGGAAGGCCCGCGACATGATGGACTGCACATACCCGTTGCCGCTGCTGCGCAGGGCCTGCAAAATTCCCTGACGCGAAACAACGCCCACGAGGCTTGCGCCGCGCACCACCGGAAATTCGTCCTGCAGGCTGTGAATGGCCTTGTGAAGAGCGTCGGCCAATGTGTCCGAAGGAGACATGGTGGAGAACTCTGTCAGCATCACGTCACGCATCCGAACCGTTTCCACGACAGACTGAAAGACGACGCCCTGGTCCTCAAGCTGCGCGCCGGTGAAGACGAAGAATCCACCCAAAATCAGCCAAGGACCGACGCCGAGCGCGCCTCCGTTATTAGGCAGCGCAACAAGCGTTAATCCGGCGATCATCGCCAGCACTCCCAGCGCCTGTCCTATTCCGGACGCCGCCTTGGTGGCCTGCGCCGCACCCTTTGTACGGACAAGGCCGCCGCGTAGCAGCCTCCCCGCATCCAGCGGATACGCCGGTACAAAATGCAGCACGCCCAGCAGCGCGCTCAGCCATACCAGCGAGCGCATCAGATGCTCCGGCGTAATCAGAGGCTGTGTGATCAGCGAGACCTCCGGCGACGAACCGGCGATGAGAGCGGCGACGATCCCCGCGAACAGCAGGTTGGCCGCCGGGCCAACCATGGCCATGGCCCGCTGCACTTTCGGTTCAACCGCGTGTTCCGCGCTGTCTGGACCGGAGTAGGCGAACAGACCGCCGATGGGCAGCAGCAGCACGCTGCGGATCCGCAGACCGTGCCAGGTGGCCGTAATAAGCCGCGCAATCTCCCGCACCAGGACCACCAGCGCCAGGGCCAGCCACAGAGCCACACCGCGCCATGCGCTCACTCCAGCGGCTGATGCCAGCAGCCAGTAAGCAAGCGGCAGCACAAAAAATGTGTGGACGCGGAGATCGACTCCGAACCATCGCCCAAGCGGGAATGACCACGCTCGCATTGCCTGACCGCACCTGCCTTTCCGACTGTTCCACCTATTGTAGCGGGCGGCCTTGGTAGCATGAGGCGATGCGCGTCATAGCCGGAGAATTCCGCTCCCGCCCGCTTGCCGCCCCCAAGGGCAGCGACACCCGGCCCACCAGCGACCGGCTGCGCGAAACGCTTTTCAATGTGCTGGCTCCGCGCGTGGCTGGGGCGATTTTTCTCGACCTGTATGCCGGTTCCGGGGCCGTTGGTATCGAGGCGCTGAGCCGGGGTGCTGCGGAAGCCATATTCGTTGAAAACGCCGAACCCGCGCTGCGCGCAATTCGCGCAAACTTGTCGTCGCTGCGGATTCGAGGCGGGTATGCGCTTGAGGCGCGCTCTGTTGCGTCTGTTTTGAAGCGGCTGGCTGGGGGAGGGCGTGCGGTGAACGTGGCCTTCCTCGATCCGCCTTATGGCGAAAGCGGCGAGTATGAGTCCACGCTGAATCTTCTGGGAGGAGAGTGCCGGAATTTGCTTGCTCCGGATGCGGTGGTGATCGCCGAACACCTGAAGAAACTGGAGCTTGCGGTTAGCTACGGTACCCTGCGCCGATACCGCGCGCTGAAGCAAGGGGATTCGGTATTGAGCTTTTATGCGGTTTCGGAATAGTTCTTTGCGCCCTGATTGCAGCTACATCTAACCGCCCTCACTCGTGTGCTCACCGGTTTCGAGATCCACGGTGAAGGGAACATCGCGGTCGGTCATCATGTCCCAGCCGAGGCCGTGTAGCCAGCGGCCTTCGATGCCGGTAATCTGCACGCCTTCAGAGGATAGCCGCGCCGTCTCCCACGCCTTGCCGCGCGCGCCCCAGGCGATAAGCGCATAGTGCCCGGCGAACAGTAGCAACTGTTGCTCTCGCAGCGCGCGCACCTCCAGCACCGGACGAAACTCCACCTGCGTGAACTCCTCGGGCTTGAGCGTGTTCACCAGAAAGGCGTATCCGCCGGAGACCGCGCAGAGCCACTGCGGGTCGGGGCAACTCCACACGCCCGAGGGGGCAAGTGGATCAGAAAATCCCAGCGCGAAGGTCCCCAGAAACGGCTCGGCCGACGGCGCAGGCTGGACCATTACTTCCAGCGCGCCCCGCTCCACCTCTTCCGCATAGCGCGGATAGAAAAACCATTGACGAGGCAACTTATAGGGTCGTTCGGGCAGAATTTCCGCCGACCATTCATGCGCGAAGGTGAAGTCAACCGTAGGCATCACGCGCGCAAAAATTTCTCAACCCGCTCGCGCAGGCTCGGGATAAGAACTGGCAAGTCCAGTCTGCTGCCTGTCTCGATCACCGGAATTAGCTTGTCGAATTCCGGCCCGGAGTGTGCCCCGGTCAGCGCGATTCTGACGGGATGGAAAAGGTCCTTGCCCTTCGCGCCCGTCTCGGACTTGATCTCATTCATCCATGCCTTGAACTGCTCGGGAGTCACGCTTCCGCTCTCAGCGCCGCCCACCCGCGCCGCGAACGCCGCCAGTACTTTTTCCGCAGATGCGGAGCCAAGCACAGTCGTGTTTTCCTCGTCCGCCCGCGCCGTTTCAGGATCGAAGTGAAAAATGAACTGCGCCTTCTCAGGCAACTGATCAAGCTGGTCCAATGATGGCAGAAATACCGAGATCAGTGACTCGAGCCAAGCCAGAACTTCGGGCGAAGCCTTGCCCTGCTCAGGCAGCCATCCGGCTTTCTCAAAATATGCCCACGCCAAATCCGCCAGCCGCGCGGGCTCGGTCTGCTTCAGGTAGTGCCGGTTCAGCCAGTGCAGCTTGGCCCAGTCAAAGACTGCCGGAGACGCCGTCACGCGCTCCAGCTTGAACTCGCGCGTCAACTCGTCCTGCGTAAACGTCTCCCGCGTGCCACCTTCGGCCCCCCAGCCCAGCAACGCCAGATAATTCACCAGCGCTTCGGGCAGAATCCCCATCTCGCGAAAGCTCGCAATCGAGGTCGCCCCATGCCGCTTGGAGAGTCGCTCGCGGTCGCTACCCAGAATCGTCGAGAGGTGCGCGAACTCCGGTACTTTCCACCCGAACGCCTCGTAAATCGCCACCTGCTTGGGAGTGTTCGACAGGTGGTCGTCGCCGCGGACGACATGCGTAATCTCCATCAGCGCGTCGTCGACCGTTACAACGTAGTTGTAGACCGGCACTCCCACGGCATTCCCGCTCCCAGACCGCACCAGAATCGGATCGCTTACCGTCTCCTGTGCAAACTCCACTTCTCCGCGCACCATGTCGTGAAAGCGCAGCGGGTGGTCGGGAATCCTTAACCGCACGGCGAACGGCTCGCCCAATGCGGCGCGTTCCGCCGACTCCTCCGCGCTCAGCGCGCGGCACCGTCCTGAGTACACTTGCGCTCGATGCTCCGCCACAGCCCGCGCCCGCTCCGCTTCCAGTTCCTCATTGGTGCAGAAGCAGCGATACGCCTTTTCCTCGCGAAGCAGCCGCTCGGTATGCTCGCGATAAATCCCCAGCCGCTCCGACTGCCGATAGGGCGCGTGCGGGCCTTCGACGCCGGGGCCTTCGTCCCAATCGAGACCGAGCCAGCGCAGGTCTTCCATCAACTGGGCCTCGTGGCGGGCCTCGCTGCGTTCGAGATCGGTGTCCTCAATTCGCAGCAGAAACTGCCCGCCCGTGTGCCGTGCGAAAAGCCAGTTATAAAGCGCGGTCCGCGCATTGCCCACGTGCAGTAATCCGGTGGGAGAGGGGGCAAAGCGAACGCGCGTTTTTTGATCCTGCATATATTTTGAGCTTATCAAGCTTCCTGATCGCTGAACGCTTGCTTACTTGAAGTGCTCCCACCCGCGCGGCTCCAGCGTTGTCAGCCGCCCATCTTGATCCCGAAGCATCATCTGAGGCCGCCCTTTTCGCCGCGTCACCATCCGCCCAATCCGCGTCACCGTGACACCGGCCACTCTGCGCGGAACCTTCGCCCCAGGCCGCGCAGTAAACAGCAGCTCGTAATCATCCCCGCCATGCAGCGCCAAATCGATCGCCGTTCCGGCCAGCCCCGCACGCTGCGCCTCCATGGTCAGCTGATGCACCGGAATCGCCGCCGCATCCACCTCCGCGGTCAAGCCCGATTCATCGCAGATGTGGCCAAGATCTGTCGAAAGCCCATCGCTTATATCAATCGCCGCGCCGACCAGCCCAGCCTTCGCCAGCTTCGCCGCCATCGCCAGCCTCGGCTCCGGAAAAAAATGGGGATGACCCAACGCCGCTTTCTTCAATCCGGCAAACTGCCGCGGAGCGCGCTCCAGCATAAGCAACTCCGCCGCCGCGCCGCCCAGCGCACCCGTCACATATATTGCGTCCCCGGCTTCTGCGCCCGAACGCAGCCACGCCTGCCCACGCTTCACCGTGCCCAGCACCACAATATCGAAGCAGGCGGGGCCCAGAGATCGCGCCGTGTCCCCGCCGGCCAGCGGAGCGCCGTATCGATCCGCCAGCGCCAGCAGCCCATCCAGAAACCGCTCCACCCAGGCCTTCCCGCGCCGCCCTTCGACCAACTCCTTCGGCAGAGCCATCGAAAGAAACGCTGCCACCGGCCTCGCTCCCATGGCCGCCACGTCGCTCAGCCCGCGCGCCAGGCATTTGTGCCCAACCGATTCCGGCGAGTGCCACTCCCGCCGAAAATGCACGCCTTCGAGCGAGAAGTCCGTGGTGACGACGATCTCCTCATCCGCCGCCGGACGCACCACCGCGCAATCGTCGCCAATCCCCAGCCGCAGCACCGAGGAACCACGGCCCCGCGCCCGCTTCCGAATCGCCGCAATCAGCGCCTTTTCCGTCAATCCCGCGATCTCCCCCAAAGCCCTTTCAGAATAAACAATTACCGCGCTTCCAAACTGTTAAACTAAGCGCGATGTCCGTACTCACCTACGTTCTGATCGGCTTGGCGGCTTATCTGCTCGGCTCCATCCCGTTCGGATTTCTGCTGGTCCGCTTTTTTCTCAAGGAAGACATTCGCGCCAAGGGCAGCGGCAACATCGGGGCCACCAACGTCATCCGCTCCGGCGCAAAGAAGCTCGGCGCGCTTACCTTCCTTCTCGATGTCTGCAAGGGAATCTTCGCCGTCCTCGTGGTCAGCCGCATTGCGTTCGCTCCTGTTCCGCACCAGAACGCCGAGGCTATCGCCGCGCTCTGTGCCATCCTCGGGCACATCTATACCGTGTGGTTGCGCTTCAAAGGAGGCAAGGGAGTCGCCACCGCGCTCGGTGTCTTTCTCGCTCTTGCTCCCTATGCCGCGCTCGCCGGACTCGCCGTCTTCGTCTTTGTCTTCGCGCTCTCGAAGTACGTCTCGCTGGGATCGATTCTCGGCGCTGTCGCATTCGCGCCCGCGGCCATGCTGCTGCCCCATCGCGCCTACACTCCGCTCATGATCGCCGTCATCTTCGCCGTGCCCCTCATCGTCATCGCGCGGCATCATCAGAACATCGCGCGCCTGCTCAACGGCACTGAATACCGCTTCGGAAAGCCGAGGACGACGCACGCATGAACCGCCAATCCAGATCGAGGGCCCTCCGCGCATGAGCAATATCGCCGTCATGGGCGCGGGCGCGTGGGGAACCGCACTGGCCCTCAGCCTCGCTGAGCGCGGAGGCCACTCCCTCACGCTCTGGGCGCATAATCCTGACTTGGCCGAGTCCATCCGCGCCCACGGCGAGAACACCGCGTTTCTCCCCGGCTTTCCGCTGCCCGCTTCCCTGATCGTCACAGCCAGTTCCGCCGAAGCCCTTCAGGAAGCGGAAATTGTCCTCAGCGTAATGCCCTCGCACCACGTCCGCGCCTCCTACACCGACTTTGCGCCTTATCTCAGCGCCGGGCAATGCATCGTCAGCGCGACCAAGGGCATTGAAGACGAAACCGGGCTCCGCATGAGCGAGCTCATCGCGGCCACCCTTGCCGAACACGGCATCGAGTTACCCATCGCTGTCCTGAGCGGGCCATCTTTCGCGCAGGAAGTCGCCGCCGGATCGCCCACCGCCGTCACCATTGCCTCGCATGATGCGAAGCTGGCCTCGCGCATCCAGCACGAATTCGGCAGTTCCACTCTGCGCCTCTACACCAATGAGGATGTGACCGGAGTGGAACTGGGCGGCGCACTCAAAAACGTCATCGCCATCGCTGCCGGGGCCGTCGCCGGACTCAACCTCGGACACAACAGCACCGCCGCCCTCATCACGCGCGGCATTGCGGAGATCACCCGACTCGCCGTTGCCTGCGGAGGCCGCCGCGAAACCCTTGCCGGACTCTCCGGACTCGGCGACCTCGTGCTCACCTGCACCGGATCGCTCTCCCGTAATCGCTGGGTGGGCATCGAGTTGGGCAAGGGCAAGGGGCTGGCCGAAGCCCTCGCCGGACTCAAGGGCAAAGTCGCCGAAGGAGTCCTCACTACCTCCGCAGCGCTGGAGCTTGCTGAGCGGCACAAGGTCGAAATGCCCATCACCGAGCAGGTCCACGCCATCCTTTATCAGGGCAAACACCCCAGCGAGGCCATTCAGGACCTCATGGGCCGGCCGGGCAGGGACGAGTAGGCGCGAACACTAGGGAAATCATCATTGATCTTCCTGGAGTTTGAGTTTAAGCAGCCAACTAACACCAGGAAAGAATCCATAGTCCCTCAACGTATCCGTTCGGCTGTTCTCCTCTTACGAGCAGTCCTTATGAACTGACATTTCCATGACAACCTGGGTGCCCGGTTTCGGATAAAAGTTCGTTAGCTCCCGCTAACGTTACCTGAGGGATGCAGGCGAGAGGCCCAACTCGTCCGTCTTCGCTAAAGGCATTTATGCGTACTTCTGTGAAAAGCGAAAATAACCGGGTCTTGGGCCTCTCCCGCGTCGCAAACGACAAAAGACTTGCGGCCGTCCTCACGTTTGCCTTCGCATGTATTTTTACAGTTGCATGTGCGACTTGGCCAGACGTCTATAGCTTTGCCCGCTCGCCTGAGACGCCGCGACATCACCTCACCTCGCCCATTCGCCTCTCCGACGACGTCATGATCAGCCTCAGATCCGGCTATATCCTCCTTGAGCGAGGTATGCCGGCGTTTAACCGGACTGATGCAGCTCAGCCCTCAACGTCCTATATCGCTCCGTATCTGTTTGCCGGTTTGTTGAAGTTGCTTCACCCAAATTTCGCGATTGTTCTCTATGCACTGCTAGGCCTCTTTTCTGTAGCGGGTACAGCGGCGATCATCGTCTGGTATTCAAGATCCACCACCAACGCTTTGCTTCTCGCTTTGTTGCTCCTGTGTACCTCGACCAGCCTCATGTTCGCTCTCAATGGCTGGGACCACCTTTTCCAGGGATTCTTCCTGACATTCGCAGCCGCCTTGTCCCTGAAACCCGGAATGACTTCCCGCAGGATGGTCGCCGCGTCCTTTCTTCTGGTTCTGGGCACGTTGTTCCGGCCAGATGGCTTCATCATTGCGCTTGGAATTCTCGCAGTCCTTTCCTTGTCGTCCTCAAGGGCCCGCCAATTCATCTCCTTCGGGGCAGCCCCGTACATCCTGCTGACAGGTGCGGCGCTTGCCCTCAACCTCCACCAGTTTGGCCATCTCACACCTACGACCGTGAGACTCAAGTTCGGCGCTGCACCCTCACTTGGCTACATCCTCAAATACATCGTTGCGAATGGAATCCTCTCCTACAGCGCTCTGACACTCCTGGTGATGTTGACCGTCTTCTATTTCGCATTCTCACGCACGATGCGTGGGGTAAAAGGTCGCATCGTTATCAGTTGCTGCCTGGTGACAGCTGCCATCGCTTTGTATAACAGTGACTATCTCAGCGGTGCGCGAATGATTTGGTCGCCAGTATGTGTACTGGCCGTTCTGATCGCCGTTTCATCTCCCGCGTTGTTCCCCTCTTTCAAACATCGGCTGAAAGAACTGCTGGAGATCGCCCCCATCTACAGACGTAGCCCTTCAGCCTCGTCCTCTCCATACGCAACGCTCGGATATCGCGTGTTCCTGGCCTTTATGGCGATAGCCGTCCTAGGCGGCCTGGCTTCTCTGATTGCGCAACGCCAGAAGAGCGCTATCATCTCGCAGGATTCATTCTATGAATCGCGGACCGCGCCACAATTTTTCATTTCGCAGTGGATTGCAGGCAACCTGAAGCCCTCTGACGGCTCCATCGGGTTCTTTGTTCTCGGCGTGAGTTACGATTTGCCTCGATTTGAAATCGCCGACTTCAATGGGGTGGCGGATGAAGCCATCGCGACGCGCAAAGCCGGGAACGGAATGCCCGGGCACAACAAATGGGATGTCAACACAACCTTGGACAAGTGGAATCCGCAAGCGATCGTTCCAGGCGGTCCAATCGACCCCACTCGTCCGGAGACAAGAGAGAATTCCCTGACCCATGCTCCCTATCTTTTATCCAATAGCAGAATCACAGGGGGATACGCTTATTGCTATGTGCCGGATGCTGATGGCGGCATACGGGACCAGTGGGGTTTCTACCTTCGAAAAGACATCGCAGCACGCCACATGGAACAACTGAGATGTCCAACGGAATGACCCTGCACCATCTTCGGATGAAAAACGTACAGCGCACCCCGAGTTTTTGCGTCTTAGTGTGTCTCGCGGTGCTCGCGACCACCGTTTGTGCTCAGACTACTGCAAAGCCCTGGCCGATCCGTGCGGTGGTGATTGTAACGTCTGAAGTCGGCAAAGACACTGGCGACGCCCCGGGCGAGTATCAGTTCTGGGTTGAGCGGGAGCATCTGGATGAGGTGCTCCAATTTCCCGGTGGCCCGAATCTGCCGGAGGGGCAACACCCATTGCGCACGAACAGAGCCCACACTATTCTCGGGATGCTGAGCGGCGCAACCATGACCAACGCGACCGCCAGCATGATGTTGCTTGGCCTCGATCCACGCTTCGACTTGAGTCACGGATACATCCTCATCAACGGCGCCGCGGGCGTCGATCCGAGATGGGGTTCGATTGGGTCCGCCGCATGGGCCCGCTACGTCATCGGCGACGTGGCCCGCGAGATCGATGGGCGCGAGATACCCAGGGAATGGCCCTATGGCTGGCTCCCAATTTGGGCGCGCACGCCACATCAACGCAATCCGCATTCGCCGCGCCGTGGCGACCTCTCCAATCTCTATCCGCTGAACGAGAAGCTCGCAAATTGGGCTTACGAGCAAACCAGGGACATCAACCTGGGCGATGACCCGGAGTTGAAAGCATTCCGTGCCAAGTACGTTGGCTATCCCAACGCTCAGAGGCCGCCCTTTGTCTCCTTGGGCGACACCTTCGCCTCAGACGTCTTCTGGCACGGCGGAACCATGACTCACTTTGCTGAGGACTGGGTACGCCTGTGGACCGACGGCAAAGGTGTCTTCGCCATGACCGATATGGATGACGCCGGCTTTATGACGGCGATTGAGCGGCTCGGGCGAATGCACCGCGTCGATCCTCGGCGAGTGATGGTGTTGCGGACAGCGTCAAACTACTCAATGCAGCCGCCAGGCCAGAATGCCATTCAGTCGCTGACCAGAGGGTATTCCAACGGACGAGTGGCGGCGGAGTCGGCCTGGCTTTGCGGCTCGACTGTGCTGCATAGAATCCTGGCCGACTGGCCAAACACTTATGAGCATGTCCCGGAAGCCGCTTCCATCAGTGGACGTACTGAATCCTCCGCGGCCAAACCCAGTACCGCGGGCAAGTTTCGAGAGCTTTGGTTTGAATATGCCCGAGGCAGGACCCGGGAGCTTTTGTTCCTGTTCGCAGCGTTCGTGGCTGGACTGCTGCTGGGCATTGCTTTGAACCGGCGCATCTTGCGCACATCACGACCCAATCGCTCGAAAGCCGAAAGAGCCGGGGACTGAGCAGCGGGCTGAATTGCGGCGTCGTCACCAGCCGAAATGCCCTTCATTATTCGTCCTCGCCCCCGATTGCCCGTAAACTATCAATGAGGGGATTCCATGATCCAGACACTCTTCGGCAGCCTGAAAGAAGCGGAGGAACCGCCAAAGAAAGGCTT
>JAICYR010000137.1 GCA_025934135.1 Acidobacteriaceae bacterium | reverse complement strand
ATTCCTCACCCGTACCTGTGCAACTTACAGACCAGGACGGGGAAGTGTGGTTGAAAGGCCTTGAATGAATATTGGATTGATGATCCGAAGCTATCGTCTGCAACGAGGAATGTCCCAGGGAGATATTGAAAAGCGCACCGGGCTCCTCCGCTGCTATCTTTCCCGGGTTGAAAATGGCCATACCATCCCCTCGCTCGACACCCTTGGCAAAATCGCCCACGCGCTCGATGTTCCGCTGGCCCAGTTTTTCAGTGACGGCGCTCTGGAAAACGGCCTCGACGGACCTCGCCTTGATGATGAGGAACTCCGCTTCCTCACCCAGGTCCGGCGCTATTCCACCAACCTGAACGAGGGCGACCGCAAACTCCTTCTCGCCATGGTCAAGAAGTTCGCCGCCACCGCCGTCCGCTGACGGATTCCATCTCAGCCGGATGACGCGACGGAATCGGCGCCCCCGCCGATTTTGTCGGTACAATCACGGAAGAGAATTTCCTTGAAAATGCTTTCCACCGCGCCTCTCTTCCTGCTGGCGCTCGGCCTCCCCGCGCTGTGCTTTTCCCAGATGAACATGGGACAAATGGGCCACATGGAAGGCATGGGGCAGCCGCGTCAACACGCGCCGAGCTTTGCCCAAACGATAGAGGCCCACACCACTTCCGGCACCAGCGTTGAGCCAAACTCCACTCCCGTTCCCATGCTCATGACCATGCGCGGCAAGTGGATGTTGATGTTCCACGCCAACGCCTTTGTGGTCGATACCCAGCAGACCGGCCCGCGTGGCCAGGACAAATTCTTCTCCACCAACTGGTTCATGCCCATGGCGCAGCGCGACGTGGGCCCCGGACGCCTCACCCTGCGCGCCATGTTCAGCCTGGAACCGGCCACCGTCACCCGCCGCCGCTATCCGCTGCTGTTTCAACTTGGAGAAACCGCCTATGGCCGCCCCATCGTCGATGGCCAGCACCCGCACAACTTCCTCATGGAACTTGGCGCGCTCTATGACTGGCGGCTGGGCAGCAATACCCTGCTCTCGTTCTATGCCGCGCCGGTTGGCGACCCGGCCATCGGCCCCACCGCCTATCCGCATCGCGCTTCCGCCATGGAAGACCCGCTGGCCGCGCTTGGTCATCATCAGGAGGACTCCACCCACATCGCCGACGACGTTGTGACGGTAGGCCTTACGCACGGCATCGCGCGCATCGAGGCCAGCGGCTTTCACGGACGCGAGCCGAACGAGCATCGCTGGCAGGTGCAGCAGGGCGCTATTGATTCATGGTCCACGCGACTTACGCTTCAACCGGGTCAGAACTGGAGCGGACAGTATTCCTACGCCTTCATCCACAGCCCCGAAGCGCTTTTTCCCGCCGAAAACCAGCGCCGCATGACCGCGTCCATCATGTACAACCGGCCCTTTCGCGACAGCGAGAAAGGAAATTGGACCTCATCGCTCGTCTGGGGACGCACCCGCACCGGCGACCACAACCTAATCCAGAACAGCTATCTTTTTGAGTCACTCGTTCGCTTCGCCTCGCGCAACAACGCTTACACCCGCATTGAAAACGTGGACCGCGCCACCGAACTGCTTCTCGACGATCAGCCTGTGCCGCCCGGCTTCGACGAGGAATCCGCGGGCCGCGTGCAGGCCTACACCTTCGGCTACAACCGCGACTTTGATCTTGTGCCGCATCTCTCTTCAGCCCTGGGAGCGCAGGTCACGGCCTATACTCCGGGCGCTCGCCTCAGGCCGGTGTACGGATCCAACCCAGCGGGCGTAACGATCTATTTGCGGCTCCGGCCCTTCGGCCATCACGGCCACTAGCCCCAGAACGACCGCACCGCGAAAGCCAGCAGCACCAGCAGGAACGTCCCGCCCCACACACCCAGCCGCCTCCGCCGCTCAAAGAGCGGCTTGGCTGCCCCGATCTTCGGAACCAGAGGAACGCCCAGCGCCAGCCCGCTCAGAAAGCCGCCCAGGTGGGCCATGTTGTCGATGCGGATGGGGCTTGGCCCCACGACCGTGTACAGCCCAATCGCCAGGTTGATGAACGCGAAAAAGATGACACTTCGCCGCAGCCGGTTCAGCTCCACTTTGGGCAGCGGCAGCAGCGGCGACTTCAGCAGCACGATCAGCACCCCGGCCAGCCCGAAGATCGCTCCGGAAGCTCCCGCGCCCGTCCTAAATGGATCAACCACGATGAGAATGTTATGCGGGCCGTGCACCACGCCGGGATGAACCATGACGCTCAGGAGGTCCCCTGCGAACCCGGTCATCAGGTAGGCCGCCGCCACGCCAAATGGCCCCATCAGCGGTTCGGCGAGCAGCCCCAGGTTCCACAGGCACCAGATGTTGGTGGCGATATGGATGATCCCAATATGGACAAACATGGCCGTGACTAGCCGCCACCATTGGTGGTGCGCAATCACTAACGATCCGTTGTTTCCTCCCCACTGGATCACTTGACCCACCGTGGGGTCCCAGAAAGAGACTCCGCTCAGCACCATCGCCAGATAAACGGCGATATTGATGCCGCACAGCACATACGTCGCCGGAGCGAATGCCCATCCCGGCACCTGCCGCCTTGGCCCGCGGGGACGCGGTTGTGGCGGCTGCGTGTAGCGCTGCTGGTCCGGAGGCGGATACCATCCACCGCTCCCGCCACCACCGGGGCCCTCGGGAGGCAGAATCTCCGGCTCGACGGAGCGCGAAAACGCCGAGTAATTTTGAGCATTCTGCTGCCGGATATCGCTCATAGTTCTCTTTATCCTACCTGCTTCGCATCTCGAACCAGACCTCCGCGGGCCGACTATAATCGAATTGTTTCCTTACCTGATTTTCAACACCCACCTAAACAAGGAGCAAGCTTTGAGCGGCTATAAACAGGTGCGGCGCGCGCTTCTCAGCGTCACGGACAAGACCGGGCTCGTCCCCTTCGCCCAGCAACTCGCAGGTCACAACATCGAACTGGTCTCCACCGGAGGCACCTCCCGCGCGCTGCGCGAAGCCGGACTCACGGTCCGCGATATCTCCGACCTCACCGAGTTTCCTGAAATGCTTGATGGCCGCGTCAAGACCCTCCATCCTAAGGTCCACGGCGGCATCCTCTTTATGCGCGAGAAGCCCGAGCATCGCGCCGCTGTTGAGCAGCATGGCATCCAGCCGATTGATATGGTCGTAGTCAACCTCTACGCCTTTGAGAAGACCGCCTCGAAGCCCGGCGCTGCCTTCGCCGAAATCATTGAGAACATCGACATTGGCGGCCCTTCCATGGTGCGCTCCGCCGCCAAGAATTTTGAAGATGTGGCCATCGTCACCTCCGTCGCCGACTACGCCGCGATTGCTGAAGAACTGGCCGCGAACTCCGGCAGCCTTTCGCGCCAGACCCGCTGGCGGCTCGCACAGCAGGCCTTCTCCGTCACGTCCGCGTACGACACGGCCATCGCCAATACGCTAGAGCGCATTGCCTCACCTGAACCCGCCGAAGCTCCCGTCCAGTTCACCGATCCCGCCAAAGCCGACTTCCCTTCCACGCTCCGCATCGCCTACCCGCTTGCCGCCTCGCTTCGCTATGGAGAGAACCCCCACCAGCGCGCCGCGCTTTACGCAGACGGCTCCGCGAGCGGAATTGCCGGGGCCACGCAGCTTCAGGGCAAGGAACTCAGCTACAACAACCTCGTCGATCTCGACGCCTGCTGGAACCTCGCGCAGGAGTTTGATGAACCAAGCGTCGCCATCATCAAGCACACCAATCCCTGCGGAGCGGCCACCGGAGCCACAATCCTTGAGGCCTACCAGAAGGCCCTCGCCGCCGATCCCGTCTCCGCCTTCGGCTCCGTCATCGGCATCAACCGCGAGGTGGACGCGGCAGCCGCCGAGGACATCGCCAAGCTCTTTGTGGAAGCCATTGCCGCACCCAGCTTCAGCGCCGAGGCCCGCGCCCGCTTCGCCGCTAAGAAAAATCTTCGCCTCGTCGAAGTCCGTCCCGCCGAGACCGCGCGGGTCGCCAAGCAGGTTTCCGGCGGATTGCTGTTGCAGGACGCTGACCGGGGCCGCGTCTCCTCCACCGATCTCAAAGTCGCGACCGCGCGCAAGCCCTCCGATGATGAACTCGCCGCGCTGCTGTTCGCGTGGCGCGTCTGCAAGCACGTCAAATCCAACGCAATTGTGTATGCGCGCGCCGGCCAGATGCTGAGTTCGGGCATGGGGCAAACAAGCCGCGTGGATGCCGCCAAGTTTGGAGCCATGAAGGCGATTCTTCCACTGGCCGGTTGCGTCGCCGCGTCGGACGCATTCTTTCCGTTCCCCGATGGGCTTGAAGTCGTCGTCTCCGCCGGGGCCACTGCCGTCATCCAGCCCGGAGGCTCGGTGAATGACCCAAAGGTGATCGCCGCCGCCGACCGCCTCGGCATCGCCATGGTCTTCACCGGAATGAGGCACTTCCGCCACTAGGTCTGAAATACGGCTTCAGGCGTCTCCTCCCGAGATACAATCGTCTTATTAGTGATGTACCGCTTTCCAAGTAGAACCGGAGCAGTCCGGACGTAGGGGTTCCCTGAATGATGCGCAACAACAAGAGCGGCCACGCGGCCCTTTTACGTCCCACTTACTCTGGCTCCGTCGTCGCGCTGGCGCTTGCAGTTGCCGCCATCGCCGCGCCCGCGTCATTCGCTCAAGGTAAGTCCGACAAGCCCGCCGCCACGACAGCGCAGACCAGCCAGCCAGCAACGCCGCCGGCTTCGAACCGCGCCGACGCCTACTACCACTACATGCTCGCGCACGAATACGAAGAGATGGCCAGCACCTATGGCCGCTCCGAGTACGCTACCCGCGCCGTTGAAGAGTACAAGATGGCGCTCAACGACGACCCGGATTCGCCGTTCCTGAACAACGGCCTCGCCGAGCTCTACTACCGCACAGGCCGCGTGAAGGACGCCATCTTCGCCGCCCAGGCGCAGATCGCCAAAGACCCCAATAACCTGAGCGCGCACAAGCTGCTTGGCAATATCTATCTGCGGTCGCTGGGCGAAAACGAACACAGCAGCGCGGAAGGCGATGTCCTGAAGCTGGCCATCGGCGAGTACGAAAAGATCGTCCAACTTGACTCCAAGAGTGTTCAGGACCACCTGATCCTTGGTCAGCTTTATTCCTTCGCGCACGAATCCAAGAAGGCCGAAGATCAGTTTTCCGCCGCACAGAAGATCAACCCCGGCTCGCAGCAGACCGCACTGAGCCTGGCCCGTCTGTACAGCGGACAAGGCGACTCCAAGCGCGCCATTCAGATTCTGAGCGCCCTGCCCGAGCAGGACCAGACCTCCAAAACCCAGTACGTTCTCGGCGCGAGCTACGACCAGCAGAAGGACACGAAAAACGCCATCACCGCCTATCGCAAGGCGCTCGACATGGAGCCGGACAACCTGGACGTGGAGCGCGCGCTGGCCAAGGACCTTCTGGCGGACAATCAACTGAACGCCGCCAGCGATGCCTATAAGGACATCGCGACAAACGACCCCAGCGATCCCGAGGCGTATCTGCGGCTTTCTGAAATTGAACGCCGCCAGGGCAACTACGACGAAGCGCTCGCCACGCTGAAGAAAGCCAAGGCGCTCGTGCCGGACTCGCTCGAAATCAGCTTCAACGAGGGCCTGCTCGACGACGCGCTGGGCCACTACAGCGACGCGATTGCGATTTTCCAGAAGCTCGTTGCCGACTCTGAAAAGGCGGACGGCAAGTACACCGATCAGGAGAAGAACAACCGCTCCCTCTTCCTCGACCGGCTGGCCATTCTGTATCGCGAGCAGGCCAAGTTCGACGATGCCGTCGCCACCTATCAAAAAATGGCCCAGCTTGGCGGCGACTACGAGGAGCACGCTTACGACTCCGAAGTGGACGCCTACCGCGACGCGCACGAGTACGACAAGGCCACCCAAGTGGCCCGCGAGGCCGTCGCAAAGCACCCCAAGAACAATGGCCTTCAACTGATGCTCGCGCTCCAATTGCCGGACAACGGACATCCCGACGAAGGTATCGCCCTCGCGAAGTCGCGGCTCAACGGCTCCTCGTCCGACCTTGAAACCTGGCGCGCCCTCACCACCATCTACACGCGCCTGCGCCGCTGGAAAGACGCCGATGACGCCCTCGGTCATGTCCAGCAGCTTTCCAAGAACAAGGACGACCTTCTCTACGCCGCTTTTCTTGAAGGCACGCTCAACGACCGCCAGCAGAAGTACGATCAGGCCGAAGCTGCTTTCCGCAAGGCGCTAGCCATTGATCCGCAAAACCCCATGACCCTGAACTACCTGGGTTATATGCTCGCTGACCACGACAAGAATCTTCAGGAAGCACTGTCGCTGCTCCAAAAGGCCGTGAAACTCGATCCGCAGAACTATGCTTATCTTGACTCACTTGGATGGGCATACTTCAAGCTTGGCAAGTACGATCTGGCGGAAGCTGATCTGCGCAAAGCGGTTGAGCGCAACTCCACTGACCCGACCGTCCACGACCACTTGGGCGAGCTTTACGAAAAGACCGGACGCCTGAAGCAGGCCGCTGCGCAGTGGGAACAGTCGCTGAAGGAATATGCCGTTACCGCCCCGGCGGACACCGATCCCGGCAGCATGGGCAAGGTGCAGAAGAGGCTCGACAGCGCGCGCATTCGGCTGGCCCGCGAAGCCGCCCACCCAGGCCCAACAAAGAACTAATGCCTTTGCCTGCGGAGTGCGCCGTTCCCGCAACCGGGCCTCTCGCCGAGCGCCGCTATCCGGAACCTTCGCACCCCTATCGCCTGCCATATGAGCGCGACCGGGCGCGTGTGTTGCACGCCCGCGCTTTTCGCCGCCTCGCCGGAAAGACCCAGGTCTTCACTAACCGCTACTCCGACCACTTCCGCAGCCGACTCACGCACACCATGGAAGTCGCGCAGATTGCGCGCACCATTGCCCGCACGCTCGGCCTGAACGAAGACCTGACCGAGGCTCTGGCGCTGGTGCATGACATTGGGCATCCGCCCTTTGGACACGCCGGCGAGCGTGCTCTTGATGACGCGCTGCGGGAACACGGCCTGCGCTTCGACCACAATCTGCACGCGCTGCGCATAGTGGAGCATTTTGAAGTGCGCTACGCCGAGTTTCGCGGCCTCAATCTCACGCTGGCCGTCCGCGAAGGCATCATCAAGCACTCCCACGACTACACCGCTGCCGAGTATCCGGAGTTGTCTCAGTACTTCCTCGACCAATTTCCGCCGCTCGAAGCGCAGTTGATCGACCTCGCCGACGAAATCGCCTACACCACTGCCGACTTCGACGACGGCTTCGAGTCGGGCATTCTTACGCTCGCTCCGGCCCGCGCCGGAGTCCGCCTCTTCGAGCGCTTCTACGCGCCCATGCTGGAGAAGTATCCGGACACGCCGGAAAAGCTCGTCTTCAACGAAGCCCTCAAGCGCATGTTGAACGCGCTCGTGGACGACCTGATCGCCGAAACCATACGTCGTGTTCTCAGCGCAAACGCCACCTCGCTCGAAGCCATTCGACACGCGCCCGCGAGACTCGTCGCCTTTTCTCCGGAAATGGAAGACCTGCGGATGGAAGCCAAGAGCTTCCTCTACACGCATCTTTACAACGCGCCTGAGCTTCGCCGCGAACACGAGGAGCCGGACCGCATCATCCGGATGCTCTTTCAGGCGTGGGTGGCGCACCCGGAGCGAATGCCGTCGCCGCATCCGGAGGAAATCTCCGAGGAAGGCGCGCCGCGCGTCGTGGCCGACTACATTGCCGGAATGACCGACCAGTACATCCTGACCCAGTTCGAGACAACCATCGCCCAAAATGGCTGACAAGCATCTCTTATCCTGCGACCAAAAGGGCCCAAGCTGAATCAAATCCTGAAAGCGTAATGCGATTGTTTGAACCCGCGAGCAACTGGAGCGTGCCCGCGCGAAGCGCAGTCGCCTCGACGGCCAGTCGGTTTGCTCTTCAGAGCGAAGATTCGTACCATAAAAGAGACGTCCACTGTCGCGTTCTCCCCTCGATACTCTGCCTGTCGAACGCGCACGCAAGCCAGGACGAAGATACCCGGAAGGACTAATTTTGAGCGCAACCGAAACCATTGAAGAGACGCCGCAGCCTGAAAGCCAGGCGCATGAAGGCCACGAACATCACGATCACGAGCATCATCAGCCCGCCGCGGCGCTGAATCCTGAACTGACTCGTGAGGTCGGCGTCGAGGTGCCCGCTGAAGAGGTCGCGCGCGCTTTCAAGACGGTGGTCAAGCGCTATCAGAAGCAGGCCCGCATCCCAGGCTTCCGTTCCGGCAAAGTTCCGGAGTCGCTCATCCGCTCGCGTTTCGCCGAGGGAATCCGTCAGGATGTGGTCGAATCCATGCTGCCCGGCCACTTCCGCACGGCCATTGAGCAGCAGAACATTCATCCCATCTCGCAGCCGCAAGTCACAGACCTGAAATTTGAAGAGGGCCAGCCGCTCACCTTCAAGGCCGTCTTTGAAGTCATGCCGGAATTCTCCGCCGAAGGCTACGACCAGGTGAAGGTTGAGAAGCCTGACACCGCGCTTACCGAAGAGGAATTCCAGGCCGAGTTCGACCGCGTGCGCGACTCCCGCTCCACAATGGAGCCGGTCACGGAAGACCGCCCGCTCGCCGACGGCGACTGGGCACAGATCAGCTTCAAGGGCCAGGTTCAGGGAGAAGAAGCCCCGCCTGAGGGCGAAGCCGCCGCGCAGCCCATCAGCGGCGAAGACGTGATGGTCGAAATTGGCGGCCAGCACACACTGGCTTCCTTCAACGAAGCTCTGCGGGGCGCGAAGCCCGGGCAGGAACTGAAGTTTGAGGCAACCTACCCGGACGAATTCGGCGAGCAGCGCCTCTCCGGGAAAACCGTCGCCTATGACGTTGAAGTCAAATCCATCAAGAAGCGCATCCAACCCGAACTGAACGACGAGTTCGCGAAGGAATTGGGCGACTACGAAAGCATGGAAGACTTCAAGACGAAGCTGCGCGAGCATCTCGTCGCCGACAAAGAACGTCGCGTAAAAGGCGAGACGCAGAACAAGCTGACCGATGCTCTCATCGCGCATTATCAGTTCCCTGTTCCCGAGTCGCTCGTGCAAAACCAGATTGACGCCCGGCTGGAGCGAGGCCTTCGCGCGCTGGCCGCACAGGGCATGAGGCCCGAGGACATGCGCAAGCTCGACTTTGCCCGCCTGCGCGAGGGTCAACGCGACTCCGCCATTGCCGAGGTGAAGGCGACGCTGATTCTGGACAAGATCGCCGATGCTGAAAAAGTTGAAGTCTCGGATGAAGAGATGGAAAACGAATTGCAGATGATCTCTCTGCAAACGCGTGAGCCGCTCGAGTCGCTTCAGGCGCGTTTGACGAATGAAGGCGCGCTGACTAGAATTCGTGAACAACTACGCAGAGAGAAAACTGCAAGCCTGCTCTATGAACGCCTCGTTTAAGGGGAATTCCCCGGCCCGGAGAGGCGCGCGATCCTCATCCGGCTGCACGGTCAGTACGTTACTTTTATCGCGGAAGGATTGAGTAAAACGCATGGCTCTCGTACCCATGGTCATTGAGCAGACGAGTCGCGGCGAACGCGCCTACGACATTTACTCCCGCCTGCTGCGCGATAACATTATCTTTCTAGGTACTCCCATTGATGACCAGATCGCCAATCTGGTCATCGCCCAAATGCTGTTTCTCTCCGGCGAAGACCCGGAAAAAGACCTTCAGCTTTACATCAACTCTCCCGGAGGATCGATTACCGCCGGGCTGGCCATCTATGACACGATGCAGTTCATCAAAAACGACGTGGTGACCTACTGCATTGGCCAGGCGGCCAGTATGGGCGCGTTTTTATTGATGTCCGGCACCGCCGGCAAGCGATTCGCGCTTCCCAATTCACGCATTCTTATTCACCAGCCGTCCATGGGCGGCCTTTCCGGACAGGCGACGGACATCGACATTCACGCCCGCGAAATCCTCCGCATCCGGGAAATCACCAACAGGCTTATGTCGAAACACACCGGGCAGTCGCTGGAACGAATTGAACGCGACGTGGAACGCGATTTCATAATGAATGCTCCACAAGCGAAAGAATATGGCAT
>JAICYR010000113.1 GCA_025934135.1 Acidobacteriaceae bacterium | reverse complement strand
CAAGCTGCGGTATCGGCTGCTGCCCTATATCTATTCGCTGGCGTGGCAGGTGACGAACGACGACTCGACCATCATGCGACCGCTGGTGATGGACTGGAAATCCGACCCCAAGGTGTGGAACATCGGCGATGAGTATATGTTCGGCCCGGCGATTCTGGTCGCTCCGGTCACGCAGCAGGATGCGACTGAGCGCAGCGTGTATCTGCCGCCAGCCGGTAGTGGCGATTTGTTCCCGCAGCTTGCTTCCAAATGGTATGACTTCTGGACGGGCAAGACCGTGAACGGAAAGCAGCGGATCGAAGCCCAGGCGCCCATCGACCGCATTCCGCTCTACATCCGCGCCGGATCGATCCTGCCGATGGGGCCGGAGATCGAGTACGCGCGCCAGAAGCCGGATGCTCCGATCACCTTGCGCGTCTATCGCGGAGAAAACGGCCACTTCACGCTCTACGAAGACCAGGGCGACACCTACAACTACGAGAAGGGCGAGCGGGCGACCATTCCGATTGACTGGAACGACGCCGCGCAAACGCTGACCATCGGCGCGCGTCAGGGCAGCTATCCCGGAATGCCCGCGCGGCGCGCCTTCAACATTGTCTTTGTGGGAGAAAACCACGGGGCCGGCGGCGCGGTCACGGCCAACCCCGACCGCACCGTCGAGTACAGCGGATCAGCCGTGACGGTCCACGCAACTCAAAAATGATTGTGGACGCTCATCGGTCCTGACCCGTATTCCGGGCACGGATGCAGTTCCATGAAAAACTCCTAAATTCTTAGTTGACAACCTTACCTGTTGGGGCTAGTCTCCTATGTGCTTAGGAGATATCGTGACTGCAAAGCCAAAGAGCGCGGGGCTGACGAAGCTGGAACTGCGGATCATGCAGGTGATCTGGAGGCTCGGCGGCAGCACGGTAAGCGCGGTACAGGCCGAATTGGAGCCTCCGCTCGCCTATACCACGGTGCAAACCGTGATGAACATACTGGAGCGCAAGGGCAAACTCAGGCGCGAGCTGCGTGGCCGCGCCTACGTCTACGCGGCAAAGATCAAGGAAGCGACCGTGCTGGGGCAGGGGCTGCGGGACCTGATTGATCGCATGTTCGGCGGATCAAGCGAAGAGCTGGTGATGAGTCTGCTGAAGAACCGCCAGATCGACGCGGCAAAGCTGGCGGAACTGACAAGGCGCTTTCACCGCGAGGAAGAGAGCGAGCCATGATCGAATCCTGGATTTTGTCCTATCTCGTAAATTCCCTGTGGCAGGTTCCGCTGCTGTTGCTTGTTGGGTGGGTTGCGGCGCGCGCGCTGCGGCAGGCAGGCCCCGCGGCGGAGCATCGCGTGTGGGTGAGCGTGCTGGTGCTGCAAGGTGTTCTTCCGGCCTGTTCCACTCTGCCGCGCGAATGGCTGCGTGGACTCTTTCTGTATGGCGGCGCACCGCGGTCGGGCGACGTAACGGTCCAGATGGGGCCGGGCGTTGGCTTGAGCACCGGCCACTACCCTACGCAATTGCTGGCGGCCGTCGCGGTTGTTTATGGCGCGATATGCGTCTACTTCGCGGCAAGATTTATCTGGCAATGGAGAAAGCTTTGCACCATACGGGCCGAATCGGTGGAGGTGCGGCTGTCCCCGGAAATTGCGTTGCTCTGGCGGGAATGCCTGAATCGGTTCCGGATCAGCGGAGTCACGCTTGCCGCCTCGTCCCGCATCTCCGGGCCGGTCACGATGGGCTTCCGGAGGAGGCTGGTGCTGCTTCCGGTGGACATGATTGCCCGCGTGCCGGAAGCGGAGATTCACGCGGTCATCGCGCATGAGTTCGCGCACATCCGGCGGAATGATTTTGCGAAAAACCTGATCTATGAATTGCTCGGCCTGCCCGTGAGCTATCATCCGCTGTCTCGCCTGACCCGGCAGCGGATGATGGAAAGCCGTGAGATTGTCTGCGATCAGATGGCGGCGGAAGTCGGCGGGCACGGGCAATATGCGCGGTCGCTCCTTCAACTGGCATCGTTGTTGGCCGGGGAAATGCCGGTCAGGACTCCTCACGCCCTGGGAATTTTCGATACCAAAACGTTTGAAAGGAGAATTATGAAGCTGTCAGAGAAGAGAATTGAAATGCGGGGCGTGCGGCGGCTGGCGATTGTTACTGCCTGTGTCGCGTTCGGCGTTGCGGCCTGCGGTTCCGCCCTCGCGCTGGGTGTTCAGGTGGATGCGCCCGTGGGCGCGGGCAGCACGAACAGCACGAACCACGCGCAAGACAAGTTGCGGCCGCCGCTCCGCGTCTCTCCCGGAATCATGGCTGGACAGAGGACCAGCGGGCCGAATCCCAAATATCCGGAAGCAGCGAAGAAGAAGAAAATTCAGGGCACCGTTGTGATTACTGCTGTCATTGGAAAAGATGGAAGCGTGGAATCGGCCAAAGCTGTCTCCGGCCCAAAGGAGCTCCAAGATTCCGCCCTTGACGCAGTGCGCCAATGGAAGTACAAACCCTACCTGCTGAATGGCGAGCCTGTCGCGGTGACAACCAAAATCAACGTGATCTACTCGCTCGGGAAAACGCCACCAACGAGCCTACCGAACGGGGAAATACCTCCGCCACCATCACAGATGCACGCGGATGCGGCGCAGGCAAGCAGCGCAAGCCAGGGGGCAAGCCCCTCCTCGCAGAACAATGTTCCTGCTGGCGCAATGCGGATCGGCAATGGAGTCTCGGCTCCGGTGTTGATCCATTCGGTCGACCCAAAATTTTCGGCCAAGGCGCGGAGCGCAAAGTACCAGGGCGTCTGCATTTTGGGGTTGATTGTAGACAAGAATGGAAATCCGCAGGATGTCCACGTGGTACGCAAGCTCGGGATGGGACTGGATGAAAAAGCCGTAGAAGCCGTGCAGCAGTACAGGTTCAAGCCAGCCTCTTACAAGGGGCATCCCGTACCGGTGCAGGTCAACATTGAGGTGAACTTCAAGCTCTACTAGACGCGTGCATCAATGGAAGTACCGATGAAGCCGGAGCCAGGCGGCTCCGGTTTCTCATCTCAGGCAGTTTTTGCGTAGCGTTGCTGGTGCCATTGCCAGGCGCTCGCCAGAATGGTGTCGAGGTCGGTGTATTCGGGCTTCCAGCCCAGTTCTTTGCCGATCTTTTCCGAGCTGGCGATTAGCACGGCGGGGTCGCCCGCTCGCCGAGGCTCCTCGACAACAGGAATCGACTGTCCCGTCACGCGGCGCGCCGACTCAATCACTTCGCGCACCGTGAAGCCGACTCCGTTGCCCAGGTTGTAGATGAGCCGGTCGCGGTCCTTCAGAGCCTCGAACGCCAGCAGGTGCGCCCGCGCAAGGTCGTGCACGTGAATGTAGTCGCGGATGCAGGTCCCGTCCTTGGTCGGGTAATCCTGCCCAAAAATCTTGATGCTTTGCCGCCGCCCCAGCGCCACGTCCAGAATCAGCGGAATCAGGTGCGACTCCGGCTCGTGCGCCTCGCCGCGTCCTTCAATCGCGCCCGCGACGTTGAAGTAGCGCAGGCTCGCGCAGCGAAAGCCGTAGATGCGGTTCAGCCACTCCAGCATCCGCTCGACAAGCAGCTTTGACTCCCCGTAGGCGTTGGTCGGTTTCAGCTTTGCGTCTTCGCGGATCGGCGTTGACTCCGGCTCTCCATAAACGGCGGCGGTCGATGAAAATACCAGCCGGTTCACGCCCGTCGCCAGCATAGCTTCCAGCAGGCTCAAAGTAGAGGCACTGTTATTGCGGAAATAGATTTCCGGCTTCTTCATGCTTTCGCCGGCCTCGATCAGAGCGGCGAAGTGCATCACGCCGTCTATTTCTGTATGCAGCAGTTTTTCGAGCGCGGCACGGTCGGCCAGCTCGCCCTCGACAAATGTTGCCCGCGACGGGACCATCGACCGATGGCCGTGGCACAGGTTGTCGTAGATCACGACCTCATGGCCATGGTCGAGCAGCATTTCCGCTACAGTTCCGCCTATATAGCCGGCTCCGCCGGTAACAAGAATTCGCAAGGGTTCGTTCTCCTACTCAGTATTCTGACATTTTCGTGCGCGGCGGGCATGGGCAACCTGCTGATTTCAAACCAACGTGAGATTGTGGCCATGAGGCGGGAGTTGGATTGATTCAGGAAAAATTTACGCCTGAGGCGGTAAAGCTTACCTCCGGGGTGACACCGAAGCTGAGATTTAGGCGAAATGGGCTGTGGTTCGCTCTTTGTTCGCTGAATGGAGAGCCGCAGAGCGATCTCGAAACTGTTTCCCAACCGGATACCTGGGCTACGCGCTCCCGTGTGCGGTCGCGTAATATGTCCGTACTATATTCGGACAAGAAGCTAATTGAGAATGGCAGGCGCATCCTGATTCCTCGTTCCTGGGGTGATGAGGATTCGTTAAAATTCACGTTTCCAGGTTTGGAACTTGGAATGCAACTGTAATGTTTCCGGGAGTTCGAAAACTGCTGCCGGGGAAACGTCCGGGCGAACCACACCGTTGCAAGTAGATGAAAACTATGCCGAATGAGGACCTGCTGAACCGAGCGAATTTTGGACTTCTTCCTGACGAGAAGGGCCGTTACGGCTCCTTTGGCGTGAGCCTCGCCGTGAACGCGGCCATTCTCGGCTTTGCGGTTTTGTTGAGCATCGCCGGCCTGCATGAAGTGAAGAAGCAGCAGATCAACAACGCGATCCTCATATTTCCCACCGAGCAGCCCAAGCCAATTCCGCCGCCTGTGCCCAAGGTTCGCGTCTACGCGCCGCCGCCCAAGGTCCTGCTTGAGCAGCCGAAGATCGAGTTGCCAAAGCCCCAGCCGGTCGTCGAGCCTCCCAAAATGGCGGAAATGAAGATCCACGAGGAGGCGCCGAAGATGGCCCCGGCCCCGCCAAAGCGGGTCACGCCTCCGCCGCAGCCCAAAGTGGGTCTCTTTGCCAGCGCCCACCCCACCATGGTCGCGAATAATATGTCGCATCCCACGGCCAAGGCCGGAGGCTTCGGCGACCCGAACGGTCTTCATCCCAATCCCAACGCCAATCGCCCGGCCACCATTGCCGCCGTTGGCTCATTTCAGGGAGCGCCCGGCATCGGCAGCCCCGGAGCGGGCGCGGCCCGGCGCGGTTCGGTTCACGGCGTTGATTTTGGCTCTGGGGTCGCCCACGGCGTTCCCGGAGGCCGCGACACCCGCGGCACCGTCGCTTCCGCGGGCTTCTCGAACGGCGTCGTTGGTGGCACCGGCAAGCCCGGCGGTACGGGCCGCGTGCAAAAGAGCGGATTCGGAGCGACTGCTCAGGCCGCGCCTGAGAAAAAGAAGCAGGAAGTGGCCAATACCACCCCATTGGTTCTGCTTTCCAAGCCTCGCCCCGGCTATACCGAGGAGGCGCGCAAGCTCAAGATTGAAGGGGACGTGACCCTTAAGGTACGGTTCACCGCCAGCGGCCATGTGGAGGTGCTGCGTGTCGTCCGGGGCCTCGGATACGGGCTCGACGGGCTGGCGCAGAGCGCCGCCCAGCGGATCCAGTTCAAACCTGCCACCCGGGATGGCCAGCCCATCGATGAGGTAACCGTGATTCACGTTACCTTCCAGTTGGCGTAAAGTCTTTGCAGCATAACTGAACAGCGTTTTTGGATTACTTTGTCAGCAGTTTGAGGAGCCTGGAGAATGTCTTTTCGCAAATTTTGGACCCTTGGTTTGGTCCTGGTCATGTGCGCGGGCCTGGCCCATGCCAAAAAACACGAGCAGTACATGCGCATGGTTCCGCTCACCCCGCAGCAGGCCCAGCTTATTGACAAGGCCGTAACGCGCGAGCATGCCACCATCGCAATGATCCGCAAGAGCACTCCGGTCGTCCAGACCTACATTCAGAACATGCGTCCGGATCCAAAGCTTTTCGCCGTCCCGGTCAGCGACAGCTACAGCGTCGCCCGCGTGGATTTCGACAAGGCGTTCACGGCGGATAACTACGACCCGCGCTCCGCTCATCGCGGCTTTTTCTCGGGCACCAAAAAGTATCTGACCGACCTCACCAAGGTCTTTAATATCCACTACTCGCAGACCGGCTTCATGGACATGATGTTCATGGACCCGTCCAATTTCGACCGCGAGCACTACGACTTCTCCTATGTGCGCCGCGAGTTCCTCGGCTCCATCCGTACCGTGGTCTTCGATGTGCGCCCCAAGCCCCAATTCAGAGATGCGGGCCGCTTCTTCGGGCGCATCTGGATCGAGGACCAGGACGGCAATATCGTCCGCTTCAACGGCACCTTCACCGAAGGCAGGCAGTTCATGACGGGCGACCAGATCCATTACTTCCACTTCGATAGCTGGCGCACCAACGTGCAGCCGGGCGAATGGCTGCCCACCGCCATCTACGTGGAGGAAACGCACCACAGCGCCGACCGCCACGCCGAAGGCATGAGGGCCCAGACCTACTTCTGGGGATACTCCCTGAAGCTGCCGCAGCAGGAGTCCTCCAACGAGTCCATCGAGGTGGAAAACGCGCAGGACCAGAGCGGCCAGGCGCAGGACGTAAGTCCGCTGGAGGCGCAGCGCGATTGGATTACCCAGGCGGAAAACAATGTGCTCGACCGCCTCACCCAAGCCGGCCTGCTTGCTCCGCCCAGCCCCTTTGACAAGGTGCTGGAGACCGTCACCAACAACATCATCATCGGCAGCAAGCTCAACCTGCCCAGCGACATTCACTGCCGCGTGCTGATGACCACCCCGCTCGAATCGCTGGCCGTGGGCAACACCATCCTCATCAGCAAGGGACTCATCGACACCCTGCCAACCGAAGCCGATTTGGCCGCGGTCCTCAGCTTCCAGTTGGCGCACATCGTTCTCGGCCACCATATCGATACGCGCTACGCCTTCAATGATCGCCTGCTGTTCCCGGACGAGGCGACCTTCCAGCGCATCACCATGAACCACACCACTGAGGACGACGAGGACGCGGCCAAAAAGGCGGTGGAGCTTTTCAACGCTTCCGTTTATGCCGGCAAGTCCGGCGAGGTTGGTCTCTACTTCGAGCAGTTGCAAGACCGCGAGAAGGCGCTGACGGCGTTGCTTACGCCCCGGCTTGGCGACCCGATGCTGCGCGAGGACGGCACGCCGTGGCTTTCCGGCCTTGCCCATGGAGCGCCGAAGCTCAATCCCGGCGACCTCAGCCAGATCGCGGCCCTGCCCATCAACAGCCATCTGCGCATCGATCCCTGGAACGACAAGGTGTATCAGCTTAACGTGAAGCCGGCGCCTCTGCTCAACGCAGGAGACAAGATGCCGTTCGAGGTCACGCCCATCTTCTATCGGCTTGAGGCATATCAGGCGCCCGCGCAGCCGGTCCCAACCAGCGCGCCCGCGCCGGGTGCCGCCCCCGGGACACCTTCCGGAGCGGCTTCCCAGCCTGCCGCTGGCCCCACAGGCACCGAAGGAGAATCGTCCAACGCGCCCACCGGCTCGACAGCCACTCCCGTGCCTCAGACCACTCCGGCTACGCCTCAGGCGAATCCGCCAGCACCGCCGGCTACCACGGCTACGCCTCAGGCGAACCCGGCTACGCCTCAGGCCAAACCTTCGCCAGGGACTCCGGCTTCGCAGCCAGAGCAGAACAACGAGCCCACGGAGGGCACGTCCAATCCTCCTCCGGTGACTCCGCAGCTATAAGAGGCGCCGGTCATCGGAATACGTGAAAAGGCAATTCAGATCCTCGGAGAAAGCACAACCGTGATCCACTCGATACAAAAACTTGTTTTTGTCAGCATTTTACTTACCGCCACGGCGGCCTTCGCCCAGTTGAACCGGTCGGCGGTCGGCGGGGATGGTGCGTTCTGGGCCGGAGGCGAGTTCTCTAGCTTTACGACCGATTATGGCGCCGCGAACATTATGGGCCCTGGCCTGATCTTCGACCTTAACGTGACCCCGAAGATCGGCGTCGTTGGAGAGGCCAGTTGGAAGCACTGGCACGGCAACCTGGGCCAGACCCACTCCGATTATCTGATCGGCGGCAAGTACCGCGCCTTTCGCTTCCGGCGCTTCAGCCTGGACGCGAAGTTCCTGCTCGGCGGCATCTGGATTAAATTCCCGGGCGACATCGGCAGCGGCAGCTATTTTGCCATGGCCCCCGGAGCCTTCGTCGATTACCGCCTGACCGACAGATTTAAAATCCGCGGCGACTACGAATACCAGATCATGCCGGCAGCGCCCAATATTCCCGGGCAGCCCAGCAACGGCCTCACTCCCAGCGGATTCAGCGTGGGCGTGGAATACATGGTGATTCGCTGATCGAATAGCCGGAAGGGAACCTCTGCCGGATCCAACTCGGGTCCGGCATTTCATTGTCCGCGCAAGATGGGTCCCAGGCATGCGATCACCCCGGAAATCTACAAATAATCGTATGAAATCGCGGCCGTTCGACTTCCAGATCATGTAGGCCCAACAGCTACACCGCCTTAGCTGTTCCAGTTCCGGGATGAAATTTATGAAATTCTGTGAAAAAAAGTGTTGACCGCCAACTCGGACAACGGTAATTTGTAAGAGCCGGACGTTACTGAAAGCTTGTGCGTAATCTGGGAATGCCAAAGTACGTCCCATGCGAGCCGGTTCTTCCATCCACAGCCTATCCGCCTCCTTCTGGAAAGCAGAAGACAGAGTCGGTGCGGGAGCAGAGGATAAAGTTCAGAACAGAGGAATCCCCAGCTTAAAAGAAACTTGATCGGGAAAGCCAGCTCGTGCGTCTAATGATGTAACCAAGTACAAATGACTGCTTCAGCATTGCCCGACTCTAGGGTCTCGAAGCGCTTGACCAGCAGCCAAAGGAATCAGGAGAGATAAGGAAATGCGTTCAGATTTGATTTTTGGGGCGCTTGCCCACGTCAAGAACCGGTATCAGCTTTGCCAATTGGCCTCAAAGGCCACCCGGAAGCTGCACAAGCCAAACACCCGGTTGCAAGACACGACCAACGAAGTTCTGCTTCGCTTCCGTGAAAGCAACCCCGCTTCCTCGGCTCACCTTGCCGAAGAACCCACCCCTGCTCAGAACCGCCGCGCCGCTTAGGCGCGGCGCTGTTCCGCGCCCGACCACCACCCTTCCCAACCCATAGCGCGACGGGATAAACTCCCTAAAGCGCGCGACCTCATACTCTCTTCTCTGCTTGCACTTCCCTTCTGAAATTCCCATCCGATCCACATCGCAGGTAAAGCATGACAATCTCCGAACTTAAAGAAAAGAACATTACCGAGTTGAGCCGCATTGCGCGCACGCTCGAAATCGCCGGCGCCAGCGGCATGCGCAAGCAGGACCTCATCTTCCGCATCCTGCAGGCGCAGAGCGAAAAAGAAGGCCACATCTTCGCCGAGGGCGTGCTGGAAATTCTGCCCGACGGCTACGGCTTCCTGCGCTCGCCCGACTACAACTACCTGCCCGGCCCGGATGACATCTACGTCTCTCCCTCGCAGATCCGCAAGTTCGACCTCAAGACCGGCGACACCATCAGCGGCAACGTCCGCCCGCCGCATGAGGGCGAGAAATACTTCGCGCTGGTCAAGATCGAGGCCATCAACTTCGAGTCGCCCGAAGAGACGCGCAACAAGATTCTGTTCGACAACCTCACGCCGCTCTACCCGCAGGAGCGCATCAAGATGGAAACCGTCCGCGAGAACATCAGCGGCCGTGTCAAGGACCTGCTCACCCCGGTAGGCAAAGGCCAGCGCGGCCTCATCGTCGCGCCGCCGCGCACCGGCAAGACGGTGCTGCTGCAGTCCATCGCCAACTCCATCACGGCGAACCATCCGGAGATCGTTCTGATCGTGCTGCTCATCGACGAGCGCCCCGAGGAAGTCACCGACATGCAGCGTTCGGTCAAGGGCGAGGTCATCAGTTCGACCTTTGACGAGCCCGCAGCGCGCCATGTCCAGGTCGCCGAAATGGTCATCGAAAAGGCCAAGCGCCTGGTCGAGCACAAGCGCGACGTGGTCATCCTGCTTGACTCCATTACGCGCCTCGCGCGCGCCTACAACACCATTGTTCCGCCCTCGGGCAAGGTGCTCTCCGGCGGCGTGGACTCCAACGCCCTCCAGCGCCCCAAGCGCTTCTTCGGCGCGGCTCGCAACATTGAAGAGGGTGGTTCGCTCACCATCATCGCCACCGCGCTCGTTGATACCGGCTCGCGCATGGATGAAGTCATCTTCGAAGAGTTCAAGGGCACCGGCAATATGGAAATCATTCTCGACCGCAAGCTGGTCGACAAGCGCGTCTTCCCGGCCATCGACATTCAGCGCTCGGGCACGCGCAAGGAAGAGTTGCTCATCCCCAAGGAAGACCTTCAACGCATCTGGGTGCTCCGCAAGGTGCTCAACCCGCTTTCCCCGGTCGAAGCTATGGAGCTGCTGGTGGACAAGCTGGGCAAGACCCGCAACAACGCGGAGTTCCTGCTCAACATGAGTTCCATCTAGGCTGGTCGGAATCACAGAAAAAGCGCTCGCTTCGGCGGGCGCTTTTTTGTTTCTAAAGGGCACGGGCGTGCCTGAACAACGTCGATTTCTGAAATTTCCCGCTGTTAAGAAAAGTGGTTGCTTACGAGGAGATGGATGTGCTACTCCTTAAGGACTTCAGCCAACATCTACCCAACGATCTCGGAGCTGAGGGATTGCCCCCCATACCCCAACTAGACGCAAGTGAACAACGTGCTTGTTGAGCCCGCTGTAACGAAGGAGACTTGTATGGAAATCTTGAAATCTGGTGGTCGTGTCAGCCGCACAGGCTGTCTAATACTGATCCTCGTGAGCGCCGTGGCTCTAAGCCTGATATGCACCGGCGCAGCCTCTGCCCAAACCCTGACAACCCTGAGCAGCTTCAACGGCAGCAACGGCGCGAATCCTTTTGCCGGCCTGATCGCCGATGCGAACGGCAACCTGTTCGGCGAAACCTCGAAGGGCGGAGAGTACGGATATGGCGCGGTGTTCGAGATCGTCAACAACTCCGGCGTCTATGCCGGCACACCCACCATCCTGGTCAGCTTCAACGGCAGCAACGGAGCGCGTCCTTATGGCCGCCTGATCGCCGACGCGAACGGCAACCTGTTCGGCACAACCTTGGAGGGCGGAGAGTACAACGCAGGCACGGTATTCGAGATCGTCAACAACTCCGGCGTCTATTCCGGCACGCCCATCACCCTGGTCAGCTTCAGCGGCAGCAACGGCCAGTATCCAGAGGCCAGCCTGATCGCCGATGCCCACGGCAACCTGTTCGGCGCAACCTCCTTTGGCGGGGTAGGCGGAGCAGGCACGGTGTTCGAGATCGTCAACAACTCCGGCGTCTATGCCAGCACACCCACCACCCTGGTCAGCTTCAACTACAGCAACGGAGCGCATCCTTATGCCAGCCTGATAGACGACGCGAACGGCAACCTGTTTGGCACAACCTTCACCGGCGGAGAAGGCGGATATGGCACGGTGTTCGAGATCGTCAACAACTCCGGCGTCTATGCCAGCACACCCACCACCCTGGTCAGCTTCAACAGCAGCAACGGCGCGTAT
>JAICYR010000262.1 GCA_025934135.1 Acidobacteriaceae bacterium | reverse complement strand
GACACAGCGCGGCCCACCGCGTCAGCACATCGCTGCGCTCCTTCGCGCTCATCGCGCGCCATGCGGGCAGTGCCGCGTTCGCCGCCTCAATTGCCTGCCGAGCCTCCGCCGCGCCAAACTCCGGCACGCTGCCCAGCACGCTGCCGTCGTGCGGATTCAAAATCTCCGTCGCGCCCTGGCCCGTCCATCGCCCGCCAACAAAGCACTGCTCGCGAAAAAGCTCCGGATCGGCAAGCTGCGCCGCCGTAGCCGAACTCTGCGTTGTCAACATGAACGCCTCCCCGCCCATCTTATGGATGCCGTTCCCCAATTGACCGTTCATCGCAACCCGCTGATCGCTGGCCGCCGTCTATGTATATCCTTACCCAAGGAGTCAGCCTTGCCTTTCACCGGGAGTACCCCAAGCCCGTCCTCCAACTCCGCCGCTCCCGCGCGCGGATGGCAGCTTGCTGTGGCCTCCGGCATTCTCGGCTGGGTGCTCGACGCCTTCGACTTCTTCATTGTCGTCTTTTTGTTTGACACGCTGGCCGATCACTTCCGCGTCAGCAAGGCGGACATCGTCTACACCCTCACGCTGACGCTCGCTATGCGCCCGGTCGGCGCGCTCATCTTCGGATCGCTGGCCGACCGCTTCGGTCGCAAATGGCCGCTCGTCCTCTGCGTCCTCTATTTCTCCGCCATGACCATCCTCAGCGGCCTCTCCACCAGCTTCGCCATGTTCGCCGTCATGCGCGCGCTCTACGGACTCGGCATGGGCGGCTACTGGGGCATCGGCGCGTCCTACGCGATGGAGTCCGCCCCCACTCGCATGCGCGGCTTCCTCAGCGGACTCATGCAGGCCGGCTATCCCGTCGGATACCTCATCGCCGCCATCGCCATGCAGACGCTGACCCTCCATCTCGGCTGGCGCTCGGCCTTCTTCGTCGGCTCGCCCGTGGCCGTCCTCATCGCCATCCTCGCCTGGCTCGCGCCCGAGTCCAAAGCCTGGCACACGCAGCGCGCCGCCTCCATCAAGGTCATCTTCCGCTCACTCTGGACTCACTCCCGCATCTTCTTCTACCTGCTCGCGCTCATGGCCGTCATGCTCTGCCTTTCGCACGGCACGCAGGACCTCTACCCCGACTTCCTCAAGTCCCTGCCCGGCATCGCCGAACGCAAAATCGCCGGCATGGACCTCCTCTACGGAATCCCTGTTCTGTACAACATCGCCGCCATCGCCGGCTCGCTCTTTTTTGGGTTTCTATCCGAGAAATCCGGACGCCGCTTCTCCATCATGATCGCGCTTGCCGCCGCGCTCGTTTCCATCCCGGCATGGGCCTTCGGGACCACCGTACTCGCGCTCGTCCTCGGCTCCTGCGCGATGCAGGCGGGCGTGCAGGGCGCCTGGGGAGTCATCCCCGCTCATATCGTTGAACTTTCGCCGCCGTCCGTACGCGGCCTCTTTCCGGGATTCGTCTACCAGCTCGGCTTCCTCGTCGCCTCGCCCGCCACCATGGTCGAGCTCCAACTGAAGGACATACTTGGCTACTCATGGGCCCTCACCGCGTTTGAAGCGGCCGTCATCCTAATCCTGCTGGCCCTCATCTACTACGGGCCCGAAGAACACGGAAAAGACTTCTCCGCCCCCGAACCAGACAACGCAATTCCCGCGCAAGCTTAATGCAGACAATGGGTGGCCTATTCAAGCCCGGTGTGGGCTTGAGTGGGGAACAAACATCACTTCATTCTTCGCTTGAGACAGATTCCGGTTTTACGAAGCTCTTGCGGCCGGACGCCGCGTAATCGCGCGCAGGGCCCGCACCGGTTTTCTCTGCCGTTCGCGGACCAGCTTAGGCGAGGGCATCTGCAAGATTCCCGACTGCTGGTCCATCCACTCCTCAAGCCGCGACCGCCGGAACCGCCACCGGTTCCCCAGCTTGAACGCCGGGATGAACCCATCCGACGCGTACTTGTACAGTGTGTCCGAGCTGATGCCCAGATACTCTGAAGCCTGACGAATATCCATCACTTCGCGCATTTCATCTCCGCGCGCCCTCGACATCTTCATAGGTGTCCCCCTACTTGACTTGGACTGCCTGTAACTCGAACCACGGCGGCAGTTCTCCAGGCGCACCAAAGCTGCGGGTATGGCTGCCTTGGGGGTAAGGCGACCGTCGCAACGCCATCTGGGGTACAGCAATCGGAGAAAAAGCCGTAGCCTCCTGCTTATACCCCCTTTCATCCTCTAGTTCAAGGCTTTCCCGCAATTCTCCTGAAATAACACCCTTTTCACCCGGAATCCAGCCCAGCCCGGAACGCACCCCTAGGGTATTAGACGCATTCCGCCCACAAGCCGTAGTGGAGTTCCCATTTTGGTGCCAGTCACTCCTCGCGGAGCACTTCCAGCGGCCTCTGCCCCAATATCCGATAGCTCGCCGCAAATCCCGTCAGCACCGCCAGCGCCGCCGTTGCCGCAACCGTGATCGCCGCAACGCCAAAATCCAGGTGATACGGGACCTTCATCCGGTGCAGCAGCACCCTTGCCAGCAGATTCGCGAACACCGCGCCCACCACTCCCGCCAGCAGCCCCAGCACGGCGAACTCCACACTGAACACCTGCGCCACCCGCGCCCGCGTCGCTCCCAGCGTCTTCAGGACCACCACTTCCCGAATCCGCCGGAAGCGCGTGCTCGCGATGCTGGACGCCAGAATCACCACTCCAGCCAGAATCGAAAACGCCGCCAAAAACCGCACCACCAGCGTGATGTGCCCCACCACCCGTTGCACCGTATCCAGAATGTCCGCCAGGCTCACCACCGTAATCGTCGGGTACTTCGCGAACAGCGCGCGCTCCATCGGAGCAATCTGCGCCGGAGCAAAATGCGCCGCTCCATACCACGTCGCTGGAACGCCCTTCAGCAGCGCGGGCGCAAGAATAAATTCGCTGCGCGCGTAGGCGTGCTCGCCATCCACTTTGTAGATGGCCGCCACTTTGGTTGAAACCTTGTGGTCGGCGACCTCGAACTCCACCGTGGAGCCCACTTTCAGATGCAGCCGCCGCGCCGCGCGCTCCACCACCGCCAGCCCGGAGCTATCGCCCTTGCCCCACCACTTCCCTTCCAGCGCCGTCGTTCCCTCCGGGACGCCCTCCGACCACGCGAGCGACACCGACCGCAGCATCCGCCTGGGATAATCCTCCGTCTTGAGCTTCTCCACGCTCACGCCGTCAATCGACACCATT
>JAICYR010000171.1 GCA_025934135.1 Acidobacteriaceae bacterium | reverse complement strand
GTGGCCCACTCAAGCCTTCTTTTGGCTTGAGTGGGGGACAAATTCCACGTCGAAAAAAGCAAAAGGCGCAACCCGATGGCTGCGCCTTGCCACCCCGCGAACGAAGACCTGTTCGCGGGGGCCCCGCTTTAATTTCTCTCTTAAGTTCAGAATAGCAAATCAGACCCTAATTAACTGCAAATTCAAGTCGCTGATTCTAAGTAGCTTAGAAGATTTACCTCTTGACAAAAGTTTTCCACATGCCGCTTTTGCCTCTCCCTATCCCCCCGGGGAATATCCCTGCAATCGACAACTCCCTTTGTTTTCTAGGTTTTAAAGGCTAACCATTTTGTTTTCTAGGTTTTACAAATTTGGAACTAATTTTTTCTATTCGGAGGCGTGGAATGACGCGGATTGGAGGGTCATGGCGGAGGTACTTTCCGTTGTTCCCGGAGTCGATACAGGGGTCCGGGTTGGTCGTTCGGCAGTTGGCTTTTCTGAAGCCAGCACGGTGCGGCCGGAGATTTCAGCCACTCCCGGCTTCATCTCCTGTTGCGCGTCGAAGACGTTTTCAATGTGCGCACCGGGATGATAGCGTCCGCCGCCGATGTAGACGGCGATGAGGCTGCCGGCAACGACGGGGTGCAGGATGGCCAGGGGAAGCACATACTTCGGGGTCTCGAGCACTGAGTCGAGGACGCCATGAATGTCGGAACTGCGGTGAATGCTGCCGGGGACCTGGGGAATGACGAAAGTGGTGAATTTTAGGCCAGGATGCCGCTTCGCAAATTTTTCAAACGAGTGCGCGGTCTGCTTGGGAGTCATGAATCCCATGTCGGCAATGAAGTTGCGATGGACCGAGTGCGGGAAGTAGAAGTTCAGGATGTCTGCCGCAAAGTCGGCGCAGTTGCGGAAGGCGAGGTTATAGCGGCTGTGATTTTTGCTGTCGTTAAGTTTGGCGATGAGAGCGTCGTCCTGCTCGGCGGTGGTCTCCAGCGAGTAGCCATAGATTTTTCTGAGATAGGATTCACCGAGCAGTTGCGTCCAGTCGCCATCGGGGATTCCGCCGTCGGGGTCGTCGGGGACGTAGTTGATCAGGTGGGCGCGCCGGAACTTGTCGCGCATGTGCATGGCGATCTTTTTGGAGGCTGCATCGGGAATATCGTCCGGATTATTGACGGCGTAAAGGTAGGCGAGCAGCGGCATGGCCAGCCAGTCGTATCCGTCGATGCGGTGATAGCGGCTGATGACGGCGCCGCGCTCGCCGGGTTCGCAGTGGCGCAACTCGACCGGGGTTTCAACGCAGACATCGCTGAGGTAAATGGCGACGTGGCCTGTGGGGTTCATGGCCCCGAAGTGGCCGTAGGGCTGTTCCAGCAGTAGAGCGATTTTGCCCGCATGGGCGGAGACTGAGCCGAATGCGGCAAACAAAAACAGACAAATTACAGCCTTGAAACCTTGTTGCATTCCTCTCCCAATTTGATAGTTGCAATGGTTTCGCCGTTGGCGCCAGGCTTTCGGCCAATTTAAGTAGTTGGATGTTCAAAGCAGCGCTTTGGGAAGCGAGTTCCCTTTATAGAGACACGGAATGTGCTGAAAAAGCTCGACATTTCCGCAAAAAAGTTTGTGCTGGGGAATGGATAGGACGGCAAAGTTTGCGCATCGCAATTTCATCCAGAGGACGAGGCGCGCTGAGATCAGGATAGTGGATTGGAGCGTGGCGTTGCGTGTGCGGCTGTGGATAAGAACCACGATGTGTATCGGATTACGAGAGGTGAAATGGTTTCGCGGTGCGGCGGTTTGGAGGCGGATTCGCGGGTCGGCTTTTGTTATACTTTGCTGAGGACACGGTTCAGTGCGGAAGTGGTGAAATTGGCAGACACACCATCTTGAGGGGGTGGCGCCGAGAGGCATGGGGGTTCAAGTCCCCCCTTCCGCACCAAAGTCCACAATTTTAGCGAGAGCGCGAGCGCCCTCTCAGGAAAAGCGGCTTCATGGTTTATTTGTTGGTAACGGTCCACATTATTGTCAGTGTCATTCTGATCGGAATCATCCTGCTGCAGCAGGGCAAGAGCGCCGACCTTGCCGGAGCGTTTGGCGGGCAGGGTTCGCAGACCGCGTTCGGTCCGCGTTCGGCGGCCACCATTCTGACCAGGGTGACGGTGTGGTGCGCGGTGATCTTCATGATTACCTCCATCGGCCTGACGATCCTGCTACAGAAGGGCACGGGAAAATCCCATTCGGTGCTGGAAGGCACGCAGACGACGCAGAGCACTCCGGCGAAGAAGTAGCTTCGCGGCATCTCAGTTTGGGAAGGGCAGGTCTCGGCCTGCCCTTTTTCACGTCTCGGAAACGGCGGTAAAACAAGGAGGAGGAATTCGATGGCAGCGACCGACCTGCAATTGTGGCTGTTTCGGCATGGAGAGACCGCGTGGAGCCTCTCGGGCGCGCACACCAGCCGGACGGACATTCCGCTGACCGACCGCGGGCGGGCACGGGCGCGGAAGATTCGGGATTATCTGCAAGGGAAGAGTTTTTCGATGGTGCTGACCAGCCCCATGCAACGCGCGAAAGAGACGTGCGAAATTGCCGGGCTGGGCGATATGGCCCAGATTGACGATGACCTGAACGAGTGGAACTACGGCGCGTACGAGGGGCGCACGACGAAGGAAATCCAGAAGCAGATTCCCGACTGGTCGGTGTGGACGAGCCGGATCATTGACGGCGAGAGCATCGCCGAGGTGGCGGAGCGCGCGAACCGCGTGATTGCGCGCGCGGCGGCGAACGGCGGGCACGTGGCGCTGTTCGCGCACGCGCATGTTCTGCGGATTCTGGCGGCGTGCTGGATTCAGGCTGCCCCGGTTATGGGAAGCCGGCTGGCGCTGGGGACCGGGACGGTGAGCGTGCTTGGCTACGAGCACCAGACGCGCGTGATTTCCGTGTGGAACCGGGATTTGGATTAGGCTATTTTGCCCCGATGCGCCCGATGGCCCATGCCGCGGTTTCGCGCAGGACGGGGTCGTCGTCGCGGGACCATTCTTCGAGGTGGGGCAGGGAATCGGCGCGTCCGCTGTTGCCCATGGCGATGGCCAAATTGCGGCGGAATCCTTCGTACTTGGCGCGCTTGATGGGCGATCCGTAGAACCACTGGGCGAAGTCATCGGGCGTCATCGCAGACAGCCAGTCGAGAGCGGGATTGACGAGGGCGGCGCGGGCGGCGAGTTCTGGGTCGTCGGCGGGCGGAGCGGTGCGAAGAGATTTTTCGTTCCACGGGCAGACGTCCTGGCAGATGTCGCAGCCGAAGACGTTCCGGCCGATTCCGGTGCGCAGGTCTTCCGGAATCTCCCCGCGCTTTTCAATCGTGAGATAGCTGATGCAGCGGGTGGCGTCCATCTGATAAGGCGTGAGGGCCTGCGTTGGGCACGCGTCGATGCAGCGCGTGCAGGATCCGCATCGGTCGGCAGCGAGCTGCGGCAGCGGAGACTCCGGCTCAAGAGAAGTCAGGATGACGGAGAGAAAGAAGAGCGAGCCGAGTTGCTGGTTCAGGATGGTGCAGTTCTTCGCGGTCCATCCGATTCCGGCGTAGCGGGCGTAGACGCGCTCGACCAGGGGGCCGGTATCAACGTAACAGCGCGACTCGAAGGGGCCGGCGTGCTCGTGCAGCGCGGCTTCGAGCGAGCGGAGTCGCTTGAGCAGGACCTTGTGGTAGTCGCTAGGGCGCGGCGGAGAAGTGGTGCGGTCTTCCGACCACGCGTAGCGGGAGATCCAGCCTGAGCCTTCGGGTGCTGGATCGATGGAGCGAGGCTGATCGGTGTTGTAGTTCGCGGCGCAGACCACGACCGACTTGACCCAGGGAAAAACGGCGTGGAGAGTGGAGCGGACCAGTTCTCCGCTGTCGTTGCGGCGCTTGAGGTATTCCATTTCGCCGGCCGCTCCGGCGGCGATCCATTCATCGAAGCGGGCGCGTTCCTCGCTGGTTGTTGCCGAATCGAGCGGGGGCACGGGCGCGATTCCGGCGAGGGAGAAGCCCGCCTGCTGCGCGAGTTCGTTCACGAGAGATGGCGTGAGAGGCTGGGGCATTGCGGCTAGTTTCATGATATCCGCGCAAACCGTTCGACTAGAATGGAGGCATCCCCATCGGAACAGCTTGGAGCAGGCATGGACTTTGAGCAATTGCGGACGTTTATGGAAGTGAGCCGCCTGAGGAGTTTTTCGCGCGCGGCGGAGAAGCTGATGGTGACGCAGCCGGCCATTTCGGCGCAGATCCGGACGCTGGAGAACGAAGTGGGCGCGCGCCTGTTTGACCGCGACGGCGGCAAGGTGACGTTCACGGCGGCGGGCAAAGTCTTTGAGCCGTTCGCCGAGCACTGCCTGCAATGCCACAACCACATCCTGACGACGGTGGGCGAGCTGCATCGCACGCCGCGCGGAGAAATTTCCGTATCGGCGAATGAGGCGACCAGCCTCTATGTGCTGCCGACGGTCTTCGCTCAGTTCAAGCGCCAGTACACGCGGGTGGGGCTGAGCATTGTGCGTGCCGACCGCGTGAAGACGATTGAGTCGGTGCTGAGCCGGGAAGTGGATTTCGGCGTGGTGTCGCTTCCGGTAAAGGACGCGCGGCTGCTGGTGGACACTGTCCATCGGGACGAGATATCGCTGGTGACTCCGGCGAACCATCCGCTGGCCCAGCGGGCGACGGTGAAGTTCGAGGACATAGTTCCGCACGCGCTTCTGTTGCCGACGCAGGGGCGGCAGCGGGAGTTGATTGAAGACCTGTTCCGCGCCAACGACGCGCAGCCCCGCGTGGCCATGGAAGTGGAGTCGAGCGAGCTGATGAAGCGGCTGATTGTGGCCGGGCTGGGCATCGCGTTCCTGCCGCGCAGCAATGTGCGGGAAGACACGAAGGACGGCACGCTGAAGATCATCAAGGTGGAGGGCGTGCGGCTGAACCGCGAGCTGGCGCTCATCTACCGCAAAGACAAGCCGCTGACGCGGGCAGCGCAGATGTTTCTGGAGATTGCGACGGGAAGGCCGCGTCCGGTGATTTCCATGCCCGCCCCGGGGCGCACGCGCGGAACCAAGGTGGGGTGAGGGTCCAGGGCTCCGGGCTCAGCAATCTCCCATGTCTCTGCGAGACATGGGGCACCCACATTGTTCCCACATTTAGCTACCTGCTGATTCGCTGAGTGGCTGGGAGTCGGCTGGTCTTGCGTCAGACTCCGCGCCGAATTTCGGATAATTCGCGGCGAGCAGAATGACGAGAATCACTCCCGCGAGTAGGACCCCTTCCTCCAGATGCTCGGACCAGTGGTGGAGGCGGTTGAATTCCATGCGATAGGGGTTGTTGGCCGGCACTGAGTCAATGGTTCCCCCGGTGGCTGCGATGTCGTGGTCCATGCGCGGGATGACGGAAAACTGCGAGTAGGACGTGAGTCCCAGCATAATGAGCGCGAGGATGACGGGGACGAGAACGGAGCGCGGGAAGGCTCGGATGGCCTGGCCGATGAGCAGCAGGATGACGATGATGGCCCCGGCGAAGAATCCTTCATAGTGCAGCACGCGGAGGCACTTGGCAACGACGGTCCCGGCGGCGTGCGTGTCGGGCAGGGAGCCGAAGGCGCTGGCGGCGACGATGGGGAAGAACATGACTCCGCCGAGCCAGAGGACGATGAGCAGCAGGATGATGGCGCGGATGGCGGTCTTCATTGGGGCGTGCTCCTAAGTGCAGCCATTAGCTATTAGCCGCTAGCTTTCTTACCACAGAGTACACAGGGAGCGCGGAGAAATGCTATTTGCCGGTTTTGATTTCGGCGGAAGCGATGCCTTCTACAAGCCCGTTTATCGAATTACTCGGTCAGTCTCCTATGAGCACAGTAGCCGTATAGAACAGCAGCAAGCACACTGCGAAAGCAGTGTACAGAACGCGCTTCCATCCTCTGCCGAACAGAAGAAGCATCGAAGAGATGAACGAAATCAATGCTCCGGCAGCGAACGAGATATCAATTCTCATCGCCCATCGATGGTGCAGTATTGGATCGAGTGGATCGTTCCTGCCCAACCATATTGCCCACGCAAACCAAGGCAGAAGCGCCGTCACTAGCAGCACCACTCCAGCGCGGAAAGCCTTGGCTCGGTACATGGGCCGCTGACTCACATCAATCGGAGATTCGTCGTCCATAACCGCTCTAAGCCAGAATAATGCTGAATACGTCATCTGTCCTGCACGGGCGTAGGTGCTGGAGGGCTTTGGTTGTTCCCCACACAAGCAAAAGCGGCTTGTATCGGGCTCCCGTCGGGTTATATTCGACAAAAGCTTAACCGCGTTAAATCCGATGAAGATTTTTACCAGAGATGATCAACCCGGAAATGGACTCAGCAATATTCTCTTGGCGTGCGGTTTATTACTTGGGGGTTTGTTTAAGGCTGAAGGATGGAACGACCCCGTCTGGTTCCAACATCTGTCAGAGCCCGCTCTGTTGGGCCTTTGGGTCCTTTGCATCGGATTACTAGCGTGGGGCTGCTGGATTCGCAACTGGTAGCTCACGAAAATACAACCGCAGATCCTTCGACTGCGATGCGCCCAACCACCCCACGGACGAAAACCTGTCCGTGGGGACCCCGGTGCGCGCATCCCCGCTCAGGATGACATCATCGAAGGTGGGAACATCTTCTATCTGTTCTGCACGCCGTAAATGCTCGACTGGCCGATCAGCCGCGCGACGCGCCTGGGGAGGTACTTTCTCAAGGTAAGTTTCTGATAATTGCGTGTAATCGTTGCGCGAGACTCGCATTGAGGATGCCGGTGTGGAAAGAGACCGTTTTGCCGTTAAGATATCCGTGGTTTCCGAACCGATCAACAAAAATCGAGCCTACTTCGTCATTTCTGGAATCGTAGAACAATACTCCCCACCGAAGATCCGGAGTGTGATTTTCCGGCTCTGCTGATAGCCCGGAAACTAAGGGCTCGAAGGTATACCCTATGTCCCTATTGAAGCTGATTTTGTAGTACGCAATTGCGCGTAAAGCTTTGGGGGAGACAGAAACTCTCGTATCAATGTAATCCGGTAAACGCAGCAATTCCACTCTTGAGATCGAGCCTGCCTT
>JAICYR010000032.1 GCA_025934135.1 Acidobacteriaceae bacterium | reverse complement strand
GCCGGAGTCGGCACCCTCGGCCTGGTGGACTTCGACAACGTTGAGGAGAGCAATCTTCAGCGGCAGATCATCCACTCCACCGCCGACGTGGGCCGCCCCAAGATCGATTCCGCCGCGGACAAACTCCACGCGCTGAACCCGTACATGAAGATCGTGAAGCACAACACGATGCTGACCAGCGAAAACGCGCTCGACATCATCAAGGGCTATGACATCGTGGCCGACGGGACGGACAACTTCCCCACGCGCTACCTCGTGAACGACGCCTGTGTGCTCGCCGGAAATATCCCGAACGCCTACGCCTCGATCTATCGCTTCGAGGGCCAAGCCAGCGTTTTCGCCACCGAGGACGGCCCCTGCTACCGCTGCCTCTATCCCGAGCCGCCGCCGCCGGGCCTCGTTCCCTCGTGCGCTGAAGGCGGCGTTCTCGGCATCCTGCCCGGACTGCTGGGCCTCATTCAAGCGACCGAGGCCGTGAAGCTCATCCTCGGCAAGGGCGAACCGCTGATCGGGCGCCTGCTGCTGGTGGATGCGCTCGGCATGCGCTTCCGGGAGCTGAAGCTGCGCAAGAACCCCGACTGCCCGGTCTGCGGCACGCACCCGACCGTGACCAAGCTGATCGACTACAATCAATTCTGCGGAATTGGGCCGGAACCGAAGGGGGACCCAGTGGACGGAACGCCCATCAAGAACGGAATCCCGCAGATGACTCCGGTCGAGTTGAAGCAGCATCTCGACCGCAAAGACGACCTGTTTGTTCTCGACGTGCGCGAGCCGTTCGAGTACGAAATCGCCAACATTGGAGCCACGCTAATTCCACTGGGCGAGCTGCCCAACCGCGCCGGAGAACTCGACAAGGATCGCGAGATCGTCGTGCATTGCAAGAGCGGCGGACGCAGCCAGAAAGCCGCGGAGTTCCTCGCCAAGAACGGCTTCAAGAAAGTCTGGAACCTCGCCGGAGGAATCACCGGCTGGGCCAACGATGTGGACCCGACAGTGCAGAAGTACTGACGGATAGCACGAGTCAGCCAAAAGGGCCGGTGCAATTCAGCACTGGCCCTTTTTGCTTTTCCCACTTTGATTAGCTGACTCGCTTGCGCCGAAGGCGCGCTGCCCGCTTCCTGGCTTCGCAAGCCCTACTTCACCGTGAGCGCGAACTGGATCGCGTGGCTCGTCACGGTGGCCCCGTTGCTTGCATACGCCGCGATCGTGATGTTGTATGTCCCGGCCTGGATGCCCGGATCCTGCACCGGAGGATGATGCAGGTAATCGTACCGCTGCGCGCATGCGCCAAGGCCCAAAGTGCTGGCCGCCAGCAGCGCGACCATTCCCAGCACGCGCAGCTTATTCAGCCCCGCACGTTTCCGCGTCGCACCCAATCCAATCAACGCCAGCAGTCCCGGCAGAACCATGGCAAACGCGATGTGCGACCCGCTGCCCGGCCACACAACGGCGGCTTTACCCGAAGATGCCTGCGTGGTGATTTGCAGCGAGCTGTTCACGGGCAGCGGCTGCTTGGTCGTGGAATCCAGAGGAGGCGTCAGCGTGGTCGGGCTGAAGGTGCATGCCGAAGCTCCGGGGTTACCCGAGCAGGACAGCGTCACCATCTGGTCAAAACCGTTTTGCGGCGTAATGGTCAGCACCACGGTCGCGAATTCGCCGGGGCTGACCGTGGCCGATGTAGGATTGGCCGTCACGGTGAAGTCAGGCAGCGTGCTCGTCCCTGTATCCAGCGGCTGCGCCTCAGCCACTGACGCTCGGAAGCTCTGGCTTCCACTGTAATCGGCGTACACGCGCCCGGAGGTCTGCTGGCCGACTTCAATCGTCGCCTCGCCGTTCTTCACAAATGCCGACCCCAGCGACTGCCCCTTCGCGTTGACCAGGCTCACAACACCATCGGTCGCCGGACTCCCCGCCGCGTCGCTCACCTTCGCCGTAAACGTCACGCCGCGCTGGCTCGCCGCCTGCTTAAGCTCCGTATGCGTGGCCACCTGCGCCTGCGCCAGGCCAGCCAAACTCGCCAGCCCCACTATCAATGACAGGCCCGCAAGCCTTCCCATGCCGTGCCGCAACAACTGCAAATTCATTCTTCGGATTCTCTGCTCTCTCTCAAGAAACGCCGCCGCCGCCCGACACGGGCAGTCGCCGCCAAGTTCTCATTGTATCTGCTAAGCCCAAAATGCTCTACGCGAATGCTCTACCATAGTGGGTTGCCACTTTTCTTCCGCGAGGCCGTTCCATGACTTCTGAGCTTTCCCGCCGTCCCCAGCTTCAGCACCTTACCGCCCAGCTTGACGAGCTCAAGGCCCGCGGCACCCACTTCCGCCTGCGCGTGCTCGACGACGTGCAGGCCCCGGTCTGCACTTACGACGGCAGGCGCGTCATCAATCTAGCCTCCAATAATTATCTCGGACTCACCGCCCACCCCAAGCTGCGCGAGGCCGCCATTCAGGCCATCAAGGATTACGGCGTAGGCTCGGGAGCTGTCCGCACCATCGCCGGAACCATGAAAATCCACATGGAATTGGAGGAAAAGATCGCTCGCTTCAAGAATGTCGAGGCCTGCGTCGTCTTCCAGAGCGGCTTCACAGCCAACGCCGGAACCGTCTCGTCCATCCTTGGCAAGGACGACTTCATCATCTCTGACGAGCTGAACCACGCCAGCATCATCGACGGCGCGCGCCTCTCACGGGCCAAAATCAAGGTCTTCCGCCACAAAGATATGGCCCACGCCGAGGAGTTGCTGAAGGAGGTTGCCTCCGATCCCGGGCACAAGCTGCTCATCACCGATGGCGTTTTTTCAATGGACGGAGACATCGGCCCGGTCGACAAGCTCTGCGACCTGGCCGACAAATACGGGGCCATCATGATGGTCGATGACGCCCACGCTTCCGGCGTGCTGGGCCGCAACGGACGCGGCACCATCGACCATTTCCACTGCCATGGCCGCGTCGATGTTCAGGTGGGCACGCTCTCCAAGGCCATCGGCTCGCTCGGCGGATACGTCTGCGGCTCGCGCGATCTGATTGATTTTCTCTACCACCGCGCGCGGCCGTTCCTCTTCTCCACCTCGCATCCGCCGTCGGTCGCGGCCACCTGCATTGCCGCTTTCGACCTGCTGGAGACCGAACCCGAGCGCATCGAGCGCCTCTGGGACAACACCCGCTACTTCAAGGCAGAACTAGGTCGGCTGGGCTTCAACATCGGCGGCGTGACTACCCCGGCCAGCGAAACTCCGATCACGCCCATCATCATCGGCGACGGACGCCAGACCATGGACTTCTCCCGAGCGCTCTTCGACGCCGGAGTCATGGCCACCGGCATCGCCTTCCCTACCGTGCCCGAAGGCAAGGCCCGCATCCGCACCATCATGACCAGCGAGCACACCCGCGCCGATCTCGACCAGGCCCTCGAAACGCTGGATCGGGTCAGCCGCAAGCTGGGAATTCGTACAGGAGCATAAGGGTAGCTCCCGGCTCTCGGGCAAGATTTGCTATGTCCTTTCTCGTAATCGATTACATTTTTCTGAAAAATGCGCTACTCTGAATCGGCGGATTTTTCCAAACTCCGATTCAAAGGGCCAGCAAACATGGGCAAGATACGCTTTGCAGCGCCGACTTTCCTGTTCTTCGCACTTCTGACCGCGTGCGGATCCACATCCACGGGGACATCGGACCCCGCCCCACCACCGCCGCCAACCACCAGCGCGCAGGCGGTTGGCGTCTCCGGAACGCACATGACGCTCGACGGCCAGCCGTGGATGTCGCGCGGCGTGGTGCTGCAGGCATTCGTTCGGCCGCTGGCCGCGCTCCAGACTTCCACGCAGACCCTGGTGCTGAACGCGCGCCTCAACTACGACGCTGCGGAGCTCGCCGCCATCCACTCCTTCCACACCGACACCATCCGCTTCCAGATTGGCCAGCCCGCGCTCGATCCCGCCTCGCCGCTCTACGATCCCGACTACTTCACCGACGTGGTGAGCGCCATCAAGCAGGCGCGGCAGGCCGGCTTCGTCGTCATGATCATGATGCAGGACGAGAAGATCAGCGGCGAGTCCGTCCAGTACCCGCTCCCCATTGCCGAAACCCAGCGCGACTGGGACCTCTTCACCACCGCCTTTGGCTCCGACCGAGGCGTGGTTTTCGAGCTGTACAACGAGCCCAGCCTCACGCCCTCCGCGGCCAACTGGCAGCTATGGCTCAACGGAGGAATGATCTCCGGACAGACCCAGCCCTCCATCGGCATGCAGCCGCTCATCAATCACGTCCGCGCCAACGGGGCGCAGAATGTCTTCGTGCTCGACGGATTGGGCCGGGCGGCAACGCTCGAGGGCATGCCTGCGGTTTCCGATCCGCTCAACCGCCTCGTCTACGCCGTGCATCCGTATCAGCATGGCAGCGCGGACGAGTCGCAGTGGGACGCGGAGTTCGGCATTCCCAGCGCCACGCTGCCCGTGTGGGTCGACGAGTGGTCCGCGCCCACGCAATTGCAGTTGGGACTCGGCACCCTCACCAGCTATCAGGTTGCCGTTGATCTGGTGAATTATCTGCGGGTGCATTCCATCCCGCTCTGCACCGGGGCCTTCGATGTCCAACATTTCGTCGTGCAGGACGTTCCCGGATGGACCCTGACCAACTACGACAACTACTCCAACACCAGCACGATCCAGGGCTCCGGAACCCTGGTCTATAACGACTTCGCAGCGAGCTATTCGCGTTCCCTCACCGCCGCCGACGGGCTGTAACTGCGGCGTTGTTTTCGGCTCATCAAAACCGGACTTTTGTGCGTGGCCGATCCTCTGAGATGTGATCTACGCTTTCCTAAGCGTTCGCAAACTGAAAGTGGACGTTCCGAAGCATCGAGGGGGAACGCTGTTTCCTCAATCTCTCGACTATTGCCAAATACGATTTGCTCAACCACAAACAGTGTCCGGACGGTGGGATGCTCGGTCTTAACAAATGCGACCGGCAGGTTCGCAATGCCGAGATCAGAAACCAAGGAGACAATCATGAAAATTGTAGCGATCGGCGGTACTGGACTCATTGGATCAAAGCTAGTCAAAAAACTTCGTGAGCAGGGACACGAGGCGGTAGCGGCAGCGCCCAACACAGGAGTCAACACCCTGACGGGCGAAGGGCTGCCCGAAGCGCTGAAAGGCGCCTCGGTGGTCGTTGACGTATCAAACTCCCCGGACTGGGAGGATGCAGCGGTGCTTAAGTTCTTTGAAACATCAACCCGCAACCTTCTCACCTATGAGGCGCGCGCAAAGGTTGGACATCACGTTGCACTGTCCGTGGTGGGGACCGACCGGCTGTCTGAAAGCGGATATTTTCGCGCCAAGATCGCGCAGGAGAAGCTGATCAAAGAGGGTCCAATCCCATACTCCATCGTGCATGCAACGCAGTTCTTCGAGTTCCTCAAGGGCCTAGCCGACATTTCCATGGTCGGAGGCAAGGTGCATTTGCCACATGTGCTTTTCCAGCCCATGGCCGCCGAAGATGTGGCAACGGGCGTGGCCAGAATTGCGGTTGGCCCGCCGGTGAACGGCATTGTCGAAATTGGAGGGCCGGAACAGTTTCGTGTGGATGAACTCGTCCGGCGGCGACTGGCTTCGCTCAACGATTCCCGCGAAGTCGTTAGCGATCCAAACGCGCGCTACGCCGGGGCGAAACTCAGCGAGACAACACTGGTTCCGGGGAAGAACGCAAAGCTCGGCGACACACGTTTTGAAACCTGGCTGACTCAACCCGCTGCACAAATTCCGCGCGCTGCATGACTGCGGAGTCACCATACACGCGACAAATACGCGTAAGGCAGCCTGAATTCTTGCTCCCGGCAGAATCGCCATCCTTCGGCGGTCTGCCGGGCGTGAAGAAAGTCTGGTACCAAAGTTTCAAACCTTTTGTTCGGTCTGGATTGAGCTGGGCCGGGTCATTTGCCAGGTGTACTGGATGCGGTGGATGACCGTAATGGTGGAGAGGACGGCCAGGACCCAAAGCACCGGAGCCATCACTCCCCAGCGGTTGAAGAGGGCTCCAAGAATGATGAGGACGACCCGCTCGGGACGCTCCATAAATCCGACCTTGCACTTGCCGATGAGGGCCTCGGCGCGCGCGCGCGTGTAGCTCACCATGAGCGAAGTGACCATGACGAACGCGGCAAGAAAGACGTAAAACAGCCGGTTGCCGCGCGCGTAAAACACCAGAAGTCCAAAGAACAGAACAACATCGGAGTAGCGGTCGATGACCGAGTCAAAAAACGCTCCGAAAACCGTGACCTGCTGGGTCAGGCGGGCGACACGCCCGTCCACCATGTCGAAAATGCCAGCCCCGATGATGACCAGTCCAGCGTAGAGGAACATGCGGGCGTAGTTTTGCTGGTTGGCGAAGCCGAACAGGATGGCCGCCGCCGTGTTGATGAGGAGTCCAATGAAGGTGAGGACGTTGGGCGAAATTTTTGTGAGCGCAAGACCATTGACGATGGCCTGCAGCAGAACGCCGCAGGCACGTCCAAACGCGCCTGTCCACGTTTTACTCATGGGTTTCGCTCATGGTTCACACTCACGGAGACTTTGCGGGCAGGACCCGCTGGGGCTATTATGCCCCCATTTCTTCGGATTCGTGGATGGTCGTCAGCTTGAGCACCTCAAGCTCGCGATTGCCGTTGGGCGTGACGACCAGGGCCATATCGCCCACCTGCTTGCCGATCAGGCTGCGTCCGATGGGCGAAGTGGTGGATATAAGACCCTTATTCACGTCGGACTCTTCGCTGGTCACGAGCTTGTACTCGATCTCCTCGTCCTTCGATGAGTCGTAAACGATGACGGTGGATCCGAAGGCCGCGCGATCTTTAGGGATGTTGGCCAGGTTCACCAGCGACAACTCGGCCATGCGCTTCTTAAGCTGGCCCAGGCGGGCGTTGACGAACTCCTGCCGCTGCTTGGCCATGTGGTACTCGGCGTTCTCGCTCAGATCGCCCATTGCCACGGCCTTCTTGATTTCGGCCGGCAGCTCGTGAGCGAGCTCGTGCTCAAGCTGGCGAATCTCTTCCTGAAGTTGCTTCTTAATGTGTTCGGGCATGATTGATCCATCAGGGCGGCTGGTTGGATTAGGCCGCCGGGCTTCGGCTTCCGCCAGGATTACCGCAAGCTGTAATTATAGCTGGTGAGGCACCAGCTAAGAAGCCGACGACTGAGAAAGAGAGAGTGCCCCGCCATTGCTTATTGCTGAATGGAGCGCAGATACGCCACGAGTTGCCAGCGCTGCGCCTGTGGCAGGCTTGACCACGAAGGCATGCCGTGCCTGAGGTCGCCCTGGCGCAGGAACCATTCCAGATCGCCATCCGTCGCTGAGCGGATGCTTTCCGTCTTCAGCGATGGTGCCTTTTTGCCGTTACCCATCGCATCGGCCCCATGGCAATGCGAGCAGTGGCCTTTGTAGATTGCTGCTCCCCCGGCTACTGCCCTGGGATTCCCTGCCATCGGATTCGCGCGCGCATGGTCTTTCTCGGGCACATTCTGCCAATGGGAAGCCCTCGCCCCTCCTGCCGCCAGTGCAAAGACCAGACTCAGGCAGCCCAGTGCAACGGAAATGCGGCGTTTCATCGTATCCCTTCCTGTAGCTGTCGGCCAAACCCCGGAATCTCCACGGCGAACCCAACGCGGTACACCCGGTCGAGGCTCGTGTCCGTCAGACCGAACCCGGGCGAGAACGTCAGCCGCGAGCGGCCGGGCAGGTCCCATCCGACTACTGGAGCAATGTAGTGTGAGGTATCGCGCATCGTCAGCGCCCACACATCACCCAATCCGCCGTATGCCTCGACTCCTGCCGTCAGCTTCTGGACACAGAACGTGCAGTCGCGATACATCGTCGCCAGTGGGCGTGATGCGGCAACGGCATAGCCGAACTCCCAGGGATCGTGCCCCAGGTTTTTCTCCGCGATGAAGTTTTCTGAAATGTTCCAGTCATGCACGTTTGACGACAGGATCAGCTTCAGTTCGCCCTCGTGCTCATGCTCTTCCCGCGCCTCGGCATTTGTGCTCGCAAGGTCAGATTGGCCGTCGTGTCCCACCACCTCGAGCATGGTTTTATCTGCGCCGGAGATGTTTTCAAATTCCACGTACAACACTGGATTGATGAGGTGTTCCTGCATCAGAATGCGGAAGCGGTTCTCCCAGCGGAACCCCGTGGGAATGGTGGACTCGTTGGCCGTCGTCTGCCCGTCCAGATACAACTCAGTCGTCCACCACGCCTTGGCCCCGTACTCAAACTCCGCCGCATATGCACCGTACCGGTTGCCACCATTCGGTTGGGCCAGCGCCGTTTTGCTTTCGATCTCCAGGTTGCCGGGTTCTTCCAAGTCCTGGGAGTAAGTGACGAAATATGGTTTGTCTTGGGCGTGAGCGAAATGAGGAAGTGTACTGACAAGGAGCAAAGCCATCAGAGCCACAAACCGAGAGGCTCGAGAAAACAGAACGCGGTACAAAAGTCTTCTCCGGCAATCAGTATTACGACTCAATTGGTCGCATATTGCATTCACAGACTAAATAAGTCCGAGATTTAAGGCAAACGCTGCCGTCATTTGACGTGAGCTCTCGCTTCACCGCTGGCCGTTTGCGCCTGAATTCTGACCGCGTTCTTCGTGGCTGGGTATCATCATTCCATGCAGCAGCAGTCTCCACCGCGCATCATGGGACTGGACGTTGGCGACCGCCGCATCGGGGTGGCCGTTTCAGACCCGCTCGGACTGACGGCCCAGCCAGTCATGACACTGGTCCGGACGAACCGCAGGCAGGATCTCAAGTCGCTCCAACGGCTCATTCGCAGGTACGGCTGCGCCGAGATTGTCGTGGGGAACCCACTATATATGTCCGGAGATCAGAGTCCTCAGGCTGCCAAGGCCCAGGCCTTTGCCCAGATGTTGCGCGAGGAAACGGCTTTGCCCGTCCATCTCTGGGACGAGCGGCTCACGACAACGGAGGCGCATCGCCACCTGCACGCGGCGGGTCGGGCGGGCAGTGAGCACAAAGCGGTCGTGGACCAGGTGGCCGCCGTGCTGATTCTGGAGGGGTATCTGGCCGCCGCAAAATTGAATGACTGAGGACCCCTTCTAGCCGATGTCCTCCGACCAGTTCTCCAGGTACTTCTTGATCTCGGCCATGAACTTGCCGGCGTCGGCACCATCGATGATGCGGTGGTCGAAGCCCAGGGTGAGGTGCAGGAAGTGGCGGATAGCGATGGAGTCCGTGCCGTCCGCGCCGGTGACCACGGCAGGTTCCTTGACGAGGCCGCCGACCCCCATAATCGCCGACTCCGGCTGATTAATAATGGGCGTGCCGAATTGCTCGCCGAAGATGCCGGGATTGGTGATGGTGAATGTGCCGGAGCCTACCTCGTCGGGCTTCAGCTTTTTGCTGCGCGCGCGCTCCGCGAGATCGGCGATGGCCCGCGCGATGCCGAGGAAGTTCTTCTCCTCGGCCTGCTTGATGACAGGAACGATCAGCCCCCACTCGAGCGCGACGGCAATGCCGACGTTGATGTTCGCGGGATAGCGGATGGCATTGCCTTCCATCTGCGCGTTGACGATGGGCATTTTGCGCAGCGTGGCGATGGCTGCCCGCGTGATGAAGGGCATATAGGTGAGCTTGACGCCGTTGCGCTGCTCATACTTGCTCTTCTCTTTTTCGCGGAGCTTGACGATTTTGGTGAAGTCCACCTTGAAGACGGTGTGGACATGCGCGGCGGTGTGCTTGGACTCGACCATGCGCTGCGCAATGATGGCGCGCATCTTCGACATGGGCACCAGTTCTCCTGGGGCAGGAACAGGTGCCGCTGGAGTCGCCACCTGTGCCGCCGCCGGAGTTGGGGCCGGAGCCGCGGCTGTGGGAGCCGGTCTCGCACCTCCCGGCTGGGCGAGGTATCCGAGAACGTCTTCCTTGGTGATGCGTCCGCCAGCACCGGTGCCGAAGACCTGGTTGAGGTCAAGATTGTTTTCCTTGGCGATCTTGCGGACCAGTGGCGAGGAACGGGCGTGTTCCGCCTCTGCCGTGGCCGCAGGAGCTGGGGCTTGTGGCGCGGGTGCCGCTGGGGTCGCAGGCTGCGTGGCCGCAGGAGCGGCAATTGCCGGAGCCGCCGCCGGAGCGCCCGCTGCGCCTCCGATGACAGCGACCACGGTGTTGATCTGGACGGTTTTTCCGGCCTGTACCTTGATCTGGGTCAGCACGCCCTCCGCCGGGGAGGGAATCTCGGCGTCGACCTTGTCCGTGGAAATTTCAAAGAGCGGCTCGTCGCGCTCGACCGTGTCGCCGACCTGCTTGAGCCATTTGGTAATGGTGCCCTCGAAGATGGACTCGCCCATTTGCGGCATGACCACGTCGGTTGCGGGACCAGCGGCGGCAGCGGGTGCTGAAGCGGCGGGAGGTGCGGGCTGCGCCTTGGGGGCCGCCGGAGTCGTATCGTCCTGGGGCTTTGCGCTTGCCGCAGCTGGAGCGGTTTCCTGCTTCGCTGTCGCGGGGGCCGCGGATGTCGCCGCGCCCGCGCCGGATTCGTCGATGACCGCGACGACCGTGTTGATCTGCACGGTCGTGCCGTCGGCCACTTTAATCTCCTTCAGGACGCCCGCGGCGGGTGAGGGGATTTCCGCGTCCACCTTGTCCGTCGAAATTTCAAAGAGAGGCTCGTCGCGCTCGACTTTGTCACCGGGCTTCTTCAGCCATTTGGTGATGGTTCCCTCAAAAATCGACTCGCCCATCTGGGGCATGACTACATCGGTAGGCATCAGAAATCCTTTCTTGATCCGTTGCTTCTGCGCAAGGCGCCTCAAGCGCGCAATCTTTGATTATAAAGCTAAGAGCCGAGCAGTTAGAAAGCGGTTGGCTGAGGGGCGCGCAGCCAAAGCGGCTGCGCAAAGAGGGACGTGGAGAAGCACTTCCGCGATCCGTTGTTTATCCCGCTTCTTAGAGACCTCACTTACCTGCGACTGTTAATCTTCGACCATGGGTATTTCTATTCACAATGTCGAAATTACCCTACTGGTGCTGGTGGTATTAGTGGCGCTGCTGGCGGTGTTCGCGCGCCGGCTCAAAGTGCCCTATCCGATCATTCTGGTGCTGGGCGGCCTTGCGCTGAGCTTTGTCCCTTTTGTTCCAAACGTTCGCCTGAGCCCCACTGTTGTTTTCCTGGTGATTCTGCCGCCACTGATCTTTGCCAGCGCGCTCAACACTCCGTGGCGCGAGTTCAGCTTCAACATCATCAGCATCTCGATGCTCGGGCTGGGCCTGGTTATTTTTACGGTGGTCGGAGTGGCCGTTTTCGCGCACTTCTTCCTGCCGGGGTTTGACTGGCGCACGGGAGCGGTACTCGGCGCGCTAATTTCTCCCACGGACATCATCGCCGTCAGCGCCATTGCAAAGCGTGTCGGGCTTCCCCATTCGCTGCTTCAGGTGATCGACGGCGAGAGTCTCATCAATGATGCGGTCGGCCTGCTGGCATTGCAGTTCACCACCGGGCTAATCGTTTCAGGGACGATTCCATCGTTGTCCCAGGGCTTCGGCCAGTTGGTGTGGCTGATCGTCGGCGGCGTGGCGGTCGGGATCCTTATAGCATTTCTGGTGACGCGCTTTGACCGGTTCCTCATCGGGCGTTTCTCCACCGGAACCGACCTGCAGATGCTCGTCTCGCTCGCGACCCCTTATTTTGCGTATCTGCTTGGCGAGGCCATCGGTGCTTCGGGCGTCCTGGCCACGGTGGCGTGCGGGCTTTACGTGGGGCACAGCCTGTCAGAGACGGTGAGTTCCCGCGCCCGGCTCGATACGCGCGTCGTGTGGAACACGGTGGATTTTGCGCTGAACGGCTTCGTCTTCATCATCATTGGGCTGCAACTGCCATCGATTCTCAACGGCATCCGCCCAAACGGAACGGGGCCGCTCGACTGGCCGCGCATGATCGGCGAAGCGCTGATGGTGTGCGGAATCGTAATCGCGCTGCGCTATCTCTGGATTTTTCCCGGCGCGCGGATTGCGCATTTTCTGCGCACGCGCCTGCAGAAGCAGAAGATTCCCGCTCCCGGTTCGCGTGAACTTGTGGTGATGGGATGGAGCGGAATCCGGGGCGTGCTGACTCTGGCTGCCGCGCTCTCGGTGCCGTTCGTCACGGACACCGGCGCACATTTTCCGCGCCGCGAGGCCATTATCTTTCTGGCCTACGCCGTGATTCTGGTTACCCTTGTGGGCCAGGGCCTCACGCTTCCCGTTCTCATCCGGCGGCTGGGCGTCTCCGAACCCCGGTCAGAACAGGATGAAGAGCGCGAAGCCCGAAAGGCGATGCTCCAGTTTGTCATCAAGACCCTGCGCGGGCTGGACACCAGTGAGGACGAAATCGCAACCCAGGCCGTGGACCAGCTCATTCGCGTTTATGACCAGCGGCTTCAGGGAATCAGTTCCACCTCGGACAAGCAGGTTGAAGCGCAGCTTGACCGCAAGTATCGCGAGGTTGCACGCCGGCTGCGCGTGGCGCAGCGGCGGGAACTAAACCGGCTCCGGCGCGAGGGCCACTTCCGCGAGGCGACGCTCCGGAGGCTGGAGCGAGAGCTGGATTTGATGGAGCTTCGCTGGGGCGATTGACGCTTCAGTGTACCGGCGGCTTTGTAATCGAAGGGAAGACTTTCGGCGTCCAGATGCGGAACTGTCCGCTGACGTGCAGCATGTTCAGCAGATACAACATGCCGTCGTAATAGCGCTCGTGCCCGGAGGGAATGGGCGAGTCCCATAGCGCCTTGACGAACTCGCCCGCCCGCGCCTTGTTAGTGGCGGCGAGGCTGGCCGCTGCATTGGTCGCCACAAGACCCGTTGCGTGAGTGTCCTGAATCTCTTTGCCATCAAGCGTGTATAAGTCGCCATACTTGTTGATGCCCTGCGAGGCGAAGAACGCCTGGATGCGGTCGCTCAGCACCTGCTCCTGCGGGGCCTTATGCCACCATGACCAGTCCATGGCCCAGTTGCTGGCCACGCGCCAGGCGTCGTAGCCGAAGATGGAGGACTGCGGAAAGCGCGTCTTCTTTGGTATACCGTCAAAGTTGGCGTAGCTGGGCGCGAGGCCGGTGCGCGGGTTGGTGGTCTTCACGAAAAACTTCCGGCTCACCTCGGCGGCCTGGGCCCAGAAGGCACGGTCCGCGGGCGGGCCCCAGCGCGCCCACAATTCATAAAACGAAGGCAGGTGATAGGAGGGGTCGGTAAAATTTGCGGCGACGCCCGGCACAAATCGGATCATCTTCGCGCTCTCCTCGACCTCCGGCCCTTCTGTGCGCGGCCCGAAGCGCGTGGGGCCGGTCACGACCGGATGATGCCGCATGGTGCTCAGCAGTTGATCGGCCTGCGCCTGATAGTCGTAGATCCCCTTGCCGTTGCCCCAGCGCGCTGCGGCAAAGTACAGCGACATGACGAAGTATTCCTCGCCGTCCGGCGCGGCGGTTTCCGAGTTCGGAGTGCCGTCCGGCTTGCACGACCAGGAGAAGTATCCGTAGGACGGATGATGCGGGTTGCTGATGTACATGTAGGTCTTGGCCCAGTTCCACAGCGCATCGAACTCGGGCTTGTGATTGAGTTGCACGGCAATCGTCATGCCGTAGGACATGCCCTCGGTGCGGACATCGCGATTTGCCCAATCCGTCAGGTATGCGAGCGGGCCGTTGGCGTTGTTTCCAGCCGGAAAATAGACGGCCTGGGTTTGCGGGTCGCCATGAAAGAGCTGGTTGAAAGCCGTGTCAATCTTGCGCGTGATTTCCTGTTCGGAGTGGCCCTGCTCGGCGAAAAGATTGCGGTAGTTTCCGGTGGCGAATGCCCCGGAGCCATCGGTGACTGCGGGGGTCTGCGCGTGAAGACCAGGGCAGGACAGCGGGACCAGGGACAGTGCCAGACAGAACAGGAGCGGAGGGCGAGATCGATAAGTGAAGAGTTTCACGAACAATCCATTCGGGGTTCAAGGATAAACCTCGCGGCAAAAAAAATGGAAGGCGAGCAGTGCGGCTCGCCTTCCAATGTGGAGGCATTGCTTAAAAGCTGTACTTAACGTTCAACTCCAGGATGCGCGAATACGGGGCCTGCGATTTCGTATCCATGTACCCGAAGGTGCTGGGCGTGGTGTTGGTAAAAGCTTTGGTGTTGTAATCCACCAGGTAGGACAGCGACACCCGGTTCTGATTGCTGAACTCCGGCAGCGGATGATTCAGCCGGTTGAAGGCTGAAATCCGGAACTGAACGTTCTGCTCGTTATGAATCGGGAAGGTTTTGGAGAGCGCCAGGTCATTGTTGAAATACGAGCCCATGCTCATACCCTTGCCACGAGCTCACCAGCAGCCTCCGCGATGAACGCGCGGTACTCGGCGGCAGCTTGCTTCATCTTGCCCGCCTGTTGAAAATGCTGCGCCGCGTCATAGCGGTCTTTGAGACCGGATTGCGCGGCGGCGGCACGGGAAGAAGACGGCGCAATCACAAGTACGCCGAGTACAGCGATGACAATGATCCGAATACCCACGGTAGTTTCCAGAATACCCGCCGAAACTCACCGGGCCAAAACGGCCCTTTTCTTCAGGCGCGGGCGCTTCCCGCGCGCAACAACCGGCCGGTTGCGCTCGCTCAGCGGGTGCTTTTGGAAGATCAGCGCGGCGGCGCCGCGAAGGCGCGCCACCTCGCCCTCATGGCTGGCTTCAATGCGGGGAGGCGGGCCCGCCAGCATGGCGGAAGCGGCTTCCTTGCGGATGATCGGCGCGTACTCGTCCCATATAGACGTAATATCGCCCGCCACCAGCACCAGCGCCGGAGCAAGCGCGGCGGTAATCATCCGCATTCCCTTGCCTATGTAGGAGGCCTGCTTACGCAGCGCCTCTTTTGCGTGCGCATCGCCAGCTTCGGCCAAGCCCAGCAGTTCATGGAAGTCGATGTGGCCCGCCTTCCGAGCGGATTCGGAATAATAGCGTAGAGCGGCATTGCAGGATGCGAAGGTCTCCCAGCAGCCACGTCGACCGCAGCCGCAGAGCGGCCCGGCGGGATCAATGGAAATGTGGCCGAACTCGCCGGCCATTCCATGTTCACCCGACACGATCTGCCCTTCGGCCAGGACGCCCGCGCCCAGCCCTTCGGAAACGGTAATCAGCACCGCATTTCTTACGCCGTCCAGTTCGCCGAGCCAGAGTTCCGCGATCAGGCAGGCATTGGCGGCGTTTTCAATCTCAACAGGCAGACCGGACTCGCGCTCCATCGCTGCCTTCATGTCGAAGTCCGGCCATTTGAGGTTGGGCGCGAAAATCAGCTTCTGGGTCTCGGGATCAACTCGACCAGGCGCGCTGATGCCGATTCCGCCAAAGGTCTTGCCGGGGCTCGCTTCTCTCATCCGCCCGACGCACTGGAGGACGGAGGCAACGGTCCGGGCCGGGTCGGAACTGAGCGGAAGAATGCTCTGCGAGAGCAGGCGTCCGCTGAGGTCAACTGTCGCTACTGTGACCTGGCGCGGGCGAATATCTACAGCGAACACCACCAAGTCGTTGTTGAGGAGCAGCATGGTGGGACGCCGTCCCCGCGGCAGCCGCGCCGTTGCCCCCTCGCGAATCCAGCCCTCGGCAATGAGCTGTTCCGTAATTTGCGAAACCGTGCTCCGCTGCAGGCCGGAGCGCCGCGACAGCTCCGCCCGCGAGATGGGCTGCCGGGCATGGATGAGTTGAAGAAGGATATCGCGATTGATTTCGCGGGCGGTTTCGCTGGACGCAAGCTCGACACGGGTGAGATCCACCCGCCTCATGCCGCTCTCAGACCGGCGCGATTGCACGATTCATTTTCCTCCGAGAAGGTCAATGTTCAGCTATTTCAAGCACGTTGTAAAGGGTTTCATTCGGCAATGATGCGCTTGAACAGGCTCCGGAGGGCAATCTCGCGCGTGCCGGATATTCGCGTCACGCCAGGATTGCTCCCGAACCCTCCAGTTACGGCTTAGTTGCTTCCTCCGACCCGCCGGGCGGCGGCGCAAGCGGCCGTCATCGTCCCTGATGCGGGTTCCGGTACTCGTACACCGACGTAAGCGTGCCGGTGTGGTAGGTTGCCGATTTTGCCTACCGTGGTCCATTGCACGACGCAACACCCCCGCTCTGTGGCGCATCCCTCTTGAAGAAAAGTAGGCCCCACATGACAAAAGACGAGAAGCCATCCAACACGCCCGATTCGCAGTCCCGCCAGTCTGTTGACGCGGTGCGCCACGTCGGGCGCACGCTGGAGTCCGAAGAGGAACGCCCCTACGTTCCCAAAACCGATCAGCTTTCGCCTGAGGAGCAGGTCGCGGCGGAGCCGGATCTGAATATCGAGACGATTGCCGACTCCGGCGGCGGCAAGCCTGAGCTGAGAAAAGGCGCGGAACCCGAGCCGCTGAAGACGCGACTTCCCGGCGACACCAGTTCCGACCCTCATACGGATGTGGAAACGGACCTCGGCGAGGACAAGCCGCGCAACGCCGCCTGACAAACTGCCGAGATTGCTTCCGTGCGCTTGCCAACCGCCGAAGGTGAGGGCGTATCCTTTGGGTGCGGTTTGCTCCGGCATCCTCCAGCTTCAATTTCCGGGAGGTTCGATGGCTGATTTCCGTCTGAATATAAATGGCAAGGTTCTTCCTGTTCGCGCCGATGGGCAGGAGTCGCTGCTTTCCGTTCTGCGCAACCGGCTCGAAATGACCGGTACAAAGTACGGCTGCGGCGAGGGAGAATGCGGCGCATGCACGGTGCTGCTGGAGGGAAAGCCGAGGCGCTCTTGTCGCGTAAGTATCGGCTCGGTCGCCCACTCGCGGATCACGACCATCGAAGGGCTGGAACATGACGGCAAGCTGAATCCCGTGCAGCAGGCGTTTCTGGAAGAAGAGGCGCTGCAATGCGGATACTGCACCTCGGGCATGATCGTTTCCGCGACCGCGCTGCTGCGCGAGCATCCTCAGCCGAGCGAGAAACAGATTGTCGAATTCATGAACGGCAACATCTGCCGCTGCGGGACCTATCCGCGAATTATTGTCGCAATCCAGCGCGCGTCGAAGAGCACCGCGGAAGGGAGCCGGGCATGAAGGAGCTTACCGAACTTGAAGCGCCGGGTCTTCGCGAGCAACTGCACTGGTTCGAGCTTGACCGTCGCGACTTTCTGAAACTGTGCGGCGGAGGTCTTCTGGTGTGTCTCGCGAGCCGGCCCGCGCTGGCACAGAGGCGCCGCGAGGGGCATGAGCTTCCGAAGGAAATCAGCGCGTGGCTCTCCATCGATGCGAACGGCAAGGTGACGGTCTTCACTGGAAAAATCGAGACCGGACAGAACGTCCGCACTTCGCTCGCGCAGCAGGTGGCCGAAGAGCTGCGCGTGCCCTTCAACTCGATCACGATGGTGATGGGCGACACCGATCTTACGCCTTGGGACGCGGGCACCTTCGGCAGCCGCACCACTCCAACCATGGGCCCTGAGCTTCGCAACATGGCTGCATCGGCACGTGATCTTCTGGCTCAGGAAGCGGCCCGGACGTGGAACGCCGATGCGAAGGCGCTTACCGTCGCCGATGGCCGGGTTACGAATCCGAAGACTGGAAAGAGCCTCACCTTTGGCGAGATCACGCGCGGGCAAAAGCTGACCGGCGCGGTGGAGAGCGAACCCGCGCTGACGCCCGCCACGGAGTGGAAGATCGCCGGGACCTCTGTTCCCAAGGCGGATGGTCGCGATTTCGTGACCGGCAAGCACAAATATCCATCGGACATTGTTCGTCCGGAGATGCAATTCGGAAAAGTGCTGCGGCCTTCCGGCTTCCACGCCACGTTGGTTTCGGTCGACACCAGCGCAGCGGAGAAGATGCCCGGCGTGAAAGTCGTCCGCGATGGAGACTTCATCGGCGTGACCGCCCCTGATTTGCTCACAGCCGAACGGGCCCTCGCAAAGATTCAGGCGAAGTGGAATGTGCCGCCGCAAATCTCGAACGCCGAACTTTTCCAGTACATACGCAGCCATCCGGAACAGGACGGGGACACGCAACGGAACCAAAGCGCACCCGCCCAGTCTTCCAACGTCAATGCCGATGTGAAGCTCGATCAGCACTACACCGTGCAGTACATTGCCCACGCTCCGCTGGAGCCGCGCGCGGCCGTCGCCGAGTGGCAGGACGGCAAGCTGAATGTGTGGACGGGCACGCAGCGTCCATTTGCCGTTCGCGACCAGCTTGCGACGGCTTTTCGGATTCCTTCCTCGAAGGTGCGGGTAAGGATGCCCGACATGGGCGGGGCCTATGGCGGTAAGCACACGGGCGAGTGCGCCGTGGAGGCCGCGCGTCTGGCCAAGGGCGCCGGAAAGCCCGTGAGGCTGGTGTGGACCCGCGAAGAGGAATTCACGTGGGCCTATTTCCGCCCGGCGGGGTGGATCGAAATTCGCAGCGGCGTGAACCGCGACGGCAAGCTCGCCTTTTGGGAGTTCCACAACTACAACTCGGGCGGCGCGGGCATTGAAACGCCCTACGATGTGCCGAATCCGATCACCCAGTTTCATCCCACCGAGGAGCCGCTGCGGCAGGGTTCCTATCGCGCCCTTGCCGCCACCGCCAACCACTTCGCGCGCGAGAGCCACATGGACGAGTTGGCCCACGCGCTCAACATGGACCCGCTGGAGTTCCGGCTGAAGAACCTGAGCGACGACCGGATGCGCGCCGTCTTCCAGGCCGCGGCGGACCGCTTCGGGTGGGGCCGCGAGAAATCAACGCCGCAACGCGCCTTCGGCATCGCCGGCGGCACGGACAAGGGCGGCCGCGTGGCAACCTGCGTCGAGTTGTCCGTGGACCCCTCAGACCATCGCATTCATCTGCTCCGCGTCGTGCAGGCGTGGGAATCGGGAGCGGTTGTGAATCCAAACGGGCTGCGCAACCAGATGATGGGCGCCGTGACGATGGCGATTGGCGGCGCGCTGTTCGAGGCCATTCAGTTCAAAGATGGCCGGATTCTGAATCCGCACTTCTCGCAATATCGGGTGCCGCGCTTCAGCGATTCACCGAAAATCGAAATCGTGCTTGTAGACAGAAAAGACCTGCCCTCCGCCGGCGCCGGAGAAATCGGCGTCGTGGGGCTCGCGCCCGCGATCGGCAACGCCTTCTTTGCCGCGACGGGAACGCGGCTTCGCGATATGCCTATGACCGCAGGCGGCTAGGGCCTGTTAACCGGGGTCAACCAGCCACAACTACGCCGCTGAACCTTTTGCGAAGCGCGCCTCGATTTCCTCCAGCGTCTTGCCCTTGGTTTCCGGCAGGAAAAATGCGGCGGTGATGAAGTAGATGACGGTGAATCCGGCGAACAGGAAGAACATGGCCGAGTAGCCATACTTGCTGGCGACGGGCAAAAACACGACAGCCAGCGTTGTCGAAACAAGCTGGTTGATGACCAGCGCAATGCTCATTCCGTTGGAGCGGATCCGGGTGGGCATCAACTCCGAGAGCGCGAGCCAGACGCAGACCCCGGGGCCCGCCGCGTAGAAACCGGCAAAGACATAGAGCAGAATGGCGATGAGCCAACCGTGTCCGGGGCTGGGGATCGGCCCGACGAAGGCCTTCTCGATCCTGAGCGGCGCGGTGCGGGCGGCATTGAGGTCGGCAAACGGATTCTTGAAGAGCGCTTCGCCCTTGCTGGAAGGAATGCTGGCGGCGCGGGTAATGTGGATGGGCGCAGCGGAGGCGTCATCGGAGCGGACAAAGGTGGTGGCGCCGGTGAATCCTCCATAGGAGTAGATGACGGCCAGCGAAGCGTCGCCGGGATTGATGGAGTTGTTTCCGGCGGACGAAAGTAGGCGGCGCGCGACATCGGGCGTAAAGCGAAGGTCGAGCGTCTGGCCGGGGGTGACGAGCGCCTGGACGGCTGCGCGGGTATCGACGTTCTTATTTTCGGTGTGGTGGAAAAGAATGCCGACGGCGAGCATCGACACAATGATGCCGGAGGTCCCGACAATCAGCAGGAATTTGCGCCCCTTCTTGTCCACCAGGGTCATGCCGATGATGGTCATCAGGAAGTTGACGATGGTGAAGATCACGTATCCCCAATGGGCGTGAAGGTCGGAGAGGCCGCTCTGCAACAGGATGTTGGTGTTGTAGGCAATGATGGAATTGATCCCCGTGGCCGTGTTGCAGAAGAGAATGACGCAGGCCAGCACGAAGGGGATGACGTACTTGCGCTGAAAGAGGGTCTCGCGGACCTTCTTTCCGTGCGCGGCGGTCTGGGTGGCGGCGAGCGCGACGCGCTGCATTTCCTCAAGCTCGGCTTCGGCCTGCTCGGGAGGCCGCGTGCGGAGCAGGGCGGCGCGGGCGCGTTCCGTCTTGCCCTTGCCGTAGAGCCAGCGCGGGGACTCAGCGACAAAGAAGGTCCCGATGACGAAGAGGACACCGGGCGGCAGCGAAACCCAGAAGATACGTCGCCATGCCTGGTCCTTGAAGTGGAAGAGGGCATCCGCGCCGGCCAGCTTTGCCACGGCTTCCACGCGATAGCTGTAATAGATGCCGATGATAGCGGCGACTACGATGCCGAAGGTCAGCAGCCATTGGAAAACGCCCGTCCCCTTGCCTCGATTCGATGATCCGAGGCACTCGGCCAGATAGAGCGGCACAACCACGCCGACGAATCCACCGCTGATGCCCTGAAGCAGCCGCCCGAAGAACAGCGGGCCGTACCCGTGGGACAGCGCGATGATTGGAATGCTGATGACGAAGGCGATGCCACTGAGCGTCATCAGCGGCCTGCGGCCGATCCAGTCGGCCAGCATTCCGGAGAAGAGAGTGGAAAAGACGCTGCCCAGCAGCACCGCGGCCACGATGACGGAAAGCTGCCCGGCGCTCAGTCCGGACGTGGCTTCCAGATACGGCAGCGCGCCGCCAATGATGCCCACGTCCACTCCGTAGAGCAGGCCGCCAAGGCCGGCGACGAGCAGCAGAATCGTGTTCTGCACCTTATAGTTCATCGCGGAAGACGGGCGCGCGTTGGCTGGACTGGTGTTGGCCATTGGAAGTCAATTCATCATATAGGCAGGGCGATTGGCAAGGCGAGGAAATGCGGCTCTGCACTACTATTGCTGGTTGCCCCATTTTTCGGCTGCGGGAGGGGGTTCCGATGACGGATCAGTATTCTCCGGTGCGCGCGCCGCGCGGCAACACGCGCACTGCGAAGGGATGGATTCAGGAAGCCGCGAAGCGCATGCTGATGAACAACCTTGATCCCGAAGTCGCCGAGAAGCCGGAAGAGCTGATTGTCTACGGCGGGCGAGGCAAGGCGGCACGCAACTGGGAGTGCTACCACACGATCATCGCCACGCTTGACCGCCTGGAGAACGACCAGACGCTGCTGGTGCAGTCGGGCAAGGCGGTCGCGGTGCTCAACACTCACAGGCTGGCCCCGAGGGTGATTCTTGCCAACTCAAATCTGGTCCCGAAGTGGGCGACCTGGGAGGTCTTCGACAAGCTGGCGGCTGCGGGCCTCATGATGTATGGCCAGATGACCGCCGGGTCGTGGATCTACATCGGCACGCAGGGAATTTTGCAGGGCACTTACGAGACGTTTCGCGGCGCGGCGAAGAAGCACTTCAACGACACGCTGGCCGGAACCATCACCGTGACGGCGGGTCTGGGCGGAATGGGCGGTGCCCAGCCGCTGGCCATCCGGCTCGCCGGAGGAGTTGCGATCTGCGTGGAGGTTGATCCCAAACGCATCGAGCGGCGGCTGGAGACGCGATATCTGGACCGGGTGGCCACCTCGCTCGACGACGCGATCCGGCTGGCGGAGGAGGCGAAGCGCGAGCGGAAGGCTGTCTCGATTGGGCTGATGGGCAATGCGGCGGAGGTGCTGCCGGAGATGGTGCGGAGGGGATTCACTCCGGACCTGGTGACGGACCAGACGAGCGCACATGATCCGCTGTGGGGATATCTGCCAATCGCGCGTCCGGACGAGGACCTGAACATACTGCGTGCATCGCAGCCCGAGGAATACGAGCGGCGCGTGCAGGCTTCCATGGCCGAGCACGTGCGGGCGATTCTGGAAATGCGTCAGCGCGGAGCGGTCGCCTTCGACTACGGAAACAACCTGCGGGCGCAGGCGCAACTCGCCGGAGTGGAGAACGCTTTTTCCTATCCGGGATTTGTTCCGGCGTTTATTCGCGACTCGTTCTGCGAGGGGCGGGGACCGTTTCGGTGGGTGGCGCTGTCGGGCGATCCGGCGGACATTGCGGCGACGGACGACGCGCTGCTGAAGATGTTTCCCGATGACCGGCGATTGAATGAGTGGCTGGGTTTCGCGGCGACGGAGGTGGCATTTCGGGGGCTTCCAGCGCGCATCTGCTGGCTGGGCTATCGCGAGCGCGACCGCGCGGGTCTGCTCTTCAATCAGATGGTGCGGGACGGCAGGCTCAAGGCTCCAATTGTGATTGGGCGCGACCATCTGGACGCCGGATCAGTCGCCAGCCCGTATCGCGAAACCGAGGCAATGCTGGATGGGTCGGACGCCGTTTCCGACTGGGCGCTGCTGAACTTCGCCACCAACGGGGTGAGCGGGGCGGCATGGGTCAGCTTCCACCACGGCGGCGGAGTGGGCATGGGTTACAGCCAGCACGCGGGGTTGGTGGCGGTGGCCGACGGCAGCGACGAGGCCGAAGAGCGGCTGCGGATGTGCCTCACAAATGATCCCGCCCTGGGCGTGGTCCGCCACGCCGACGCCGGATATGAACTTGCGAAGCAAACGGCGCGCGAGCGCGGATTGGATATGCCGAGCCTGCCATGAAAGCCGACCTGCTCATTACCGGAATATCGCAGCTGGCCACCGCGACGGGAGCGGGGCCGAAACGAGGCGCGGAGATGCGCGCCGTGACAGTCATTGAACACGCGGCGATAGCGGTCGCGTCGGGCGAGGTCGCGTGGGTTGGGAAGGCGAGCGACTGGACCGGCGATGCGGCAGAGACCGTGGACGCGGGGGACCGCGCGGTGGTTCCGGGACTGGTCGATCCGCACACGCACGCCGTATGGGCCGGGGACCGGCTGGCCGATTTCGAGGCGCGCGCCACGGGCGCGAACTATGAGGCGATTCTCGCCAGCGGCGGCGGAATCAGGAGCACGATTCGCGATACTGCGGCCGCTTCGGCTGAGGAGCTGGCTCAGTTGGCCGTGCCCCGGTTGGAGGCGCTGATGCGGTCGGGCGCGACCACTGTGGAGGTGAAGTCGGGATACGGGTTCACAGTTGCGGCTGAGTTAAAGATGTTGCAAGCGGTCTGGCTTGCGGCGGGAATGGTCGAGGCGCGGATTGTGCCCACGCTTCTGATTCATATTCCGCCCGTAAATGCGGTGGAGAGGACGGAATACGTAGCCAGGGTTTGCGAGGAACTGATTCCCGAAGCGGCGCGGCGCGGCCTGGCAACGGCAATGGATGTTTTCGTCGAACGGGAGGCATGGAGCGCGGCGGAGGCCGCACAGATGCTGGACGCGGCGCAGCGGAGTGGGCTGGCTGTGAAGCTGCACGCGGACCAGTTCCACGCAATTGGCGGCGTGGAATTGGGCGTGAGAAAGGGCGCGCTGAGCGTGGACCATCTCGAGGCCTCCGGGCCGGAGCAGATCGTGGCCATTGCGGCGAGTCGCACCATCGCGACCATCCTCCCCGGAGTCTCGCTGCATCTGGGAACGCCGCCGGCGCCAGGTCGGAAGCTGATTGACGCGGGGGCGGCGGTCGCGGTTGGGACGGACCTGAATCCGGGCTCAAGCCCGCTGTTCTCGGCTGCGGAGGCGCTGGCGTTGGCTGTCCGGCTGAACGGGCTGGCTCCGCAGGAGGCGCTGGTCGCCGGAACCGTGAACGCCGCCTGCGCTCTGGGACTTGCGAATGTTGGCAGGCTTGAGCCAGGATGCGCGGCGGATTTCGCAGTGCTGGAGGGCGGCGACTGGCGCGAGCTTGTCTATACTCTTGGTGCGAATGTCGCGCGCGAGGTGTGGATCGCCGGGCGGAAGGTCCGCGGATGAACACGTTCTACTGGCCGGACTTGCTGTACTCGAACGTCGGATTCATCTCCGGCGTGGGCCTGTTGGTAAGCGAGGCGGGCGAAGTTCTGGCGCTGTCCAGGCGGGACGATGCGGCTGACGCCCGCATCGTCGAGTTGCCGGGAAAGGCGCTGCTGCCGGGATTTGTGAACGCGCACTCGCATTCCTTCCAGCGGCTCATTCGCGGCAAGGCCGAAGGCGGCGGCGATTTCTGGTCGTGGCGCCAGACTATGTATCACGCGGCAAACCGGCTTGAGCCGGAAGATGTGTACGATGCGGCGCGCATGGCGTTTCTGGAAATGGCGCTGGCTGGAACGACCACCGTCGGCGAATTTCACTATCTGCACAATGCTGCTGACGGGCGGCCCTATGATGATCCGAATCTGCTGGCGAAGCAGGTGATCGAGGCGGCGCGCTCGGTGGGGCTGCGCATTGTGCTGCTGCGGACAGCATATTTGCGGTCTGGCTTTGAACTGGCTCCCGACGCGGGCCAGAAGCGGTTTTTTGAAACAGGCAGCGCGTTCCTCGAAAACACGACCGCACTGCTGCGCGCGTATCCCGAAACTTCCGGCGTGAGCATTGGAGTCGCCCCGCATAGTGTCCGCGCTGTGCCGCTGCGCGAACTCAAAGCAATTGCGGAATGGAACCAGAGCGCCGGGCTGCCGCTGCACATGCACGTATCCGAGCAGGTAGCAGAGAATGAAGCCTGCCTGCGCGAGCATGGCCATACACCCGTTGAGCTTTTGAAGCGGGAGCGAATTCTCTCGCCAAAGTTCACGGCGGTCCACGCGATTCACCTCAGTCAAGAGGAGATCGCAGCGTTGGCCGAAGCGGGAGCTTCCATCTGCGCCTGCCCCACGACGGAGCGGAATCTGGGCGATGGAATCTTTCCCGCCGACCGGGCGATGACGGCGGGCGTTCGCGTGGCGCTTGGGTCCGACAGCCAGGCGCAGATTGATCCACTGGAGGACGCGCGCGAGCTTGAATATCACTTGCGGCTCGCCCAGCAAAATCGCGGCGTTCTGGACCAGATTGGCGGAGAGCCGCTGGCGGCGCGGCTGTTTGGATGCGCAACGATCAATGGCGCTCGCTTACTCAGTATCGCAAGCGGAGAATTGAAGCCGGGAAATCCGGCGGACTTCTTTACGGTTGACCTGAACGACGTTGCAATTGCGGGCCACTCGGCGGAGGACCTGCTCTCCATGCTCGTCTTCTCGCTGCCCCGCTCAGCGGTGCGCGATGTCGCGGTGAGCGGGCGCATGATCGTCCGCGACGGCGAGCATGAATTAACCGCCGAGATTGTCGCGCAATATACGGACATTCATCGAAAGGTGTGGGGAGATTCCAGTCACGGAAAGGAAGCACGGTGATCGTTAATTTCGCGCGGCGCGCGCACAACCACAACTGGAACCTTGACCCGATCACGCGCTCGCTGCTGGATACGGACTTCTACAAGCTGCTGATGTTGCAGTTCATCTGGAAGAATTTTCCGGAGACGAACACCACCTTCGCGCTGGTGAACCGTTCCACGCAAATGCGGCTGGGCGAGGGGATTGATATTGACGACCTGCGCGCGCAACTGGAGCACGCGCGCTACCTGCGCTTCCATAAATCGGAGTTGATCTGGCTCGCCGGCAACACGTTTTATGGCACGCGCGGCATCTTTGAGTCCGGATTTCTCGACTGGCTTGAACATGGCTTCCGGCTCTCGGACTACGAGCTGACGGTGCGCGACGGGCAGCTCTCCTTGATCTTTCGCGGTCTGTGGACCGAAACAACCATGTGGGAAATTTACGCGCTCTCCACAATCAGCGAGATGCGGACGCGCGCCAGCCTGAAGCGGCTGAGCGAGTTCGAGTTGGACATCCTGTATGCGCGCGCGAAGACACGGCTTTGGGAGAAGATTGAGCGGCTGAGAGATGTTCCGGGCCTGAGCCTGAGCGATTTCGGGACGCGGCGGCGGCACAGTTTTCTGTGGCAGGAGTACGTCGTGAAGGCGATGAGCGATGTGCTGGGCGAGAGCTTCAAGGGAACCTCGAATGCGTATCTTGCTTACAAACACGATCTGGAAGCGATTGGAACCAACGCGCATGAGCTGCCGATGGCGCTAGCGGCGATGACGAGCACCGATGAGGAACTGAAGCAGTCGCAGTACCGGCTGCTGGAGATGTGGCAGCAAACGTATCAGGGAGAGCTGCTGATTCTGCTGCCGGACACTTTCGGCACCACGCAGTTCCTGCGCGGCGCTCCCGACTGGGTGGCGGACTGGACGGGGCAGCGGGCCGACAGCAAGGACCCGTTCGCGGCGGGCGACGAATACATTGCATGGCTCACAGCGCGGGGGCGCGACCCGCGTAAGAAGCTGTTCATCGCGTCCGACGCGCTGGACGTGGAGGACATCCTGAAGCTGCATCAGCATTTTGCGGAACGCATCCGCTTCAGCGCGGGATGGGGCACGCTGCTTACGAATGATCTTCGTGATTGCAATCCGCGCGGCGACCGGAGCTTTGACCCTGTGAACCTAGTCTGCAAGCTGCACTCGGTGAATGGCAGGCCGGCGGTCAAGCTCTCTGATGATGCGCAGAAATCAATGGGACCGCCTGAAGCAATTGCCCGCTACCGGCGGGTGTTCGGATTACAGGGCGTGGCCCACGCCAATATGACAAGCCGGTGAAACCGACGCGCGCAAGGTTTCAATTGCGCATCGGCGGAGCTTAGAAGCTGAACCGCGCTTGCAAGTCCAGCGTGCGCGTGCCCGGTCACCTGCCTGCGGATTGCCGATCGCAAACAGGGAACAAAGTGCGTTAGCCAGGACCCACATAAAAACTGCGAGATGCTTTGATCAACTCCCAAGTATTCATCTTCTTGGCGCGTGAGACGCGGCGGGGTGCCGATCTATGGTAGGGCACTCGAGTGGTAGGGCACTCGAGTTGCGAGGACATCTGCAATTCCCCCGAAGGCATCGGTTATAGAGAGCGCAAGGATGATTTTTCGGGACCGCAGAAACGCTGGCCGGGTATTGGCGCAAATCATGCTGGGTATG
>JAICYR010000235.1 GCA_025934135.1 Acidobacteriaceae bacterium | reverse complement strand
ATCCGCTCGACCGCCTTGCCCATCCAGGCGTCCTCCATGGGAGGCTTGCCCACAATCGTCGCCGCGTACACCGGGTCCTTGCGGTGCGTGATGCAGGTGATGTGGAAGACCGGATACTCCTCCTCCATGGTGTAAAAGCCGGTGTGGTCGCCGAACGGCCCTTCCGCGCGCAGCTCGTCCAGCTTTACGAAGCCTTCCAGCACAATCTCCGCGTGCGCCGGGACCTCAAGGTCCACCGTCTCGCACTTCACCAGTTCCACCGGCTTCTGCCGCAGGAACCCGGCGATCACATACTCCTCCACCTCCGGAGGCGCGGGCACAATCGCGGCAAACGTCGTCGCCGGATCAGTCCCAATCGCGACCGCCACTTCCATCCGGTCGTCCCGCACGTTTCCTAATGCAACCGTCCCGCCTGCCGTCTCGGCCATCGCGCTCACGTGCGCAGCCACGTCCGGCCCGGCAGCCGCCCGCAGCCGCTCCCGCAGATGCTCCGCCGCGTTCTTCTGCCGCTGCCAGTGCATTCCGGTCGTCTGCCCATCGTAGACCTGCATCCGGTACATGCCCACATTGCGCTTGCCCGTTTTCGGATCGCGCGTCACCACGCACGGCAGCGTAATGAACCGACCCGCGTCCCCCGGCCAGCATTGCAGCACCGGAAAATCAAGCACGCTGAAGCCTTCGCGCTTAATGACTTCTTTACACGGAGCGTCCTTCGCGGCCACCGTCTTCGGGAAGAACTTCCCCACCTCGGCCAGCATCGGCAGCATCTTCAGTTTTTCTATGAGACCTTCGGGAGATTTCACCTCAAGCAGCGCGCGAATCCGCCCCGCCACCTCGTCCAGCGAATCGACTCCGAGCGCCAACTTCATCCTGCGCTCGCTGCCGAACTGGTTCATCAGCACCGTCGCGCCGGGATAGCCCTTCACCTTCTCAAACAGCAGCGCCGGCCCGCCGGGCTCGCGCCCTTTTCCCGCGCCTTTGGTGCCTGACTTCGATGCGCGGTCGGTGATCTCCGCCATCTCCAGGACCGGGTCCACTTCTTCGCGGACGCGCTTCAGTTCGCCCGCCTTCTCCAGCGCCTTGATCCACTCTCTCAGGTCGTCGTATGCCACAGGATCATCTTAGCTGCTCTCGTACGCCTCATGCAGCCAGCGATCCAGCAGGGTGTGCGCGCAGCTTCCGCCGCACAGGTGTTTCGCGGTGGCATCGTGAGAAAGGAAATTATTCCAGTGCGTGATCTTCAGCATGGGCTGGTGCACCTGCGGAGTGGGCGAAATCTCGTCTTCCCAAGCCAGCCACCAGTCGTCGGATTCCTCGTTCTTTTCCTTGCCGCAAATATTGCAGCAGAATGTCTCGGTCCAGGCCATGATCCATGCGCCCCCTAGAGGCTGTTGCCTATTGCCTGTTGACTGTTGCCTGATTTCTCCCCAGCGCCCGCCGCAGCACCTGCTCCAGCGCGGCTTTCTGCTCAGCGTACTCCGCTTCGGACAGCTTCCCTTCCAGCCGCTCCGTCTCCAGCACAAACAACTCCTGCTTCAGCGCGTCCATCAGCGAACCTGAGCTTCCAGCAGGCGCACCCGGCGTCGGAACCAGCGGCGAATTTCCCGGCGCCGGAGCACCGCCAACCACCGCTTCCCTCGGCCTTGCCCGCAGAAAGAACCCCGCCGCAATCACCAGCAACAGCGCCAGCCCGCTCAGAATCCACCCCTTGTACTTTTGCAGCGGATCAGGCGTATCAAGCGGGTCGCCCAACCCTCCGCCGGGCCGCGTGTCCGTCACTGCCGGGTTCGCCTCCGGGCCACCGCCGCCTCCCTGGTCTCCGGACGACGCCTGCTGCTGCGTGGTTTGCGGCAGCGCGCCCGTGCCCGACACCGTGAACTCCAGCGCCTGCGACGGGTCCACGTTCTTCGCCAGATACGTGTTCGCGTCCTTCTCCACATCGGCCTGCTCGAACTGCGCGCCGCCCTTAAAGCTCATGCTCTTGGGCAGCATCACAGCCAGGTTCTGCGTGGGAAGCGCGACACGCGGAGTGAACTTAAAGCTGCCGTTATAGGGCAGAGAGTAGCTCAACTGAAAGCGCGTCTCTCCCGGCCGTACCGGAAACACAAACGCATAATGCCCCGGCTTGTCCTTCTGCGGCATTGGCGACGACGACACCGGCATTCCCGAAGGTCCCGCCGCCGCCGAAGCCTGGATCTTCGCGTCCGGGGGCAGATACACCTCGTATGCCTTCATCCCAAACTGCGTCTTCGGCGGATCCGACGCATTCTTCACAAAATAATTCTGGACCACCTGCAAGCCCTGCGGTCCGGCCTCAATCCGCATCACGTCGGCCTCGGTCGCAACCCCCGCGACTTTCTCGCCCACGTCATACACCGTCACGTCCACGTGCTTCGTGCCCGGAGGCAGCGGCTCAAAATACGCCGCCTTCTGGTGGTCCACCCGAATCAGGTGGACATTATTGTCCGGCACATCCAGCGAGAACCGCCCGTGCGCGTCGGTCTTCGTCCGCGCCGACTCCTGCATTCCCTGCGAAAACGAAATCAGCACCACCGCATCGCCCGCGTCAGGCTTGTTGGTGGTCTTGTTCGTCACCACGCCCGTCACGGTCGCCGCCTGCGCCGCCACCGACGCGGCCATAAGCGCCATCATCGCGCCAAAAATCCAAATCCGCTTCATCGTCTTCCTTCGGCATTCCATCCAAAGAGCCTGCTGGGTGCCTTGACGAGCGCAAAGCGCGCGGCAAGGGTGGGTGGGGTTATCGCCCCGTCCCCTCCAATACATCAATTTCCGCCATCACGCCCGCCGCTTCGTCTTCCAAAAGGTTCTGCTGTCTGTGGAAGTCCTCTTCCACAAACTTCCCCGCGTGATACTCAAAGTTCAGGTCGCGCAGGTTGTCATACAGCACGTCCTTCCGCTCGCGCAGATACTCCAGCCGCGTCTTCTGCCTCTGCTCCTCCACGTGGCGCTCGGGGTAGAAGACGTAAATCAGCGCGCCCACCAACAGCAGTCCGCATGCCAACCCGATCACAGTTCCGTCTCCTTCCGCACCCGTTCGCGCAGCGCCTCAAAGGCAGGCCCATGCTCCACTGCCGGCTGCGCGGCCAGTCTCCGCCGCCACCGCCGCACCAGCACGAATACGCCAAATATCCCCAGCAGCAGCACCGCCGGCGGAACGACCCACGCGATCATGTTGAACCGCGTCAGCAGCGGAGCGGACAGCACCGTCGGCCCATATTCATTTTCGAAAGAGATCAGAATCGTGTTGTCTGAATCGCCGCGGCTGATCCCGGCATTCAGCTCCTGGCTCTCTTTTGTCAGCGACGGACATCCATAGTGGTTGCACTGCAGCAGCGCCTGCCCGCAGCCGCACGTACACATCAGCTTGCTGCCCAGGTCATTAAAGCGCGCGCTATTGTCCGCAGCGCCCATCGCCAGAGCGGCTACCATGCACACCGCGAGACAGGAAACCACCACGCGCCACATGCGCGAAAATCGCCGCATCAATCACCACCCTGCGCGACAACAATTTCTCGTTCGTCCGGAGCGCGCATCTTCTTCCGCGCCTCCGCCGCCTGCATGTTAGGAATCAGCGCCAGCACCGTCCCGAACCCAATAACCGCCACGCCGATCCAAATCCACATCACCAGCGGGTTCAAAAACAGTTGGATAATCGGCTGCCCCGTGTCCGTGTTCTTCCCCGCGTACACCACATACAGGTCCCACGCCGGAGTCGAATGGTTTGCCACCACCGTCAGCGGCTGCTGGCTTGCGGTATAGAACCGCCGCTCCGGAGCCATCTTCGTTACCAGCTTGCCGTCGCGATACACATTCAGCAGCGCGAACTCCGTGTCGTAATTCGGATTCGTGTCCTGCGAATAGCTCTCGCACTCCACCGTATACGGCCCAATCCGCGCGCTCTGGTGGAGCGACATCTCCATTTCCTGCTTCTGGTT
>JAICYR010000145.1 GCA_025934135.1 Acidobacteriaceae bacterium | reverse complement strand
TCTTCCTTCAGCGCGAACGCCGCATGGCAGCAGCAGTAATCAAACTCAATTCCCTGCCCGATGCGGTTCGGCCCGCTGCCCAGAATAATGACCTTGCGCTTCGAGGTAGGCGCGGCCTCGTCCTCCTCGTCATAGGTCGAGTAGAGGTACGGAGTAAGGCTCTCGAACTCCGCCGCGCACGTGTCCACCAGCTTGTACACGGGCCGAATGCCGAGCCGCTTCCGCAACTCGCGCACCTCGGCAACGCCTTCGTTCGTGGGCTTGTTCCATACCTCGGCGATGCGCTCGTCCGAGATTCCCTGCCGCTTCGCCTTGCGCAGCAACTCGGGCGTTAGCGTCTCGGCGGTCTGCTCTCCCACCTTGGCAACCGTGTCGGTAATTTCCTTAATGTGATACAGGAACCACGGGTCCATACCCGTCATGCGCGCCACCTCGCGCACCGAAAGCCCCTTCCGGAAGGCGAACCGGATGTAGCTCAACCGCTCCGGCTGCGGCGTGACCAGCCGCTGCGTCAACCGACGCGGCTCCAAAACTTCGCTACCAATCCGCTTGCCGGTTTCGAGCGACCGCACCGCCTTCATCAGCGATTCTTTAAAGGTACGCCCAATCGCCATCACCTCGCCCACCGACTTCATCTGCGGAGCAAGGTTTTCATCCGCTCCCGGAAACTTCTCAAACTGCCACTTCGGAATCTTCGTAACGACATAATCAATCGTCGGCTCAAAGCACGCCGGCGTCATCTTTGTAATGTCGTTCGGAATCTCGTCCAGCGTATAGCCCACGGCGAGCTTCGCCGCAATCTTCGCAATCGGGAACCCCGTCGCCTTCGACGCCAGCGCCGACGAGCGCGACACGCGCGGATTCATCTCAATCACCGTCATCCGCCCGGTGGTGGGATGCACCGCGAACTGCACATTCGACCCACCCGTCTCCACGCCGATTTCGCGCATCACGCGAATCGCCGCATCGCGCATCGCCTGGTACTCGCGATCAGTCAACGTCTGCGCGGGAGCGACCGTGATGGAGTCGCCGGTGTGCACTCCCATTGGATCCATGTTCTCAATCGAGCAGACAATGATGACGTTGTCCGCGAGGTCGCGCATCACCTCAAGCTCGAATTCTTTCCACCCGAGCACTGATTCCTCAATCAGGCACTCATGCACGGGCGAAAGATCGAGCCCGCGCGAAAGGATCTCCATCAGCTCTTCGCGGTTGTAGGCCAGCCCGCCGCCCGAGCCGCCCAGCGTGAACGATGGCCGGATAATGACTGGGAACCCAATCTTCCCCGCGAACTCAATGCCGTCGCGCACGTTGTTCACTAGCGTGGAGCGCGGCATATCGAGGCCAATGCGCGTCATCGCGTCCTTAAACAACAGCCGGTCTTCGGCTTTCTTGATGGCTTCAAGCTTCGCGCCAATCAACTCCACATCGTACTTGTCCAGAACGCCGGAATCGGCAAGATCCACAGCAAGATTCAGCGCCGTCTGCCCGCCAACTGTCGGCAGCACCGCGAACTTGCCTCCGCGTCCCTGCTCCCGCAGCATCTCCGACTCAATCCGCAGAATTTCCTCAACGTACTGATGGGTCAGCGGCTCGATATAGGTGCGGTCGGCCAACTCGGGATCGGTCATGATGGTCGCCGGATTTGAGTTCACCAGCACGACCTCATAGCCCTCGGCCTTGAGCGCTTTGCACGCCTGCGTCCCCGAGTAGTCAAACTCCGCCGACTGCCCAATCACAATCGGCCCGGAGCCGATCACCAGAATCTTCGTAATGTCATTCCTGCGTGGCATTCAGATCTTGTGCCCTTCACCAAATTCTATGTTGCAGCTTTCAGAAAAATGGCGGGATTGAAAGCCCGCCGCTCCATAACAATCAGATAAAAGTTTTGAGAAGCTCTTCACCCCTTCCACTCCTCCATCATCTTCCTGAAGTCCTGGAACAGATAATTCGAGTCGTGCGGGCCGGGGCTGGCTTCGGGATGGTACTGCACGCTGAAGATCGGCATCGTCCGGTGCCGCATTCCTTCGAGCGTGTTGTCGTTCAGGTCGATATGCGTCAGTTCCACTTCACTCAAATTCATCGAGTCAGGATCAACCGCGAAATTGTGGTTGTGGGCGGTGATGTCCACCTTGCCCGATACCATGCGCTTCACCGGATGGTTCCCGCCATGGTGCCCAAACTTCAGCTTGTAGGTCTTGCCGCCCAGCGCAAGCCCGAGCAACTGGTGGCCGAGGCAAATTCCGAAGATCGGCTTGCGCCCCGCCAGCTTGCGAAGATTCTCCTGTGCGTACGTCACGGGCTCCGGATCGCCCGGCCCGTTCGACAGGAAGATCCCGTCCGGATTCAGCGACAGCACATCCTCCGCCGAAGTCTCGGCCGGAACTACAGTCACCCGGCAGCCCTCTTTGGCCAACATCCGCAGAATGTTCTTCTTGATCCCGAAATCATAAGCCACCACATGAAGCAGCGATTTCTCCTCCGCCTCCGCCTCGGCAGTTTCCGGAGAAGTCCCCGCCAGCGGGTCAGGCCCGTCAGACTCCCACTCGTAACGCGCTTTGGTGGAAACCACCTTCGCCAGGTCCGTCCCGTTCATGATGCGAATTCCGCGCGCCTTCTCTACCAGCGCATCGGCGTTCGTCTCGATTGACGAAATCACTCCGCGCAGCGAGCCTTTGGTCCGCAGATGCCGCACCAGCGCGCGCGTGTCAATGTCGGAAATCACCGGGACCTGAAACCGTTCCAGATACTCGTCAGCCACCTGCTGCGAGCGCCAGTTTGACGACACGGGTGAAAACTCCCGGGTCACCAGGCCTTCAATGTAAGGTTTATTGGCTTCGTTATCGGCGGCGTTGGTTCCGTAATTGCCGATTTGAGGGTTGGTAAGAACGACGATCTGCCCCGCGTAGGACGGGTCGGTGAAAATTTCCTGATAGCCGGTTAGAGATGTATTGAAAACGACTTCGCCATAACACTCGCCTTTTGCGCCGTGGCCCTCACCCCGGAAGATGCGCCCGTCTTCGAGCGCAAGGATCGCCTGCATCGCTACTCCAATAGGTGGATTCAATCGATTCTATCAGGTTGAGAGGCCAGAAAAAAGCCCCGGCTTTGGACCGGGGCTTCCTTACTCAAGTGAATTACCGCTTCGGCGGCGAGGTCGGCTTCTGCTGCTCCTGCTTTTCCAGATTCTGCTGCTGGTTCGGGACCGTGACCTCCGGCTCTGGCTTCGCCGGCTCAATGCCCGGAATCGTCGGCTCCGCCGTCACCTTCCCGTTGACCGCGTCCACAATGGAAATGTTGTACCGGTCCAGCGTGCTGGCCAGAATCTGCCCTAGAGCGGCGCGATCAATCGCGTACTTCGCCCGCGCGGAAATCAGCGTGCTCTCCGATGTTGCCAATGTCCGCTCTTGCGCCAGCACGTTTGCCGTGGTTGACGCGCCCAGCCGCAGCTTCGTCACCTCAGCCTTCAAACTCTGCTGGTCATAGTCGCGAGTCGAGGTGGCCGACTGCACCGCCGCACGATCGTTCGTCAGCGCGTACTGCGCGTTAATGACCTGCATCCGCGTCTGCACATAAAGCTGCTGCAAGCGCATCTGCGCCTGGCGATACTCCAGCACTGACCGCGCCTGCTCGGCCTGCGCCGTGCGGTTGCGAATGGGAATGCTGAGGTTAAAGCCGATCCCCTTGTTCGGACTGCTGCTGTTAAAGAGGTTGGAGAACGCGGTGCCATAGGTTATCGGCGGGTACTGGTTCGGCTTGCACGGTCCGCCACTTTGAAAATCCGCGCACGTCGGGCTTTGCATGCCGCCCAGTCCCGTCGCGCCATAGAACGCCGTCACATCGAGCGTCGGCAGCAGCCCGTTCTTTGCGCCTTTCAGCGTGAGCTTGTCGTTCTTCAGGTTAATGGTCGCCTGCTCGATTGTGGGGCTGTTGGCGTCCGCCTGCCGCACTAGGTCGTCAATCGACTGGTGCTCTTCCGGCGTCTCCGCCAGGCTCACGCGGTCCGTGGGAACCACCGGCGCGGCCGCAATCGCAGGATCATTCAGGCTGCGCGAAATAGCCTGCTTCATCAGCAATTGCTGATACTCAAGGTTACTTTGCGAAGCAATCAGCGCCTGCTTGTCTGTCTCCAGTCCGCTGCGCGCGCTCACCACATCCAGCGGGGCCAGCGTGCCAATCTGCAATTGCTTCTCGTTGTCCTTCAGCAACTGCGTAGACTGCGCCACGGCTCTCTCCTTGGCTTGCAAGTCGTCATAGGCGCTCACCAGTCCCCAGTAGATGTTCTCCACCTGGTTGATCGTGTAGAGCAGTTGCTGGCGAAAGGCCGAGTCCGCGATGCGCCGGTCGTTTTTCGCCTGCACAATAAACCGACCGTTGATGCCCCATCCAAAGCCCTTCAGCAGGTGCTGCGTCAGCGTTGCGGTAAACCCCGTCGTATACGACGGGCTGTAGGAATTGAAAAAGCTGTTCGACGTGACGTAGCTGTTGTTGAAGCCAACCTGAAGCGCGGTCCCTGTAAGGAAGCCCTGGTTATAGGTGAAATCGTAGCTGTTCGAGTTCTGGGTCAGCGACCCGCTTGGATAAAACAGAATATTCTGCTCCGCCGTCGTCGCCCTCTGTAGTTGAATCTGCCCCGCCAGCACCGGATCGAGGTTCTCCGGCAGCGGCCCGGCGCCGTTGGTGGACAGGGTCAGACCGCTCGCGCCCGCTCCCGCGCCGCCCGAGGCCACGCTAGTCCCGCCCGGACCTCCGCCGCCAGCCACCGTGGTCCCCGCGCCGCCCAGCGTCCCGGTCACAATGCCGCTGTTCACGCCAAACAGCGTGCTGCCCGCCTTGGCGCGCAGAATATCGGTATCGGCAATGTTCAGGTTGTAGCGCTGAATCGCGATGTCATAGTTATTTTGTAGCGCCAGAACAATCGCGTCGCTCAGGCTCAGGTAGATTTTGCCGTCTCGCAGCAGTCCCTCCAGCTTGGGCGAATTCAAAAAGCTCGCCTCCGGCGCGCTGATCGCCGTGTACGGCGCAAAGGGATTCGGCCAGTAATTTCTCGGCTTGCTGAAGTCGTGAGTGCCGGGCCGCATATAAAGCGGCTGGGTATAGTTCGGGGCGGGCTCCTGCGGAAGCCCCTTCGTGTTTGGCTCCCCCGCCGGATTCGTCTGCGTCTGCGGCGCGCTGCCCGATGCCGGAGGCGGCGCGGCTTGTAACCCATAGCTGGGCATGGTGCCCACCAGAACGCAGCTTATTGCCGCGGCGGCTTTCAATTTCTGGAACAGTCCCGAACCCTCCGAGGAATTTCCGCTTCGCGCCACGTGGCGCTCCTCAACCATATCCATGCAATCTCTCCGCAAGTCAGAGCGCGGATTTGCGTCGCGCGCTTGTGTTCAACTGTGTTCCTGGGTGTCTTCCAGTTTGGTCCGGGGTATCCTTCAACGAGTGCCGTTTTCGGCCAACGGAGCCGTTTCCAGCAACTTGCTAATACGCGATTCGCTCCAGCTTCGTTCCGTGAAAAACTGCAATGGCAAGAAAGCTTGAGTATATCGTAGGCAATCTGATGTTTCAGGATCGCCAAAAGACCCAGAAACTTCGCAAGAATTTTTGAGAAGATTCTTTCAAGCGCATGATTTGGAAGCTGACCCTCGCATACGACGGAACCGATTACCACGGTTGGCAGGTTCAGCCCGGCCACAGCACCATTCAGGGAGAGTTGGCCGACGCCATCGAGCGCGTCATCGGCGAGCGCGTTCTACCCCAGGGCAGCGGACGCACCGACGCCGGCGTCCACGCCCGCGCCCAAGTCGCCTCCTTCCAACTGGTCGCGCCCATTCCGCCCGAAAATCTTCACCGCGCCCTGAATCGAACTCTTCCGCCGGCCATCCGCGTGCTCGGAGCCGAACACGCCTCGCCCGATTTCCACGCCCGGCACAGCGTCCGCGCCAAAACCTACGAGTACCGCATTTATCGCGGAGAAATCTGTCCGCCATGGACCGCCCGCTACGTCTACGCGCTCCACTGGCCGCTCGACGTGGAAAAAATGCGCCGCGTCGCTGCCCTCGTAGTGGGTGAGCACAACTTCACATCCTTCGCCGCCACCGATCCCGACCTTACCACCCGCCAGTTGGAAGCCGCTGCCCCACCCAACAACATCCGCACGATCTTTTCATCCGAATGGGCCGAAGAAAACGACCTGCTGATCTACACCATTCGCGGCAATGGATTCCTTCACCACATGGTCCGCAACTTAGTCGGAACCTTCCTCGACGCGGGCCGGGGCCACATCGCCCCCGAAGACATCACCGCGATCCTGCAACAAAAATCCCGCACCGCCGCCGGAGCGACGGCGCCAGCAAGAGGGCTGTGGCTGGATTCGGTGGAATATTGATTACATTCTCGTTGACTACCGCGATCATCACTAGGAGAAGAATATGCCCCTCATGCACAACCCGCCGCATCCCGGAAAAGTATTGCGGGAATACCTGGGACAAATGGAAGTCGCCGATGCCGCTGCGCGCCTGAAAGTTTCGCGCACTACTCTTTCCCGCGTGCTGAACGGACGGGCAGGAATCTCAGCGGACATGTCCCTACGCCTCTCCGATGCGCTCGGAACTCATGCCGCATTCTGGTCCGGGCTGCAAATGGATTACGACCTCTGGCGCGCAAGCCGCAAGCGCAGGCCAAAAGTCCAGCCATTCCACAAGGCCGCGTAAGAACATGCCGCTGACCGCTTTTTAACTGCCCTCTTCTTAGCTGATCGAACTTTAGCTTTTGAGTTTTTCCAGTACCAGCGGAGCAATCCCCGAAACACTCCCCGCGCCCTGCGTCAGAATCACATCGCCTTCTTCGGCCCGGCGCACTACGCGCTCTACAGCTTCTTCGGTCGAAGCCGCGTACTCGACCATCTCCGAAGCGCCGCCAGCCTCCATGGCCTTCACCAGCGCCTCCGCCGTCACGCCCTCAATCGGCTCCTCGCTCGCCGGATAAATATCCAGAACCTCGACCGTGCTCGCATCTCCAAACGACGCCGCAAACTCCCCCATCAGGTCCCGGGTCCGCGTGTAGCGATGCGGCTGGAAAATCACATGAATCTTCCGATAGCCACAGTCCTTTGCCGCCCGCAGCGTCGCGCGGATCTCTGTCGGATGGTGCCCGTAATCGTCTACCACCGTAACGCCGCGCACGCAGCCCTTCACTTCAAAGCGCCGGTCCACTCCGCGAAAATGACCCAATCCCGCCGCAATTGCTTTGGGCTTCATCTCCAGCCGCGTTGCAATCGCCACCGCCGCCGTCGCGTTCAAAACGTTGTGCTGCCCCGGAACATGCAGTTCAAACGGCCCCAGCACCTCGCCGTCAAAAGCCACCTCAAACCTCGACCGCACGCCATCCGATGCCGGAAGCATCCGCAGCACAAAATCCGCACGCGCACTCGTGCCATAGGTAAAGACCCTTCGACGCACCTTCGGCAGAATCCCAGCCAGCAGCGGGTTATCGCAGCACGCCACGCATGCTCCATAAAAAGGCACCCGATCCATGAACTCCACAAACGCGCGCTCCACGTCCGCCATGTCGTGATAGCAATCCATGTGCTCGCGGTCCAGGTTCGTCACCACCGACAAAATCGGAGACAACTTCAGAAACGAGCGGTCGCTCTCGTCCGCCTCCGCCACCAGATACTCTGACTTGCCCAGCCGCGCATTTGACCCCATTGTCGCCACGCGGCCGCCCACCACCACCGTGGGATCAAGCCCGCCTGCCGCCAGCACCGCCGCAATCATCGAAGTCGTTGTCGTCTTCCCGTGCATCCCCGCCACCGCGATGCCGTATTTCAGTCGCATCAGCTCAGCCAGCATCTCCGCCCGCTGAATCACCGGAATCTTCCGCCGCCGGGCCTCCACCACTTCGGCGTTTCGCTCATTCACCGCTGAGCTCGTCACCACCACGTCCGCGCCAATCACGTTGGCCGCCGCATGGCCTTCAAAAACCGTAGCCCCAAGCGACACCAGCCGTTCCGTAACCGCCGTCCGCCGCAGATCCGACCCGCTGACCGCATTGCCAAGATTCAGCAGGATCTCAGCAATCCCGCTCATGCCAATCCCGCCAATTCCGATGAAATGTATCCTCTGCGCCTTCGCAAACATAATCCTGAACGCTACTCTATCAGTCACCCGGCCACCAAGGGGCGTTATCTTAAACCGAAACTATATATCCGCCCCACAGCCTCGCAACAACAGCACCCGTTCGAAATCACACGAAATCAAATCCATCTCCACCGCATCGGGACATCGCACCCTCCCACAAGTCCATCCCACTAAGCAGGAGGAATCGCGTATGGCCTCACCAGATCCCAACAAACCTCTCGGCGATCGCGACCGCGTCGAACGCGAAGTAGGAGCTCGCGTGGGCTATGGATGGATCTGGATATGGATCGCCGTCATTATCATCCTGGTGATCTGGTTTGGCGGCTTCGGATGGGGTGGTTATGGAGGTTGGTGGTGGGGCCGTCGGCCACAAACCTCAGTCGTACAACCCAACCCCGCCAATGGTCAGAACGCCGGCCTTGCCACCAACGGCGAGCCTTCAACCAACGGAGCTCTCGGCGGAGCCGGAGTCCAGATCCTCGCCTCAGCCAATAAACAAGCGTTTATAGGCAAGCCCTTCAGCATCCTCGACGTTCCCGTCCAGCAGACCGACGGCAACCAGGCCTTCTGGATTGGCGGCCACAACGTCCCGCCTATGCTCGTCGTGCGCGAGGGGAACACCATCACCAATGCCAATATCCAGCAGGGCGCACGAGTCAACATAACCGGAGTAATTGCAAGAGCGCCCTCGGCAGCGGAAGCAAGACGCATGTGGAAGCTCAGCGACAACGACGCCAACCGGCTTGAACAGCAAGGCGCTTACGTCCAGGCATCTCAGGTTGAGGCAACGCAGTCATAAAACGGGAAAAAACAATCGCTCGCCGCGAGGATCGCCGACCGATCCCTTGCAC
>JAICYR010000227.1 GCA_025934135.1 Acidobacteriaceae bacterium | reverse complement strand
TTCCCATACCAGTCTTGTCGACAACGACACCACCCGACCGTCCCGCGAGTTTGCAGGCGAGGTCCTGCATTGTGCCGTAATTCCACCACTCCCGAGGCATAAAGAATGAGCCGCCGCTATGGCCGTCGAAGCTATCCGCTTCCGCGATCTTCAGTCCTCCGTCGGCGACGACCAGTTCGTAAACAGGCATTTCGCGAGTTTCCCGGTGCACTTTGAGCCGATACCGGCCGGCAAGAACCGCTTGCATCATCAAGCGCTGTTGACTCGATTGCTCGTCCACTGGAAGCTTCTCGAACTCCTTGAACTTATCTGCGCCCATATTGGCCTGCAGGCTGTACCGGTTCGTCTCGGCCCATTTTGGAAGCCCAATTACCTGGTGCGTGCCAAGGCCGTACGCGTTGGCGATCAGGTTCGACGACGAGACGTTTGCAAATAACCATGCGTTGGCGGAGGCATTATCCCACCACAAGAAACCGCTGCCCTTGTCGTCGCCGGTATCGGGATACATCATCACCTTTTCAAAGGTGATGGCGGCCCGCGCGCCTCCCTGAACTGCGGACTCAGGTGTGGCCTGCTGGCTGCCGGCAGCAACAGAAGAAGCGAGCAGGCAGGCAAAGGCGCACAGGGTTCCGATGCAGGTCAATCGATTGGAGCGGGCAGGCTTGCGCATTCGGGTTACGCACCTTTCTAAGTCAACGGAAAAGCAGCGATTGATTTGGTCAACCGGAGCGACGCGGACAGTATAGCTTTGGCGCGCTCTTATGCACTGTTTGGTTCGCGAAGATAGACGCGATGGTTGCAGCGAACGTTCGAACGAGAGCACGAGGCAGCTACCCCGGCGGGAGATGGATCGAATTTCGCACTAAGCGACGCCGCGGCAGTGAGATTTTCCTTAAAATGAAGATACTGGAGGAGGCTCCCGTGAAACTTCCCCGTTGGCTTGCATTGGTTCTCATCCTTGTTGCCGGAGCCGCAATGGCGCGTCCGTCAGGCCGTGAAATCTATCCCGACCCGGCGGAGGCGAAGGCCGACATCGCCCACGCGCTGGCAACCGCCGCGAGCACGCACAAGCGCGTCCTGCTCGATTTTGGCGGCAACTGGTGCGGCGACTGCCAGGTGCTGGACATCTACATGCACAACTCGCAGAACGCTCCACTGCTGGAGAGCAACTTTGTGCTGGTTCACGTGAATGTGGGGCAGTACGATGCCAACCTCGACCTGGCGAAGAAGTATGGCATTCCGCTGGAGAAAGGCGTGCCGGCGGTTGCGGTTCTCAGCGCCACAGGCAAGCTGCTATACAGCCAGAAGAGCGGGGAGTTCGAGTCGATGCGGCGTATGGACCCGAACGCGGTAACGAAGTTCCTGATCCAGTGGAAAGCGGGGAAGGCCGGGTGCTCGATGATGGCGGTGAACTGCTGATTTCGAGGTGCGGTCGCCAGGTCCTTCCCCTTCGCGTGGCTCAGGGTCAGGATGAAAAGTGTGGGTTGGTGTGCGTTGATGTAGCCGCACAAGCAGTCGCACATGGTACGTTGTGCCACCCGGCCATCCTGGAAATTAGCTGGACAGTTCGCGGCGCCCCTACGGGGCTCCCAACTCTTTTTTGATGCGGTCCCCAGGGTTCCATCCGCCGTGTCGGCGAATTCCACCCTGATTTCATGACAGCGTCGGCTCCTTCAGCTGAGTAGACTGGTTGCTACTAAACGACCAAGGAGCTCGGGAGAAGGAGCCGAACATGGTGATTATAGGCTGCGACTTTCATCCGAGTTTTCAGCAGATTGCGTTTGTCGACCAAGAGACAGGCGAGTATGGGGAACGCCGTTTGCGCCATCCCGAGGAGGCAGAGCGGTTTTATCGTTCCCTGGCCGGCAAGCCGGTGCGCCTTGGCATGGAGGCAACGGGAAGTTTTCGTTGGTTCCGTCGCCTGATGAGCCAGATAGGGCATGAAGTTCTGCTGGGTGACGCCGGCGCGATTCATGCCTCGATTCAGAGGCGGCAGCAGACCGACAAGCGGGATGCGCGCCACATTCTGAAGTTGCTGGTGGAGGATCGGTTTCCCGTGGTGTGGCAGCCGCCGGTGGAGAACGAGGAACTGCGGCAGTTGCTGTTGCATCGCTGCCGGCTGGTGCGGATGCGGGCGCATATCAAGAACCAGCTGGACGCGCTGGCCAAGAACGAAGGCTGGTTGGCTCCGCGAGTGTGGTCGCCGAAGCGGCGCGAGCAGTTGCTGGGGCTGCCGTTGACGGGCTGGTATGCGCAACGGCGCTCGGATCTGATCGATCTGCTGGAGAAGTTCGATCAGCGGATAGCACCTCTAGACCAGGCGGTGGATCAAGCCGCGGCCGAGAACGCGGAGGCCCGGCTTCTGATGACCCATCCCGGGGTCGGGCCGATCGTGTCGTTGGCTTACGTGCTGACCATCGGGGACTGGAGACGGTTTCCGCGAGGCAAGCAGGTGGGCAGCTATCTGGGATTGATTCCCGCCGAGGCCTCCAGCGGCAACAAGCCGCAGAGGCTGGGGCATATCAGCAAGCAGGGCAACACCATGGTGCGCTGGCTGCTGGTGGAGGCGGCGACCAAGGCCCAGAAGCACGATGCGGCTTGGCACCGAAAGTATGTGCGCCTGTCGATGACGAAGCATCACGGCGTAGCCAAGTTAGCCATCGCCCACAAGCTGGCAGTGAGGTTGTATTGGATGTTGCGCTCCGGGCAAGACTACACGCAGGGGAGGGAGCGCGGTTCGCATGCGGGGCAGTCCGTTTAGCCCAGTGGCGCGGCTTCGGCCGACACCCTGATTGGACACCCCGCCTCTCTTCAGCCAGAGAGTTTGAACACAGAATCATGGCGCTTTACCGGGCCGAATACATGGTTGGTGGAACCTCAAACGGTTGCCATCAAAAGTGATTGAATTCAACGTGCGAGCTCGGGGTCGTTTAGCAATGCAAGACGGTTTTTCGGATAAGGAACGAAGCTCAGAAAAGAACTCTGATCTTCGTTCCCAACTCGATTGTGGCAGTGGTGGGGACGCGGTCAAGGGTCAAGATGAACGCCAAAGTACGGCGCCCTTGACCGCGCCCCCACCACAACAGGGAGCTGTTGTGCATTTTCAGTTGACAGGTGAAGACGCTGTCATACATGGGCTATTTTCGTGCGGTCCCTCCGGGACGCTGGGCGCGGCGAGCGTGTCTCGTGCACATTCGTGGGTAGTGACGGACACAAAAGCAGAAGCAGGTCCTTCGCTTCGCTCAGGATGACAAGGTTTGTTAGGGAAGAGCCAATAGCGGATTTCCCGCGGGAATGACAGACAGAAAAGCAAAAACAAGACCAGAACCAGATCCTTCGCGCTGCTCAGGAGGTCCTTCGCTGCGCTCGGGACGACAGGTTGTTCTGACAGAAGAGCAAATTCCCTGCGGGAATGACAGAAAAGAGCAAAAGCAGATTTCGGGATCAGGTCGTGTAGCGAGGGAGTTTTCCTCAGTCGGTCGATTTAGGATAGCGATGGACTGTCATGACGGATCATAAAAATCTCTCCCCTGAAATTCTTCTTCATATCGCAAACACTTTGAACATTCCACTGCGCGGCGTCACTTCGGTGATTGAGCTGCTGGACGACGGCGGGACCGTGCCGTTTATTGCGCGCTATCGCAAGGAGGCGACGGGCAACCTGGACGAAGTGCAGATCCGCGCGATTGAGGAGAAGCTGGCGTACTTCCGCGAGCTTGAGGACCGGCGTAAGACGATCCTCGCTTCGATTGCCGAGCAGGGCAAGCTGACCGACGAGCTGAAGGCGCGGATTGAAGCGACGCTGGACAAGAACGAGCTCGAGGACCTGTATCTGCCGTACAAGCCGAAACGGCGGACGAAGGCGACGATTGCGCGCGAGAAAGGCCTGGAGCCCCTGGCGAAATATCTGTGGGAGCAGCAGCGCACGGCGTTGCCGCTGGAGGCGTTTGCGCCGACGTTTGTGAACGCGGAGCTCGGCGTGGCAACGATGGAGGAAGCGCTTGAAGGCGCGCGGCACATTGTGGCGGAGTGGATCAGCGAAGATGCGGCGCTGCGCAAAGCTCTGCGGCAGCTTCTTTTCGACGAGGGCGTGGTGGTGAGCCGCAAGGCGCTGGACGCGGTGGACGCGCAGGAAAAGTTCAAGATGTATTACGAGTACGCGGAGCCGGTGAAGACGATTCCGTCGCATCGCATGCTGGCGATCCGGCGCGGCGAGAGCGAGAACGTGCTTTATTTCCTCATCGAGCTGGCGCCGGAGCGTGCGCTCGCTGTGATGCGGCGGCAGGTGCTGCGCAATGCAGGCGACTGGACTGCGCCGCTTGAAATGGCGAT